>CAISJJ010000517.1 GCA_903885595.1 uncultured Bacteroidales bacterium
GACACATTCTGCAGTAAAGACAGGCTGGATTTCAAGTGCGTAACTGATTTGCCCCGGTACAGGAGGGGGAGGTGGAGGTGAAGGAGGATCGGGAACAATGAGATCCTTGTTACATGACGAAAGAATAAAAATCACGGATAGGACTGTGACCAGTTTTTTCAACTTTCTGATTTGCATAATCAATGTTTTTGGGGTTGAACGATATTAATTCAGTAATAATTTGTTGTTATTAACACACGCCTGGCAGACGATTTTAAATTTGTAAAAAAGGCTTCAGGTTCGCTGAAGCCTTTTTCATTGTTATAAGATTGTATTACCATCCAGCGGTTTCCAGCGCTTTAATGGAATTGGTCATCAGGGCTGTTACATACTCGGCATTATGTATGCCTAAACTGTATTCCCTCAAACAGAACTGGAAATTGATAATGGCGCCCAGCTGTACATTTAATAATTTGGGGAATTTTGGTTTTGCCAGGTTGGCAGCGCTTGTATTATAAGGATCTCTCCAATATCCGGCAGGATTTGTTGATGAACTGTAGATATCCAGGTAACCATCATAGTTGTTGGAAGTAATTCCCCACCACAGGTTTGTTACGGAGGCATCGCGGTGCAGAATATCATGTCCGAGGCCGCAGGCGTTGATTTTTGCAGCCAATGCTTCAAGCAATGTTTTCACACCCGCCCTGGTATTGACCCATGTTGCGTGGGTTTTGCTTAACGGGTCAGCAGCGTGGCAATCGGTTACATTACAACCGTTGAAATTCCATGTTGTACTTGAGGATAATGCAGATTCTCTTGCATTTCTCATGTTAAAGGAGTGTCCTCCTGCAATACCTGTCATAGGATCGGCCATATGGCAATCGGAACATGAAGCAGCGTTTGTGTGAGGTGAATTACCATAAGCCATATCTCCGGTGAATTCGATACCGCCCACACCGGCAACCACAGCGGAAACAGCGCCATAGTGTATGTGCATTCTGTAAGCCGGCTTAACATATTTGTTTACGGCACCTTCAGCGCTGTCATACATAACAACATTCGGGAAGTTTTTAAGTGAATCGTAATTGAGTAACCTTGCAGCGGGATCATTATTACAGGTCAACGGGCGTGGCTGGTGACATCTTGCGCATAAATTACTACTTCCATTATCGGCAGGCAGGTTGATCGATTTAGCACCGCCCCACATCGTCATGGGAACTGCAGAAGTTGAAGTAAGCGCAATATCTGATTCGCCATATGTTGTATGTAAACTGCTGTGGCAGGTCCAGCAACCGATTTCCCCAATTGCTGCATCAGGCGCAACGGTATATTGGTTAACCCATCTTCCACCACTAAAAAGGAATTCTGCAGAGGTGTTATTCTGGCAAACATAAACAAGACCTTTTTGTTCATGACAGGGAGCACAGGTAGTATTGCCCGCTTCTTCGAAAGCGGCGGCACCCCATGAATGTTTTGATTGCTGAAATTCCACAGCAATGCGGTCTACCATAGTAGCCGTATGGCAAATTTTGCAAGTTTCATTTGCGTCTTTACCATTTGTTCCGTTTGTTCCATTTGTTCCATCTTTACCGGCAGGACCAGTCAGGCCCTGTGCTCCTTCCTTGGTGCAGGAGGTAAACATCAAGCATGCAGCCACGATCATCAATCCGGCAGCGAAAAAGAATTTTTGTAAATTTTTCATACTCTTACAGTTTTTGTTAATAAATACGTTTATGCAGCTGACAACTTGTGCAAATTGTTTCGGGAACAAAAATATCGAAGATTATGAACGGCCCTGTTTATAAGTTGGTGAGATTTGTTAATATATTAACTGATATATCTCAATTCTTCATTGACATACATCAATCTATCAATAAACAGGGATATGGCTGTTAGAATTGAAAATTGATATAAATTGAAAACGGCTGAAAAAACACCTTTATTGTGAATTTATTATCAGCCAGTTTCGCTGATCTGGCGTAGTTGTTTTGTATTCAGTATTTCCATCGTGTTGCCGGATGTTGTGAGAATGCCCTCTTCTTTAAATTCTTTTAAAATCCGGATGGCACTTTCTTTAGACATCCCTGAAAGATCGGCCAGATCCTGCCGGGAGATGGTCATTTCAAATGGATTCTGGCAATAAATTTTGTCGGATAGATAAAAAATAACATCGGCAATCCGGCCATGCATTTGTTTTTGCGTAAGGCTGATAACCTGGTCGAAGTTAAAAATGGACTGGAGGGAGATACGTTTAATGAATTCTTCAGCAAAATCAGGATTTTCCCTGATAAGTTTTTTAAAAACGGTAACATCAACCAGGCAAGCGGTACAATCTTCAACCGCAGCAGCGGAATAATAATGGCGGTTATCAACATAGATTCCAGGGCCGAAAATATAATCAATTGGTTTGATCAGGGCCAGAATCAGATTCTTTCCATACCCCTCAATATAAATTTTGGCTAGGCCAGAGGTGACACAAACGAAATAGGGGGATGGGGTTCCCTGTTTAAAAATGATCTCACCTGCTTTATAGTTTACCTGGAAACGGCTGCTGTTAATTAACTCGATCTCCAAAGAATTTAAACTATTGAAAATGGAAGCTTTGCAGTTGCAATCGGCGCAATTGGAAGAATGATGAATTTTATTTACCATCGGGGATGGCTGCCAGTGCCAGTTTTTAGATCAGCAGACAAAGATAATACTAAATTGATATAAAGCAATTTTATCAATCATTTTTATCAATCGTTTAATTGAGATATATCAACAACCAAGTAGGTTGTTTGAACCAAGGTATTGTGCAATCTGAACGGCATTGGTGGCGGCTCCTTTCCTGAGGTTATCGGCGACAATAAACAGGTTAAGCGAATTGGACTGCGATTCATCGCGACGGATTCTTCCAACCAGAACCTCATCTTTCCCTGCTGCATCGAGGGGCATTGGATAGATATTCTTTTTTACATCATCGCGAAGGAGAATCCCGGATGTTTCGGCTAAAATATGCACAACGTCATCAACTAAAAAATCATGTTCGAATTCGAGGTTCACAGACTCAGAATGGCCGCCCATTACGGGAACCCTGACAATTGTGGCTGTAATCCTGATCAAATAATCATCCAAAATCTTTTGGGTTTCATTCACAAGTTTCATTTCTTCAGAGGTATAGCCGTTTTCCTGGAAATTACCCCCGTGAGGAAACAGGTTCAGATCGATCGGATAGGGGTAAGCCATCTCTCCCTTTATTCCTTTTCGCTCATTTTCAAGTTGCCTTACTGCTTTGGCACCCGTACCCGTGACGGACTGATAGGTTGATATGACAATTCTTTTTATAATGTATCTGGTATGAAGGGGTGCCAGAACCAGGACGAGTTGAATGGTGGAACAATTTGGGTTGGCTATAATTTTATGATTCTTTGTTAATACGGAGGCATTGATTTCCGGGACAATAAGTGGAATTTCCGGATTCATGCGCCAGGCCGATGAATTATCAATGACAGTTATCCCGGCAGCGGCATATCGCGGTGCCCATTCAAGTGAAGCAGCTGAACCGGCAGAAAATATGGCAACATCGGGTTTTTTTTCAATTGCCTGTTCATGGGTATGAATATAATAACGATGGTCGTTGAATATGAGCGGAATGCCTGCCGATTTTGGGGAGGCAACAGGAATAAAGAGATCCGGATAAATTTTTCGTTCATCGAGCACCTTCAGGATTTCCCTGCCAACCAATCCGGTTGCGCCTATAACGGCCAGTTTCATGTGTTAATAATTTTTGATTTCAGCGGTCACATGGAATACCCATAAATTAACATTTACGGTTTGCATGAATGTTGTGCTTATGGGTATTTCATATGTTAATTTTAATTTTTCGGGCCATATGGAATAGCCATAAATTATCATTCACGGTTTGCATGTACGTTGTACTTATGGCAATTTCATGTGTTAATAATTTTGATTTCAATGGTCACATGGAATACCCATAAATTAACATTCACGGTTTGCATGAACGTTGTACTTATGGGTATTGCATATAGCAGAATGTTTGCAAAGATAGGGGAAAATCGATAAACAGGCTAACAGGTAAGCTGATAAACCGGAGTGACAGGGTTTTTATTAACACATCAACGACCTTTTTCAAATTTGCCGATTAAGCAGAAAAACCATGTTATGAAAACTTTCTTATATGACTTTATACGAAATGGCTGTTTTATTTGCCTTGTTTGCATTTGTAACAATGCCAAAGGGCAGGTGAATGATGATTTTTCAGATGGAAATTTCACAGAAAATCCAGCCTGGACCGGTGATGCTGCTCAATTTGAAATCAATTCCTCAAAGCAGCTTCATTTGCGTTCAACGGCGAGTGATACATCTGTCCTGGTAACCCGAAACAATGAGGTGAAAAAAACGGAATGGAGTTTCTGGCTGAAACTTTCTTTCAATACGTCGTCGAATAACTATGCCAGAATCTATTTAACGGCAGATACCCCGGCATTGTTCACATCGGTGAATGGATACTATTTACAGGCAGGAGGAGCGGATGATTCTATTTATATCATGAAACAAGCAGGTAGCACGATTGCAAAGCTGTTCAGTTATAAATCCTATAAAATGGTGCATTCAAACACTACCCTAAGGTTTAAAATCATTTGTGATGAATATGGAAACTGGGAGGCAATGATTGACACAACGGGAGGAAATAATTTTTATTCCGGCGGCACTTTTTTCGACGATTCATTCCAAACAACAGGTTGGTTTGGTTTATACTGCCGTTACACATCGAGCAATTCGACTAAATTCTATTTTGATGATTTTTATGTCGGTCCTGTTATTCGGGACACAATACCTCCGGGCATTCTATTACATGAAGTATTGACAGAAAAAACAATCCGGCTGACTTTTTCTGAAGCGATTCAAAGCCCGGGTGCAGAAGCCCCGAATAACTACATTAGATTTTCAACCGAAACCCATCCTGATTCAGTCTGTTTGGATGTTAATGAACCAACTGTTGTTACCTTGTATTTTCATGATTCCAGTGCAGTATCCGTATATGATTCATTGCTAATCAGCAATGTTCAGGACCTGTCAGGAAATTACATGCGTGATACGGTGGTACAGGTTTGTTTTTATAAGCCAAAGCCCTATGACATCGTCATTCACGAGATTATGGCCGATCCCGATCCCCCGGTTGAATTACCGAATGGTGAATTTATTGAGCTCTATAACCGAACCAGTTTTCCCATTAATTTGAAGGACTGGAGTTTAAGATATGGTAGCTATTTGAAGGTTTTCCCGCCAATAGTTATTCAGCCCAAAGGATATTTGCTTGTTATGAAAGACTCGGTGTATCTTTCTTATGGTTTTGGTGTTTTCCTTTTTACATCTGGGACTTCGTTGTCAAATGAAGGGACAACGCTGGTGCTTAAAGACTCCCGGCAACATGTCATTCATTCGGTTTCCTACAGCCCCGACTGGTACAAAGGCTCATTCAAAGAGGAGGGCGGCTGGTCATTAGAGATGATGGATCCGTTAAATCCATGTGGTTGTGCGGAGAACTGGGGTGCTTCGCAGAATGCAACGGGTGGAACCCCCGGAAAGGCAAATTCAATTAGTACCAGCAACCCTGATCTGACAACACCGCTTGTACCTCAGGCAGTTATTTCAGATTCTGCAACTGTGGATGTGTTTTTTTCAGAGCCGATGGACAGTGCATCCTTGCTATATATCACCAATTGGGACATCATTTCCATTGAAACACTAACCGATGAAAAATTGTATCCGGTCAGTGTTGTGCCTGTATCGCCGGATTTTTCTTCTGCGAAACTGGTGTTTGGTGAAGTGTTTAAAAAGGGAACCACTTACCTGCTAAGCGTTTCGGACAACATGAAGGATTGTGCCGGAAACCAAATGGATTCCAGTATAACGACCCGTTTCGCAATTCCTGATACTGCAACTGTTCATGATGTTGTTATAAACGAAATATTATCTGATCCGGTCAGCGGAGGTTCAAGATTTGTTGAATTATACAACCGCTCGGATAACATCATCGATTTACAGTCACTTGTTCTTTCAAACAGCAGTACACTGGAAGGATTAATTACCAGTGCAACACCATTGATGGCACGTGGTTATCTTTTATTCCCGGGCGATTACATTGCAATAACCTCAAGTCCGGAAAATATTTGTGAAAAGTATCGTTCCCCTGATCCGGAAAAAATTGTGAAGATGAGCAGTTTTCCGGTGTTTGGAGATGATACCGGCACAATGATCCTTGCAAGAAGAGACGATTTGTCTGTCATTGACAGGTTCCGGTATGATCCGGATATGCATTACCCCTTATTGGTAACCAGGGAGGGGGTTTCATTGGAACGAACACATCCCGATATGCCGTCGGATGACAGAAACAACTGGCATTCGGCTGCTGAAACAGTTGGGTTTTCGACTCCGGCATACAGCAATTCTCACAGGGTTATTTTTGAGGCATCGGATTGTGAAATAGCCATTGAGCCTGAAATCTTTTCGCCTGATAATGACGGTTATAATGATTTACTGAATATCATACTCCGGATAAAGTATCCGGATTGTGTTGTAAACATAACAGTGTATGATTCCAGGGGACGCTTCGTAAAAAGATTGATTAACAATGTTTTAACCGGCAGTGAAGAAGTTTTCACCTGGGATGGTATTACGGATAACCGGGGAAAGGCATCGCTTGGATTTTATATTATTCTCATTGAAATAATTAAGCCTGACGGAATCGTAAACAGAATTAAAAAGACAGCCATTCTGGGCGGAAGGCTTTGATTTATCAATTTTCTGAACAACCAGACGAGAATGTCACAAAGTTGCAGTTGCAATGCATGCTATGCTGATTTTAACATCCGGTATGAATTGCAGGGCAAGAATACATGACTCAAGCGTTGCTCCGGTGGTAATTACATCATCGACAAGTATCAAGTGTTTACCCTTCCATTTTTCCGGATGATTTACCAAAAATATTTCATGTACATTCTGATATCTGCTGAAGCGTGATTTCCTGGTTTGTGTATCAGTATCTGTTTTGCGTTCAAGTAAGTGATTGTTAACCGGGATATTCATGGACCCTGATAATCCAATGGCAAACTGTTCACTCTGGTTGTAACCCCGTTGCATGTATTTTTTCTTGTGCAGGGGAACCGGGATGATTGCATCGGCCGTATTGAACCCGGGGGCATCTTTTAAGGATGCTCCGTACCGGGCTCCAAGAAAAATTCCGATCTCTTTTTTCCCTTTGTATTTCAATTGGTGTATCAATCGCTGAACCTTGTTCCCTTTATTAAAATAGAGAAAGGCAGAACCGGTTTCGATGGGCACCCTGCCCCAAAACAGACGTGTAACTGGGTTTTCAAGATGGAAATGGAATTTTGTATCAGGAAGGTGGTATTCACAGGAATTGCATAGCACCTCTTCTTTTTTCCAAAGACTATTTCCACATCCGGCGCAAATTCTGGGGAATATGAGTGAAATAAAATCACTGAGATAGATCATGACAGCTTGTTTTTGCTTAATCACCAAAACGGCAAAAAGGTAATGATGCCGGCGGGGTTATTTTTCAACATCAATCCAATATTGAAAAAAATCACGTAGGTTTGATCAAAATTTACCCGGGAAATGAAATCCCATCCATTACTTGACGTTCGCAATTTATCAGTCAGCTTTGTTTCTGATCAACAGAAGCTAACGGTGGTGGATCATATATCATTCCGGTTGAGCGAAGCAGAAACATTAGCCGTTGTAGGGGAGTCAGGTTCAGGGAAAACGGTGACGGCCCTGGCGGTTTTAAGACTGATTCCGGAGCCTCCCGGGAAGATATTCACCGGGGAAATACTGTTCAGGAGCGGGACGAATCAGGCAAAAGATATTCTTCATTTTGAGGAATCTGAAATGCGGCAGCTCAGGGGACGTTACATTTCCATGATTTTCCAGGAACCCATGACCTCGCTGAACCCGGTTTTTACCTGTGGAGACCAGGTGATGGAAAGCCTGCAAGATCACCTGGGTTTTAGTAAAAAGCAGGCCCGTGAAAAGGTTCTTGATTTATTTAATGAGGTTAAACTTCCAAATCCGGCCGGGGTTTTAGCATCGTATCCGCATCAGTTATCAGGAGGACAGAAACAGCGGGTAATGATCGCTATGGCCATCGCCTGTGATCCTGCCATCCTGATTGCCGACGAGCCCACAACGGCGCTGGATGTTACTGTCCAGAAAACCATTCTTGAATTAATGAAAAACCTCCAGAAATCACGAAACATGAGCATCCTTTTCATTACACACGACCTGGGACTTGTTCGTGGGTTTGCCGACAGGGTTTTGGTAATGCATAAAGGCCAGGTAATTGAGGAGGGGACAGTTAATGATATCTTTCAAAACCCCCGGCAGGCGTATACCCGTGGATTGCTGGCCTGCCGTCCTCCGCTCGACAGGCGGCTCAAACGGCTTCCGACGATTGAAAATTATATCGGGGAAAAGCAGGCAGATGCCATGATGTCAATTACTTACGGAGAACGTAAGCTTGAACATGAAAGAATATATGCCCGGGAACCTATTTTGAAAGTTGAAAACCTTGGGAAACGATTTGGTTCCTTTACTGCGCTTAGAAGAGCAGATTTTTTTGTCTTCCCTGGTGAAACGCTGGGCATCGTTGGGGAATCGGGAAGCGGAAAAACAACCCTGGCCAGGGTTGTACTCGAACTCATTCCCGCTTCGGAAGGTAAAATCATCTACCAAAACCAGGATATAACGAAACTGACTGAAGGCAAACTAAAAAAACTACGTAAGGATTTGCAGATTATTTTCCAGGACCCCTATTCGTCTCTGAATCCCAGGATGGCCATTGGCCCGGCCATTCTCGAACCTATGAAAGTTCACAACCTGCATCAGAATGATGCGTTGAGGAAAGCCCGGGTAATGGATCTGCTGCAAAAAGTCGGATTAAAGCCGGAACACTATTACCGTTATGCCCATGAATTTTCGGGAGGACAGCGACAGCGGATCTGCATTGCGAGAGCACTCGCTGTTGAGCCCCGGTTGATCATTTGTGATGAATCTGTTTCGGCCCTCGATGTCTCCATCCAGGCCCAGGTTTTGAACTTATTAAATGATTTAAAAAAGGATTTTGGCCTGACCTATATCTTTATTTCCCATGACTTATCGGTGGTTAAATATATGTCGGACAGGCTGATTGTGATGAAAGACGGAAAAATAGAGGAAATGGGAGAATCTGACGAAGTTTATGCCAACCCCAAGTCGGAATATACAAGGGCGTTACTTGAGGCGATCCCGGGAAGAGGTTAAATATAAAGTTGGCAAGTTGGCAAGCTGGTAAGTTGGTAAGTTGGTGAACGGGTGAGATAGGGGGCCCGTGGCTGACGAGAAATATAGAAAGAGGAAGCGTTTGGTTAATGAACTATCGGACGGACGAATAGAGGAAAATGGGATACAAGTTATCATAATATTAATGTTATGGGTAAGAAAAAAAGTTTAAGCGGAATTGAGAAGAATACATTTGTAAAATCGGTGTTGGATATTTTTTTGAATAATCCATACAGCAGTTTCAATTATAAACAGGTTTCCGCGAGACTTGGGATCAAAGACCGTGCAAGCAAGGACTTGATCAGCTTGATTATCGGGCAGTTATTCAAGAACCAGGACCTTGCCATGAGTAAGCGTGGAAAATACCAGATAAATCAGGAAAGTCCCGGGTTTGAAAAGGAGGTCAAAACTTCGGTTCTGGGTACTGTGGATATGAAACAAACTGGCAAGGCATATGTAATACCGGATGACAAAACGGAAGATGTATTTGTTGCTGCCACAAATACAAATCATGCCCTCCATGGTGATAAGGTAAAGGTCTTCATATTTCCTAAAAGAAAAGGACATAAACTGGAGGGGGAAATTGCTGAAATTATCAAAAGGAATAAAAAGCAATTTGTCGGCACGATTGAGACGTCAAAAAACTTTGCATTTCTCCGCCCTGATAATGCAACGATGCCGGTCGATATTTTCATCCCGATTTCAAAACTCAATGGAGCTAAGAACGGGCAGAAAGTTGTGGCAGTTATAACCGAATGGCCTTCACAATCGGCTAATCCTTTCGGCGAAGTAAAAGAGGTACTTGGAAAACCTGGCGACGACCGGGTTGAAATGCAATCGATTTTGGCCGAAATTGACTTTCCGTTATCATTTTCTCCAAAGGCTGAAAAAGAGGCTGAATCATTCCCTGATTTAATCCCGGAATCGGAGCTTACGAAACGAAAAGATTTCAGGCCGGTATTTACAATTACCATTGACCCCGAAGATGCCAAGGATTTTGATGATGCGATTTCGTTGAAGACTCTGGACAATGGCCATTGGGAGATCGGGGTACATATCGCTGATGTTTCCTATTATGTTAAACCGGGATCTGCTATCGATGAGGAGGCCGTTGAACGTGGAACCTCAGTTTATATGGTCGGACGTACCATCCCGATGCTTCCTGAAAGGTTATCAAATGGATTGTGTTCTTTAAAGCAGGGTGAGGACCGTTTATGTTTTTCTGCCGTATTTGAAATGGATGAAAAGGGAAAAATCTATTCGGAATGGTTTGGAAAAACCGTTATCAACTCAAATCGAAGGTTTTCCTATGAAGAGGTCCAGACAATTATTGAAACAGGAACCGGGGAATATATATCAGAGATTGCCATATTGAATAAAGTGGCTACAAAACTACGTGAAGAGCGCTTCCAGAAGGGGTCATTTAATTTTGAGACACAGGAAGTCCGGTTTAAACTGGATACTCTGGGCCGTCCGTTGAGTATTTATCTTCGGGAAATGAAAGACGCCAATAAACTGATCGAAGATTTCATGTTGCTGGCCAACCGAAAGGTGGCTGAGTTTATTGGCAAAAAGAGGGAAAACCAGGCTGTTAAAACCTTTGTTTACCGTGTGCACGATACACCCAACCCTGAGAAGCTCGAAAATTTCACCCAGTTTGTAGAACGGCTGGGATACAAACTAAAAATCAGCTCTAAAAAGTCGCTGGCCGACTCTTTTAACAAGTTATTCTGTGATATCAAGGGTACAGGTACAGAGACAATGATTGAAACAATTGCCATCCGGACAATGTCAAAGGCCTATTATTCAACAAACAACATTGGTCATTACGGACTGGCGTTCCAGTTTTATTCCCATTTTACTTCGCCTATACGCCGTTATCCCGACCTGATGGTACACCGGCTGTTATTTGATTATATGCACAATGCCCCATCTGTCTCAAAGGAGGTGTATGAACCAATGTGCGATCATGCATCGGAAATGGAACGTCGTGCGGTAGATGCCGAAAGGATGTCGGTTAAATATAAACAGGCTGAATATATGCTTGATAAGGTTGGTCAGCAGTTCGATGCCCTGATTTCAGGTGTGAGCAAATGGGGTATTTTCGCCGAAATTGTGGGCACGAAATGTGAAGGAATGATCAGGTTACGCGACCTGGAGGATGATTATTACTACCTGGACGA
>CAISJJ010000518.1 GCA_903885595.1 uncultured Bacteroidales bacterium
AAAAGCGCAGGCTATTATACTTTTACTGTAACAGATGTCAATGGCTGTTCAGGAACAACAACAATTACAATCACCGAACCCCCTCTGTTTACATTCAAGTCAACAATATTAAGTGCAAACGGAGCTGAAATATCTGCATTTGATTCGGCAACCAACAGAATATTCACTGTGGCTGGCCCAGTATTAGAGTATTATACCTTAAGCAATTCTGGTGTTATTTCTGGTCAGGCAAATATGCCCTTTGGCTTTACGCCGCCGGCAGGAACAACAGCAGTGCCCAATTCGGTGGCCGTGAAAAATGGGGTTGTGGCTGCTTCTTTTGCCATCAAGGATGCGAACAATGCACAGCAACCCGGAATAGTCGCTTTCTATTCAAGTGCTACTGCTGCCTATATTTCACATGTAACCGTGGGATATTTGCCCGATATGATCACTTTTACACCGGATGGTTCGAAAGTTTTAACGGCAGACGAAGGTGAACCGAACAGTTATGGACAGCCGACCTCATTTGACCCGGAAGGTTCTGTTTCAATTATTGATATTTCTGGCGGTTTACCTTCCGCTACCGTAACAACTGCAGGCTTTACCAGTTATAACGGACAACTTGCCGCATTAAAAGCAGCAGGGGTGCGAATTTACGGTCCGGGAGCTACTGTAGCAATGGATCTTGAGCCGGAGTACCTCTCATTCTCGGCAGATGGAACAACCGCTTATGTGACCCTTCAGGAGAATAACGCAGTTGCAAAACTGAATATTTCAACAGCAACCATAACTGATATTTATCCTCTTGGTCTTAAAGACTACAGTCTTGCCGGAAACGGCCTGGATGCAAGCGACCGGGATGTTAACGGCACTTCAGGTGGAGGCGGAAAAATCAATATTCAGAACTGGCCGGTTAAAGGCATGTATGAACCAGATGGCATAGCCAGCTTTACATCTGACGGTAACACTTACTATCTTACTGCCAACGAAGGCGATGCCAGGGATTATACAGGTTATACCGAAGAGGTAAGGGTTAGCGATGCGTCATATATTTTAGACCCGGTAGTATTTCCAAATGCTTCAACTTTGAAACAGGCAATCAATCTCGGTCGTCTTAATGTGTCAAAAGCAACCGGAAATACCGATGGCGATACTCAATTTGAAGAGATACATTCATTGGGCGCCCGTTCTTTTACTGTTTGGAACAGTTCATTTACAAAAATGTTTGACAGTCAGGACCAGCTTGAACAGATTACCG
This sequence comes from uncultured Bacteroidales bacterium, assembly GCA_903885595.1. Lineage (GTDB taxonomy): Bacteria > Bacteroidota > Bacteroidia > Bacteroidales > FEN-979 > CAIVAT01. The sequence goes on from CAISJJ010000518.1 coordinate 1,241, forward strand.
CCGCCAGATATTCAACAGGTTTTAATTCTGACGGAACGGCAGCAACATTTGATACCCGCAGCGATAACAAAGGTCCTGAACCTGAAGGTCTGGCTGTTGGAACAGTCAACGGGGTGCAGTATGCTTTTATCGGCAGTGAACGTACCGGTGATATCTTCATTTATGATCTAAGCGATCCCACTGCTCCTTTATTGAAGCAGTATATTAATACCCCTGCCGATCTGGGTGTTGAAGGAATACAATTTGTTTCTGCCAGCCAAAGTCCGACAGGCAAAGCATTGATCATAACAAGTTCGGAAGTAAGTAAAACCGTTACGGTTTATGAATTCATGGCGGCGCCGGTTATTACCCTAACGGGCAATACCATGGAACAAATCTGTCTGAACTCAACATACAATGATGCCGGAGCAACAGCTGTTGATTATCAGGGGAATAATATCACCGGTAGCATCATGACCGATAATCCTGTAAATACGGCAGTTCCTGGAACCTATACTGTAACCTACAACGTGACCGATGCTTGTGGAATTGCTGCTTTACCGGTAACACGTTCAGTGAATGTTATTCCAATTTCAGCTGTCGGTGTTTCAATAGCGGTTAATGAAAATCCAGTGTGTAATGGCGTTCAGGTCACTATCACGGCGACCCCAACCAATGGCGGTAATACTCCTTTGTTCCAGTGGAAGAAAAACGGAATAAATGTGGGCACGAATAATACTGTCTTTTCGTATGTTCCTGCAAACAATGATGTGATTACATGCGAACTTTTCTCAAGTGACCTTTGTGCAACAGGCAACCCGGCAACATCAAACAGTATTACGATGATGGTTCAATCAAGGGTGAATGTCAGCGTTTCGGTTACTGCTTCTCAGAATCCGACCATAGTCGGCACAACGGTGAACTTCACCGCGTTGCCTGTAAACGGGGGATCAACCCCGATCTATCAGTGGAAAGTGAATGGGGTTAATGTCGGGGCAAATGCTTCAGCATATTCCTACAGCCCGGCCAACGGAGATGTTGTTTTATGTTTGATGACAACCAGTTTAACTTGTGTGAATAACATGATAGCTACCTCCAATCTGATTACCATGGTAGTTAACAATCCACCGGTTACGCCATTGCTTGTTACATTGCCTGATCTGACTGCAATGCCGGGGGATGTAATATATTTCCCTGTAAAATTGAAAGGCGCCGATAACAACGGCGAACCCATCAGCAGTGCAAACATCCAGATCAGCTATGATCCCGCTATTCTTCAATACGACACATTGGTTAATTTTTATAATGCAATGCCTGCATCCCAGTGGTTTTTCTCAGGGAACAACAATACCGTTGCTGCAAACTGGATAGAACCTTCACTGCTTACACTCTCAATTCCTGACAGCACAACCCTGTTCGAGATTCAGTTTACCTATCTTGGTGGTGAGACAGCTCTTCCATTCGTTATCAATGAATTCACCGATAATACATTTGAATTCATAGCTACAACTCATATTGACGGAAGTGTTAACCAACTGGTTCCGAATAATACAGAGGTTGAAAATGTAATTGTTGAAAACGGTAATGATACCTGTTTCAATGCGATCCAAACCCTTACAGTTGCGGGAGGCGGAACAACATTTGCAATTCACGATGGCGGATCAGCAACCTTTGTGGCAGGACAAAAGATCAGTTTCATGCCTGGAACAACCATATTTGCCGGTGGTTACCTGCATGGGTATATCACACAGGAGGGTCAGTATTGCGGCCAATTGCCGAATATGATCGTAGTAGCAAAACCCTCACAGGAAGAAACCACCTTTATTCCGGAAATAATGAGTCATCAGTCGGTAAAAGTTTACCCGAATCCGACAACCGGAATATTTACTGTTGAGGTGAATGGCGAAGATCAGGCTGCAATGATAAAAGCTGAAATCTATTCAATGGGAGGGATTAAAGTTTTTTCAGTTGATCTTGCAAGTGTCAGGAAGCATGAATTTTCATTGGCACGACTCAAGCCGGGGATCTATTTCATTCATGTGTTTACCAATGAACGGTCGGAAATTTTAAAGATGGTAAAATTCTAATTTCTGCTAGAACCTCACTGCCAACTGTTGTTGTCAGGAAGGTGCCACCCGAATTTAACCGCACTGGTTTCCCGGTGCGGTTATTTTTTTATCTATCTTTGATCGCAAAGCCAGCATGTTGGTATGCAGATGCGTTTATTTCTCCCGGCAATTTTATTCACCTTTATTATCCAGGGTTCAATCGCCCAATACACCCCATTTGACCAGTGTATCGAGGATAGTCTTTACCGGATTATGCCACATGAAAGCAAGATACAAGAGGGCACAATATACCTGGAACTTGCTCAGCTTTGGGACACAGTTCCGCAGAAATCTTTGAACTATATCGTGATGGCCCTGCGCATATCCAAGGAAGAAAAAAACAACAGACTAAAAGCCCGGACCCGGTTGGCGCTTGGAGATTATTTTAATAAAAAGAACATGCTCATTCAGGCACAGGGGCATTACCTGGCTGCATTGAAAACATTTCAATACATTTCTGATAAGGACGGGGAGATAGATGCGTTAGAAAAAATCGGCTACATTAACCGTATAATGAACAATTTTGTTGATGCTTTGGAGTATTATGGCAGAGGATTGGTCGTGGCACAGAGAATTAATGATTTGCAATCACAGGGAATGTTTCGCAACCAGATGGCTCAAATTTACGAAAAGCAAGGCGATTATCAAAAAGCAATCTATTTATTTACAGAAGCCTCCTCAAATTTCAGGCGTGCAGGCGACAAAATGGGGGACATTTTTGTTCAGCATAATATTGGGGGTTTGTTGATCAATCAAAACCGATATAATGAAGCAATAGCCCATTATGAAAAGCTTATAGGAATTGCTGATACAACGAATGGTTATTTATTAGGTATGCTTTACACGCGTTTAGCCCATGCTTATGCAATGCAGAAAAAATATTCATATTCTCTGAAATACAACCAAAAAGCCTTAAACGGAAGACGAAAGGTTAATCACCAAGAAGGTGAAAACAGCTCAATGATCAATATTGCCGGAGATTATTTTCTGCTCGGGATGGCAGATTCGGGAATGTTTTACCTGAACAAGGGTTTGAACCTGGCTCTGAAATATAACCGCAGAAACCTGGTGGAAAACAGTTACCGGCATCTCTATACTTTTTATTTAAACCAGGGTGATTTCGAAAAGGCGTTATACTATTATACACGCTATATATCCGAAATAGAAATCATTGCCAAAGAGCGGAATGAGAGCAACCTATCCTTTCTTGAATCCAATCATCGCGTTAAAAAAATGAAGGAATCAGAAATCCGGCTGCTCAGGAATATTGAAATTCAGACACTGAATATTGGGAATCAGGTGCAGCAGAGTGTTTTTGTTCAGTCCATCACTGTTTTGGCAGGTATTTCAATGTTGGTACTCGTATTTCTGCTTTTATATAACCGGAGTGTCAGGAGAAAGTTGCAGTTGCTGTATGAAAAATTATCTGCCGAGATCATGGAGCGGCAGACTACTGAGAAACAAACCAGCGAACGTGAAAGACAATACCGGTTTCTGTCTGAAAATTCAGGGGAATTCATTACCCACATAGATAGTCAGAATAAAATGATTTATGCATCGCCTGCTTCAGTTAAATTATTTGGATATGAACCGGAAGAAATTTTACAAAAGTCCTCAGCTGACCTGATCCATCCTGATTTTCATGCATATTTTGAAAGAATTCAACAGGAAATAATCGAAACGAGGTCGCCCCGGTATTTCAGTTACCAGGCAGTAAAAAAGGATGGCTCCAATTTTTGGGCTGAATCAGTCGGAAACCCCTTATTCGATCAAACCACCGGCGCTTTTAAAGGAACTGTTGCAGTGACCCGGGATATTCAGGCACGTAAAACCAAAGAATTAGAAATTATGGAAGGAACCAGGCAGAAAGAAAATCTTCTGAAAGAAATTCATCACAGGGTTAAAAATAATTTCGCCATACTGGTCAGTCTGATCAATATGCAAATGGCACAGGCTAAGAACCCGGAACTGTTGAAATCACTTACAAATCTTCAATTACGGATTCGCACCATGGCGTTGGTACACGAAATGCTATACCGGTCGAAGGATTTTGAAAATATTTCCTTCCCCGATTATTTGCGTTCACTCTCCTCTGTGATTGCCGGGACCTATAACCGTCGCGACATTTCAATGACATTTGAAGCCGATGATGTCGTTATGGATATTGATGCGGCGATTCCGATTGGCTTGGTAGTAAATGAAATTTTAAGCAATTCTTATCTGCATGCATTCACGGATAACCGATCCGGAAATATTCAGATCTCCTTCAAGTATGATCCTGAGAATCATTTGAACACTTTGGTATTGAAAGATGACGGTATCGGAATGCCGGCCGGTGTGAATCCTGATCAGTCCACAACAATGGGGTTACAGATCATACAGATCCTTTGCAGGCAGATCGAAGGTAAACTGGTTTTAACAAATAATCCGGGGACCTGTTATACCATTGCTTTTCAAACCATCCCGAAAAGCTAATATGCTGACAATTAAGTATAAGCGTTAATTTTTACAGATTTCGTTAACAATTATTTAACACAAAGGTAATCATTTGTTAACATTGCCAGTGTTGGGTAGAAATACCTTTGCCGCAAAATTAAAACTTATGGACATGAAAAAATTTACAAGAATCCTATTAACCCTCGGGTTGATCCTGCCAATGTTGGTTTTATCGATCACTATCAAGGCGCAAAAGCAAATTGATGATCTGAAGAAAGAACAGGATACCCTGAAAGAAAATGTAACCACCCTGCGTGACAAGATCAGTGGTGTTGAAGAAAGAATTGCTACGGCAGAAGGCGATCTAGCCAAACTGACCAAGATAAAGCTGTCGGGTTATATTCAGGCCCAATACATGCATTATGAAGCAGCCAGTGCTTACCCCGGTAATGTTTTCATGCTTCGCAGGGTCAGGATCAAATTTCAATATGAGCCCATTAACGGTGTGGTATTTGTACTGCAACCCGATTTTGTACCAGGCAACATCACCCTGAAAGATGCCTATGTACAATTGAATGACCGCTGGTTAAAGACCTTTTCACTCTGGGCTGGTAAATTCAACAGGCCCAACTACGAAGTTGAATATTCATCGAGCAACCGCGAGGTCCCCGAGCGTTCACGCGTAATACGCGCCATTTATCCTGACGAGCGTGCCACAGGCGCCAAGCTGGAGATTGCTCCTCCAAAAATTCCTTTAAAAATACAACTTGCTGTATTTAACGGTAATGACGGACTCACCATTTCCGATGCATCGGGTGTGAATATCAATCCGCTGAACAACGACTTTGATAATCACAAAGACTTCATGGGGAGGGTGACCTATACCTTTAAACTGGGCCAGATCGGTGCTCTTGGCATTGGTGCTCATGGTTATTATGGCAAGATTAAGGCTAATACCCTGGATGTGCTCAATTCAGATTATACCTACAACAGAACCAACGATGATATCGGGAAACTGATTAAGAAAAATTGGGTTGGATTCGAAGCCCAGCTATATTTTGACTTCCTCGGTGGTCTCGCACTCAAAGGTGAATATATCTTTGGTGTAAACGGAACCCCTGGTTATACAGCCAAAACCACTGCTGTCAGTGGGATGACCTCCTCGATAAAGAATGACACCCTCATCCTGACTACCCTCACAACCTCTACAACAAACAGCAGGCCTGCTATTGAGAAAAATTTCAGCGGCTACTATGTTTATCTGATAAAGAACATCGGCAAACGTCATCAGATTGCTGCCCGTTACGATTATTATGATCCAAACACGAAGGTGTCGTCCGACCAGATCGGTATTGCTGCCTATGATGCTAAAATAAAAACTACCGTTGTTGATAAATTTACCTATGCCGGAACAGACCCGGTAGTGGCTACAAACGCACAGGTTAAAACAGTCGTTAACAACAGCCTGAAGAGCGGCACCTCAGATATAAAGTACCAAACCATTACACTGGCATACACCTATTTCTTCGACGACAACATCAAGATCATGCTTGGCTACGAGATCCCGCTGAATAAAAAGGTTGGGGTTAATGACAAGGGGGTTGGAAATGTCACCTCTGCTTATACGGTAAATGGAATAACCAGTGTTTATGATTACAGCAGTGTAATTAAACAAAACACATTGACTCTTCGTTTACAGGTAAAATTTTAATCAATTAAAAATTAAGAATTTAAAATTACTATATTTCGTAAAATTTAACCAGATGAAAAAATTGAAAACAAAATTCGGAATGGCTGCGATTGTGATGATCGCATTATTTGGCTTTGCCTTCATGCCTGCTCCTAAAAAAATAACAGTAAAAGGTTCCGATACCATGGTCATCCTTGCCCAGAAATGGGCCGAAGTATACATGAAGTCGCACCCCGAAGCGGTTATCCAGGTTACCGGCGGAGGGTCAGGTACAGGAATTTCAGCACTCATCAATGGAGCAACTGATATTTGCAACTCCAGCCGCCCGATGAAGCAATCGGAGATGGATAAACTCAAAGACCGTTATGCCTCCCTTGGAATTGAAATTCCCTGTGCAAAAGATGGCATTACTATTTTTTTACATGAATCAAACCCGGTAAAAGAGCTGACATTGAAACAACTCAGCAATATTTTTTCCGGAAAGACACGCAATTGGAAAGAGGTTGGCGGACCTGATGAGGATATCAAACTGTATGGCCGTGAAAACAGCTCCGGAACCTATGTGTTTTTCAAGGACCAGGTTGTAAAGACTGATTATGCTGCCAGCTGCCAGACCCTGCCCGGTACGGCTGCAGTGGTGAATGCTGTGTCGAAGGATAAGTTCGGCATTGGATATGGTGGAGCTGCCTATGCTGCTGGTGTAAAACATTGTGCAGTGAAAAAAGATGACAAGAGCCCGGCATATGTTGCCGATAGCGAAACTGTAAAAAAGGGCCAATACCCGATCACCCGGTATTTGTACATGTATTTAAGGAACAGGCCCACAGGAGAGATGAAGGCTTATATCGACTGGATACTCAGCCCTGAAGGGCAGAAACTGGTCGCAGCAGTTGGTTATTTCTCCGTAAAGTAGTTTTTGTTAGTAAAGTGTGAAACCGGGGACGGGCAGCATTTTTAAATGTTGCCTTTCGCCGTTAGAATAAAACAATGGAAGAACCGACGATAAAGAATAAATTCGTTTTCAGCAGGGAGTCTTTAAAAAAGAAATTCCGCCTTTCAGAATTTCTTTCCGAGAAGATCATCACCGGTGTTGCCTTTTTATCCATTACCATTATTGTGCTGATTTTCTTCTTCGTTTTCAAGGAATCGCTGCCTATTTTTCAGTCAAAGAATAAGGAGGCCGTGAAAGTTGAATCGGTGCAGAAGCAGGAGCAGTACGGTGCGGATGAAACAGCCGTTACCAATGCTGCCGGGCAGGAACAGTATGGTGATGTGCCTGCTGACCGGACCAATGCCGCCGGCCAGGAACAATACGGAGTGACGGAAACCGATTCACTGATGACCGAAAACCAGGTTCAGGAAGAAGATACTATTGTTTACGGTTCTGATGAGGCTACCTTCAAAAGCCTGACAGGTACCCAGTGGCTGCCTGTTTCTGATAATCCGAGGTATGGGTTGATCCCGCTGTTTGTGGGTACATTGAAAATAACCCTGATCGCCATATTGTTCGCGGCGCCCATTGCCATACTGGCTGCCCTTTTTTCCGCATCATTTGCACCCTACTGGCTGCGGGAAATTATCAAACCGGCTATTGAACTGCTGGCCGGATTCCCGTCGGTGGTCATCGGCTTTTTCGCCCTGATGGTGATGGCATCTTTTTTCCAGAGCATTTTCGGATACGACGGACGGCTTAATGCCTTCGTTGGCGGCGTGGCCATGGCCCTGGCCGCCATCCCGATCATCTACACCATTACAGAGGATGCCCTTACCGCGGTGCCTCAGACCTATACCGAAGCCAGCCTGGCGCTGGGGGCAACCCGGTGGCAGACTGCCTTGTTTGTGACCCTCCCGGCCGCCACACCCGGCATATTCGCAGCTATCCTGCTCGGGATCGGGCGTGTTTTCGGCGAAACCATGATCGCCCTCATGGCCACAGGAAACGCTGCCATGACCGGGATCAACCCGTTTGAATCGGTGCGTACCCTTGCGGCCACCATCGGCGCGGAGATGGCCGAAGTCGTGTTCGGCGACACCCATTACAACGTACTCTTCCTGATCGGCTCGCTGCTGTTTGTCTTTACCTTCAGTCTCAACGCCCTGGCTGAATTCTACGTGAAAGGGAAATTGGTTAAACGTTTTCAGGGTAAACAATCATGAGCAGGAAAAAAGCAATAACCGGAGGTTTATTTGTTGGCCTAACCGCCTTTTCAGCCTTCCTGATCATCGCCGTGATCATCATCCTGCTGGTCGTGATCATCATCGGAGGAAAGGATACCTTTTCATGGGAATTCCTCACCGCATTTCCCGAGGATGGCATGATGAAAGGCGGTATTTTCCCGGCTATCTACGGAACAGCGCTGCTGGTTGTGATTATGTCGGTGGCCGCCGTGCCGTTTGGTACCATCACGGCGATCTACCTCACCGAATATGCCCATGAAAAGTCAATCCTGGCGCAAACCATCCGGTTTGCCGTCAGAACGCTGGCTACGGTGCCTTCTATCATTTTTGGCTTGTTCGGATTAGGTTTTTTCATAAAATTTGTTGGTAGCGGGATGGACGATGTTTTTCTCGGCGGGCAGTTGAAATGGGGACAACCCAATATTCTGTGGGCAAGTCTTACCATGGCCTTGCTGACTCTCCCTGTTGTGATAGTTTCGGTTGAGGAGGCCATCCGCACCGTTCCGCGCGAAATGCGCGAAGCAAGCCTCGCACTGGGCGCCACCAAGTGGGAAACCATCAGACGTATTGTCATCCCTGGTTCACGTTCGGGAATTATGACCGGCACCATTCTGGCTGTCAGCCGCGGTGCGGGCGAAGTCGCACCCATCCTGTTCACCGGTGCAGCCTATTACCTTGCAACGCTTCCAACCTCGCTGAGTGATCAGTTCATGAACCTTGGATATCATATTTACATCATGGCGACCCAATCGGCCAATGTTGACCAGACCCTGCCAATACAGTTTGCCACAACCATGGTGTTATTAATGCTTACCTTTATACTGAATTTAACAGCTGTCATCATACGATCAAGGCTGCGCAGGAAGGCCAAATAACCAACGAAGTTACAGTACAATGAAAGAGATAAAGATCAAAACAAAGGATTTAATCCTGTACTACGGAGCAAAAATGGCCTTGAATTCCATCTCCCTTGATATACCGGAAAAGGAGGTCACCGCCTTTATTGGTCCGTCAGGGTGTGGAAAATCGACATTCCTCCGTACCCTGAACCGCATGAATGACCTCATCCCAAATGTGAAGATAACCGGAGAAGTACTGGTTGACGGACTAAACATTTATGATAAACAGATAGATGTGGTTAATCTTAGAAAAAAGGTTGGAATGGTTTTTCAAAAGTCGAATCCATTTACAAAATCTATTTTTGAAAATGTTGCCTATGGCCCCAAGATCAATGGGATTAACAATAGAAAGAAACTGGAGGAAATCGTTGAAACCTCTTTGAAAAAGGCTTTTATCTGGGAAGAGGTTAAAGACAGGCTGCATGATTCGGCCATGGGCCTTTCAGGCGGTCAGCAGCAGCGTATGTGCATCGCACGGGCCCTGGCGGTGGAACCCGAGATCATCCTGATGGATGAGCCGGCCAGTGCACTGGACCCTATTTCCACAGCAAAAATCGAGGAACTGATCTTCGAACTGAAAAAGCACTATACAATTGTCATCGTTACACACAACATGCAGCAGGCTGCCCGGGTGAGTGATCTGACAGCTTTCTTTTACCTTGGAGAACTGATTGAGTTCGGAAAAACCAGAAAAATCTTTACGACACCGGACAAAAAGCAAACGGAGGAATATATTACGGGAAGGTTTGGATAAAAAGTCGGGACAAAAAATCGGGACAGGGGACACGGGACAAAAGCGTAATTCGTAATTTTTAATTTTTAATTTGTTAACATGGAACGTCATTTTGAACAGGAACTGGAAAAACTGAATAAGAGGCTTCATAAAATGGGAAATCTGGTTTACGACCAGGTCCATAACTCCCTGGAGGCCTTATTGACGTGTAATATTGAACTGGCTCAACAAGTTGTCGATGCCGACAACAAGGTGGACAAACTGGATGTGAAAATTGACAAGCTCTGCCAGCGCATTTTTGCCCTCACACAGCCGGTTGCCACCGATCTCCGCCTGATCATGTCGGCGCTGAAGATGAACAACGACCTGGAGCGCCTGGGCGACATTGCAGTGAACATCTCAGAAAAAGTCGAGGGAGTGAGCGAATACAAGGAGATCCTGTCCGATCTTCATGTTGATGAACTGGCCAACATGGCCGACCTGATCGTGAAAGATGTGATAAATATCCTGAACACGCGCAACACCACCTTCGTTAAAGATATTTTTATTTCAGCCAATGCAATCGAAGAAAAGGTGCAATCTGTCTCAGCCCGTATTCTCGATGAGATGATGCACAAAACCGAGGTGATCGTGGTGGCCACCAACCTGATGATTATTTTAACCCAGATAGACCGCATAGCCGGTTATTCAACGAACATTGCAGAGTCGATTGTGTTCATTGTCGAAGGGAAAATGATCAAGCACAAAAAAGCATTTAAACAGGATACCGGCAACGATGCTGTTTCTGGTGATCCAGAAGTTGAATCTCCATTGGAAGTCTGACAGATAATATATTTTACCATTCAAATACTTAATTCATGTCCCTGACTTTGAAAATACTTCAATCGGATGAAACCCTCCTGAAAATTGCTTTTGCAGGTAAACTCGACGCAATCAATTTGCCTAATGTTGAGATGAAATTCCATGCGTTGATAAACAATCAGTACAGCCCGGTAATTCTTGATTTTTCGGAGGTCAGCTTCCTGGCCTCCCTTGGCATAAGAATGCTGCTTACCGCTTCAAAAGATGTCAGGCGGCAGGGTTATGACCTGAAAATCGACAATGCCAGTGAGGAAATAAAAAAAGTCTTTCATATGGCAGGGCTCTCTGCCATGTTATCCTAGCGCTTATATAATCGCGGATTATGCTTGCTGTTGCAGCGTTTATTTATGCAGCCAGACCCTGAGAAGGGTGAGCAGTTTTTCTGTTTGTACCGGTTTTGAGAGATAATCGCTGGCGCCTGCTTCAATGCATTTCTCACGGTCGCCCTTCATGGCCTTGGCAGTGACGGCAATGATCGGAAGTTGCTGAAAACGCGGATCCTTTCGGATTTCGCGCATCGCAGTATATCCGTCAATTTCGGGCATCATAATATCCATCAATACAAGATTTGTATCGGGATTGGCTCTCAGTTTTTCAATCCCTTCTCGGCCATTTTTCCCGACCAGGATATTCGCCTTTTTTTCTTCAAGGATCTTGGAAAGCACGAAAACATTGCGCATGTCATCATCGCAAATGAGGATTTTTTTATTCTCAAAAACAGTATCCGGAAGGAAACTTGAAGTGGTTAGTAATTCATCCGTTTGTGACTGGATAATTTCAGTTTGATAGCTTCTATCAGAATTTCCGGGTTTGATGCGATCCAAAGTACGGGAAGGTTCAGATTTAACTACCGGATAGGTATTTTCTGCCACAGATGAACTTTCGTTAATACTTAACGGAAGGTATAACGTGAATACGGATCCCTCTTTTTCAATGCTCCGGAGCTGGATTTCACCGCCCAGTAACCGTGAAAGGCTGCGTGAAATTGTAAGTCCCAATCCGGTTCCCCCGAATTTCCGGCTGATGGTGCCGTCGGCCTGCTGGAAAGCCTCGAATATCAATTTGGCTTTTTCAGCAGAAATTCCGATTCCGGTATCAGACACTTCAATGGCAATTGTATTCCCGTAATTCAAACCCGGCTGGGTGAATTTTGTCTTTATATCAGGACGTAAAACACGAAGTCTGACCACGCCATTTTCTGTAAATTTAATTGCATTCGACATCAGGTTCTTGACAATCTGCAGCACCCTTTGTGAATCGGTCATGATATATTCCGGAAGATCGACCGCAATGCTTGTTTCGAGGGTAATACCTTTTTTATTGGTTATCTGTGAAAAGTTTTGGATAACATATTCCTGAAGTTCTTCAAGGTTCATTTCCTCGATGTCAATCTCATATTTTCCGGCCTCCACCTTCGACAGGTCAAGAATGTCGTTGATGAGCTCGAGCAAATCCTTCCCCGAGGAGTTGATAATGTTGGCGAACTCAACCTCCTCCTTGCTCATATCCTGGTTTTTATTGGTGGCCAGGAGTTCTGAAAGCACCATGATGCTGTTCAGCGGTGTACGCAATTCATGCGACATATTGGCAAGGAATTCCGATTTATAGCGGCTGGCGATTTCAAGGGCTTCTGCTTTTTGTTTAATTTCATGCTGGGCCTCTTCCAGCGCTTCATTCTTCCGGCGAATGTCATCGCGCTGCAATTCCAGAACCTTTGATCTTTCTTCCAGCTCTTCGTTAATTACACGTAATTCTTCCTGCTGGTGTTGCAGGTTTTCTTCAGAGAGGCGCAAAGCCTTGGTTTGCTCTTCCAGCTCCTGGTTTATCTGACGAAGTTCCTCCTTCTGCATCACCAGTTCCTTGGCCTGTTCCTGTGTTTTTGAAAGCAATTCCTGCACCCGTTCCCGGGAATTGGCGGTGTTGATGGCCACTGAAATATTATCGAGGGCAACCCCGATAAAATTCTGTTTCTGTTCATCGAACGGCTTAAAGGAGCCCAGTTCAATAACACCGATCAGCTGACCTTCAAAAAGCACAGGCGAAATAATAAAATGCTGTGGTTTTACTTTTTCAGGCCCGATATTAACTGCTGGTGAGTTGTTTTCCGAAGCAAAAAAAGTTATGAATTTTCGTTCTTTGGCCACCTGTCCGATGAGGCCCTCTCCGATGGCAAGTGTTTTACTGATGACTTTCTCATCCTGGAATGCAAAAGTTGCTTCAAGCCGGAGAAGATTCTGCTCATCTTTCAGATAGAGCAGCCCCAGCTGAGCCTCAAGATATCGCGACAGGAAATGGATGATTTCACTGGAAAGATCGGCCATACTCTTTTCACCACGGATCTTCATCCCAAGTTCATTGATGCCGGTTTTCAACCAGTCCTGGTTCATGATCTCTATGGATGCTTCACGCAGTTTCATGGTCATCTCATAAAGTGCAATGCCCAGGGTATCATGTTCACTGCGGGGCATGACATTCGTGGAGTAATCGCCGCTTGCGATGGATTTAGCCTGTTTAACAACATTTTTGAAGCTTTCAACCATCTGGTTCATGCTCTGGGCCATCACATCCTTATCACTGCGTACTGTTACCGATTTGCTGTAATCACCGAGGGCCACCGATTGACTGACATCGGCGAACGATCGCAGCGAATTGACAAGCCAGTTAAAGGTGTCTTTCATCTCGCCAACCTCGTTGTTGGCAACGCGGACATCGCGGAGGATCAGTTCGCCATGTGCGACCTGCTTGGCCCATTCAGAGATTTTTTTAATCGGGCTCACAAACCGCCGTGTCACATAGGTGGAGATGATGAGTACCATGATGGTTGTGATGATCAGCGAAATTTTTGCAAATGATGAAAGTTCGCGTGCCACCAGGTGCGCTTCATCCTGGTCAATTTCCTCAACCAATGCCCAGTTAACCCCCAGCTTTTCAACAATATCGATATTGCGGTAAAGTCCCATCACATACATCCCCTTGGAATTCTTGTAGATGCTTACCTCTTCTGCAATAGTTTTTCCATCGGGATCAAGGGTGATGTTGTTCACCTTAACGCCCTGCCAGATTCTGGTTTTTACATTTTCTTCACTTTCAATGAGAATTTTTGATTTATCCCCTATTTTACTGGCCGACCGGAGTTTCAGATCGGTACCCACCAGGTAAACGTGTCCGGTGCTCCCGAACCCGATGCCGTATTGAATTATCTGATCAATTTTTTCGGTAGAGATTCTTATAGCCGCAATCCCAACTTTTTCGCCGCGGGAGTTCATGACAGGCATGCCAATGAAACCCGACAGTTCGTTTTTGGCTGGAGGGAAGTATTCGATATCGGAAAACATTGGCTTTCCGCTTTTCATGATTTTATAACATGTTTTTCCAAAGGCCGTTGAGCTGAGCGGACCGGTAAATAACTCTTTGCCCAGGTCCTGCCCGTCATTGAGTTCAAACAGAATGATTCCTTTGTTGCTGATGAAGTAGATATCTGTGATTCCTTCAGGCAAATATGTTTTCTGAATATTGTTTCTTAGTTCAACGGAAAGTTTTTCCAGTTTCCCATCTGAATCCGGAGATTTTTTCTCTTCAGCATGCCGCGAATAGTTATGCTGCAGTCCATCCATCAACGACATGGTGGATGGGTCACGGGCCACATCGTCAAGATAATCAATCATATCCTGAAAATAGGCATTCATATAGTTCATCCGGAGCTGTGATGTTGTAAACAATGATTTTTTAGCCATCACATTCAGCCCCTGATAGTAATAAAGGAAGTTAATATAACTCAGGGTAGCCAGGGGAATAAGCGAAATAACCAGGAACCACAAAAGCAAAGCCTTTCCTATTCCCATATTTTTCAAAGTACGGTAATCAAATTCGGTTAACGTCCTTTTTAATTTTTGCCAGGCATTTATGATGAACATAGGCGATGTTGAATGTTATTTGTAACAATATTTTTCGATGGTCTGAAATACGTCTTCAGGGTGGAGCGGCTTGGAGATGTAATCATCCATGCCAGCCTCGAGGCATCGCTCGCGGTCGCCCTTCATGGCATTGGCCGTAAGTGCAATAATGGGGGTTTTCGAATTCATGCCCGCCGTGTCATTCCGTATTCCGCGGGTTGCTTCGAAACCGTCCATCAGGGGCATCATCACATCCATCAAAATGAGGTCGTAGGCCACATCATGCGCCCGCTGCACGGCCTCCTCGCCATTTACGGCGGTGGTGGCGGTCCATCCTTTTTTGGCCAGCAGCTGAACCACGATCTTCTGGTTGATCAACTGGTCTTCGGCCAGCAGGATATTCAGTTTGCGTGCCGGCTTCTCCTTTATTTCATCCAGGGATTCGAACTGCCCGGTTGAGGGTGTGTGTATTTCAGTCCGGTTGATTCGTTGTATGACATTTCTCAGATCAAGTTGCAGTACCGGTTTGAACAGATAAAATTTTATTCCTGAAGTCTGGATCTGGTGCATGGAGTGGATTGATTTATCTTCGGTCAAAATCACAAGTTCAGGTGTCGAATTTTGTGGAAATTCACTACGGATTTTGCTGATGAGCGACTGTCCTTCCAAAGACTGCAGCGATTGATCAAGAAAAATGATTCTGAACTTTTTCCCATCCGGGGAATTGATCATTGAAAGTGCCTCCCCGGCTGAAAAAGCCACCGATGTATCTATTTCCCATGCGTCAAGAAAGGCTTTCATCTGGGCGGCATGCTCCCTGTGCCCATCGATAATCAATACCTGGTAAGGCTGATTGTTCCCGGGCAATTTCAGGTCAATGACAGATTCTTTTGATGGCGCCAGGCTCAATGGCAGCGTAAAATAAAAAGAACTGCCTTGTCCAAGCCGGCTCTCGACCCCGATCCGGCCTCCCATCAGTTCCACAAGCCGCTTTGAGATGGTCAGCCCAAGGCCGGTTCCACCATAATTCCGTGAAGTAGAATTATCGGCCTGGCGATAGGATTCAAAAAGCTGATCTGTTTTATCAGCATGGATGCCGATGCCTGTATCTTTTACGATGAACTTCAATAAAACAGCATGCTGGTTTTGTTCAATAATTTCGATCACAAAGGTAATTACACCTTCATCGGTGAACTTAATGGCATTACCCAGCAGGTTGATCAGTACCTGCCGGATGCGGGTAGGATCACCGATCAGCCGGTCGGGTAATCCGGCAGGATGAAGGCAAAGGAATTCAAGCTTGCTCTGGAATGTTTTCACCGACAGGAGGCGGATCACCTTTTCGATCATGTCGCGGATGCTGAATTCAATGGTTTCAATTTCCAGTTTGTCAGCTTCGATTTTGGATATGTCGAGAATCTCATTGATTATCTCAAGCAACGATTCGCTGCTTTGTTTGATATCGGTCAGGTGTTCAAAATACTGGTCCGGAATATCTTTGTCCATCAGGATCAGGTCGGTCATGCCGATAATGCCATTCAGGGGGGTTCTTATCTCATGACTCATACTGGCAAGGAACGAGCTTTTGGCGATGGTAGCCTCTTCAGCTGCCCGCTTGGCCTTTGCAACCTCTTCAATGGTTTTTTGTAATTGTTTTGTCGTGACCTGCAGGGCATGTTTTTGTTTGAAGAAATCGATGTATGCCCTGATCTTGTTTTGCAGGATTTTCCGGTCGAGCGGTTTATAAAGATAATCGACGGCGCCGGTTTCATAACCGCGGAAAATCTGTTTGGGCTGGCGATAGGTGGCTGTTATAAAAATAATGGGAATGCTCTTGGTTCGTTCACTGCCCCGCATCAGTTCGGCTGTTTCAAATCCATCCATTCCGGGCATATTCACATCGAGCAGAACCAGCGAGATTTCATGTTCAAGCATCAATGCCAGCGCTTCATTTCCCGACATTGCCTTGATAATATTCAATTCCTCATTCTGAATGATGCTTTCCAGTGTGATCAGGTTTTCATTGCGATCGTCAACAATGAGGATATTGAATTTCTCATGCATACTTTCCATGGATATAAATATTTAACGGCAACCAATACAGGAGTTGTTACGCAATAGCCTGCCAGTGCATCGTATGCACAAATGTATTATAAAATAAGTTATCTCAGAAAAAATTACGTTAATTTTGCCGGGTACGATTTGTCAGCATCCTTCACTAAAGTTTCAGCAATGACTCACCAGGCAGTCCTTCCTGGCAACAGCCGGGATAAAAGGAATTACATTCTTTCTATCACGATTATCGGTATCTTTTTCTTCATTTTCGGGTTTGTAACATGGCTTAATTCGGTACTGATTCCCTTTCTGAAAATTACCTGTGAAAAAAACAATTTCGAATCCTATTTTGTCGCATTTGCCTTTTACATCTCCTATTTTGTAATGGCCATTCCCTCTTCGGTTGTACTGCATAAAACCGGGTTTAAAAACGGGATGTCGCTTGGTTTGATATTAATGGCCATCGGGGCATTGATCTTTATCCCGGCTGCCTACTCCAGGATGTTCGGTCTGTTTCTGACAGGGCTTTTTGTCCAGGGCACCGGGCTGGCTGTTCTGCAAACCGCCTCAAACCCTTATGTGACCATTCTGGGCCCCCTTGAAAGCGCCGCCAGGCGGATCAGCATCATGGGCATTTGCAACAAAATAGCAGGCGTAATCAGTCCGCTGATTTTAGGTGCAATCGTACTTAAGGGAATGGATCGCTTTGACAAAACCATGCTGGGGGCGATGGATGAACTTCAAAAGGCAACGGCGCTCAACGAACTGGCAGGCCGGATCATTCTTCCTTATATCATTATGGCGATTGTGCTGGTCATTCTGGCCTTTTTGCTGCGGTATTCAAAATTACCTGATATTGATACGGATAAAGAGGATGAAGTTACCTCAACGGCCAATAATTCAAAAACCAGCATTTTTCAGTTCCCGCAACTGGTTCTGGGCGTACTGGCTATTTTCGTATATGTAGGGGTTGAAGTGATCGCAGTGGATACGATCATTAACTATGGTAAATCCCAGGGATTTACATTTGAACTCTCAAAATATTTTGCATCATATACCCTGGCGGCCATGGTACTGGGGTATATTATCGGAATCGTTGCGATTCCCAAGTATCTGAAACAGGAGACCGCATTGATGATTTCGGCTTTGCTGGGCATCCTTTTCAGTATTTTGGCGATTATTACAGCAGGCATGCCTTACCAGACTTCAATCTCCGTAGATTTTTCAGGGTACCCGATGGTCTTTCCCTTTGATCTTTCGGTGTTCTTCATTGCGTTGCTTGGGCTTGCAAATGCCATTATGTGGCCGGCCATCTGGCCACTTGCGATTGACGGGCTGGGCCGGTTTACCAAAATCGGATCATCGCTGCTTATCATGGGAATTGCCGGCGGAGCTTTGTTGCCGCTTCTTTACGGGAGACTGGTCGACCTGTTCAGTCCGCACCAGGCTTACTGGATCCTGGTTCCTTGTTATATCATTATATTTTATTATGCATTTTCAGGACATAAAATCCGGACATGGAAATAACACCCGCCCCTGGACTACTCCCCATGGAGAGGCCGGGGAGGATCAAAAACTCATTCTTATGAAGCCAACATTATTAATTCTTGCTGCCGGGATTGGCAGCCGTTACGGTGGTTTGAAACAACTCGACCAGATTGGCCCTTCGGGAGAAACGATTATCGATTATTCCATTTACGATGCCATTGAGGCAGGCTTTGGCAAGGTAATCTTTATCATTAAGGAATCAATTGAGGATGATTTCAAAGAGACATTTGTTGAACGGCTGAAAGATAAAATCGCCATTGATTATGTTTTTCAGGAAACCTGGATGGTGCCCGAAGGTGTTGTTATACCCGACAATCGCAGTAAACCCTGGGGAACAGGACACGCTGTGATGATGGCCGATGGGAAGATCAACGGACCATTTGCTGTAATCAATGCCGACGATTTCTATGGGCGTGGTGCATTTACCGCCCTGGCTGATTATTATCGTGAATGGACGCCGGAGAGGGCAAACGACTATTGTATGGTGGGATACCAGGTTGCCAACACCTTGTCGGAATTCGGAGCCGTATCGCGTGGCGTTTGTCAGCCTGATGCAAATTCATTCCTGGTGGATGTGGTGGAACGAACGCATATTGAACGCCTTGAAGCTGGAGTAGCCTTTAAAAATGAAAAGGAGCAGTTTGTAACCATCCCGGGCGACACCATTGTTTCAATGAACTTCTGGGGATTCACCCCCTCGTTTTTCGGTTTCCTGAAAAATGGATTCGAGGCATTCATCAAGGCGAATGCAGAAAATCTGAAGGCCGAATTTTACATTCCCTCTATGGTTAATGAACTTATAAGGTCACATCAGGCTGCAGTCAGGATTCTCAGTTGTGACGAACAGTGGTTTGGGATGACCTATAAAGAGGACCGGATGGCAGTGGTAAAAAGCATTCGTGCATTGGTAGGAAAGGGAATTTATCCTGAAAACTTATGGGGCTGATCCAATTTTTTGGCTGGCTGGTCGTTATCTAAACCCGGGAAATCAAATAAATTGCCTATTTTTGTCCGTGGTTAAACCATTTCTTATGAAAATTCTGCAAAAGATTCTTATCAGCCTGTCGGCTGCCATATTATGTTTCTTCATCCTTGTTCCCCGCACCAGTCAGGGTCAGGTTATCAATGAATCGACAAAAAAACGCATCAGCATCGGGGTTGGGGCATTTACGGATATCTGGCTGAACACACCCGGCGGGATGACTACCCGTACCATTAATCAGGGGGTGACCGTATTCGGAACCTACAACCTTCCTTTTGGGAAAAGCAATTTTAGTTTTGCCATCGGATTGGGAATCAGTATTCACAATCTTTATTGGAATTACAGGTTTCAGGGAGACAGCCTCTCATTTCAGTTCGTCAAAACTGAAGATGCCGTAGGGTACAAACGCAGCAAACTCACGTTACCCTATATTGAAATCCCGCTTGAATTCAGGTTGAAAACCAAAAGTAAGTTCGCCATGGGCATTGGCTTCAAGCTTGGATATATGGTATATGCTCACTCGAAATGGGTAGGCGACGACTATCTTTTTGGAACAAGTAATACGTTGAAGGTTTCGTTCAAGGGTATTAATAATCTTGAGAAATTTGCCTATGGACCAACCTTGCGCTTTGGTTACAAATGGTTTAATGTCAACGGCTATTATTCACTTTCAACCATTTTTCAGAAGACGACCAATGTTGACATGTATCCCATTTCAGTTGGTTTTATCCTGATGCCCTTCTAGAGTCTGTTTAAAATTCATTTTGAAATTTGTAACTCCCTGAAAACTATTAGTTTTTCATTATTCAATCTTCACTCA
>CAISJJ010000519.1 GCA_903885595.1 uncultured Bacteroidales bacterium
CTTAATAAATGGGCTCTGAATCAATCACGCTGGAAAAAAAAGATTGCCAGTACATTTTATGAAAACGAAAACCTCAGATTAGCTTCATGCTTACATGCCACTTCCGAAAATGAGATTTCGGATTTCAGAAATTTTGGACTTCGAAATCCAATTGCATACATTGAAAATGGTATTCATGAAAAATATCTGACTTCGACAGGAAATGCTGATAGATTCCGAGAGAATAATGCAATTGCAAAAGATAAACGTATTCTGCTGTTTCTATCCCGGATATCCCCAAAAAAAGGATTAACAATGCTAATAGATGCCATTAATTCTATTCAGGATGATTTCGCACCCTGGCAATTAATAATAGCAGGAGTTGACGAGTTCAATCACAAGAAAGACATAGAATTATTGGTTAAACAATTGAATCTGGAAGGTAAAATCAAAATTTTAGGCTCATTGTTTGGCCAGGAAAAAGAAGATGCTTTTGCAGCAGCGGAATTATTCATCCTGCCTTCGTATAGTGAAGGATCTCCAATGGTTGTCCTGGACAGCCTGGTAGCTGGTGTGCCGGTAATAACTACCATGGCTTCGACCTGGAGCGATCTTACAAAACATAATTGTGGCTGGTGGACAGATATCAGTACCGAAGCAATTAAAGGTGCTTTACTTGAAGCAATTCATATGCCGACTAGTGAATTGAAACAAATGGGTGAAAATGGAAAAGAATTAATCACCCTCAAATATACCTGGTCTCAATTAGCTCAAAAAACAATTTTGCTATACAAATGGCTGTTAGGAGTTGAAGAAAAACCGGATTTTGTAATAATCGATTAGAGAAAAAGAATAATTTGTATGAAGATTTTAGTTCTGGGAGGAAACGGCTTTATTGGTTCACATCTGGTAGACAAGCTTTTGTTAGAAGGGCATTCAGTTAGAGTATTTGATAAAAACGAAGAACATTACCGAAAAAGATTAGCTGGTGTTGAATATCATGTAGGTGAATTTGGCAACCGCGGAGTTTTATCAGATGCATTGAATAGCATTGATGTTGTAGTTCATTTAATCTGTACCACACTGCCAAAAACTTCTAATGACGATCCTGTTTTTGACATGCAGTCCAATGTGATAGAAACGCTTTTCCTTCTGGAGCAGTGCCGGGCAAATAATATCAAAAAAATCATTTTCGCTTCAAGCGGTGGAACAATATATGGTATTCCACAGATATTGCCTGTCGGGGAAGAAGATCAAACCAATCCAATTTGTTCATACGGCATCAGTAAACTTACGATTGAAAAATACCTGCATCTCTTCAAAAAATTGCATGGTCTTGACTTCGTTATAATCAGGCCATCCAATCCTTTTGGCCCTCGTCAAAACCCATTGGGTATACAAGGAGTAATTCCTGTTTTTCTAGGTAAAATATTACGAAATGAACCTATTCAAATCTGGGGCACTGGTGATATTGTGCGCGACTACATATATATTGACGATTTAATTGATGCTTTTTATAATACAATCATAAATAAGACCACTTCTCACATTTACAACATAGGGAGTGGAAAAGGGCATTCGTTGAACGATTTGCTTTCCATCATGAAAAAAGTCACTAAGCACGATCTATCTGTCTCTTATACTAGCTCACGGGCTTATGATGTACCTGAAATATATCTTGACATAAACAGGGCATACAGAGAGCTTAACTGGGAGCCACATAAAACGCTGGAAGAAGGAATTAAACAAACCTGGGATTTTGTGAGTAATCTTCCAGTACAGGAAAAATAATCATAC
>CAISJJ010000520.1 GCA_903885595.1 uncultured Bacteroidales bacterium
AACAACGGTGCCTCTTTACTTAAAAAACTGGTCATCAGGAAGTAACCCGAAAACAAGTTAGTTTTCGAGACAATGCAAGGAGGCTGTCCCACAAGGGCGGCCTCTTTTATTTTTAAAAAATCCCTTCCGGCTTCGCAGGAGCCAAATCCGGGTAGCTTTACGTTTTGATTTTTTAAAAACTGCTTATCTCCTTTGAGCAAGTACCTAAAATGGCAACCGGAGAGGGTTAATGAAATGATCCCTTGCATCATTCCGGCAAAGGGTCTCCCTCTCCTTCAAGGAGAGGGCCGGGGTGAGGTCATAAATTCTTACCGAAAACATCAACTTGCTTGAAGGGGAAGGGGGTTGAGGTGAGAAATATCAGTAAATATTGTGATTATAAAAACATCGGCCAAGCGTCGCATTGATTAATAAAATTTGTAAATTCAAGGCGAAAAAAACAACATTCCAGATCGTTTATTTATAAACCCTAATTAACAAATCCTATGAAAAAGTTGTACGCATTAACCATTCTTTTGGTATTTCTTGCAATGCTTGCAAGCGCCCAGAAATCCGCAAAACAAAATCAGCGGATCATTACGGATTCTGAAAAAGGTAAAGCGGTTGAATTCAGCCCGGTAAGTACGCCGGCAACCAGCCAGATCCCAACAGAGTCTGATGGCAAAGGCGCAGTGATAAACTGGCAAACCTCCGACGCTGAGGCCATCGCTAATTATGTAAAGGTATCGGCCCAAAACCTGAAATCGGCCTGTGCCTGGGGATTGAACGACCAAAGATTATCCGTATATAACAATACCAGCAACGTCCCCTTGTGGGAGAAAATGTGCCCGATCAATTCGTGGGATGAAGTAATGGATATGACCGAGGATGGTACCTTGATTGCCAATGGCTTCGACAGCGCTTTCCAGATATACAATACTGCCACCGGCGCTGTTGTGTGGGAGCAAAACACCGCAAACTGTGTCAGGGGTATCCAGATCACCAATGATGGCCAAGTTGTTTTTGTGGCCACTTTTAATTATTCGACACAGGTTGATTCCTACCTGGCGTGCTACCAGGTGGGGCAATCAACTCCGTTATGGTCAAAAGCCTTTGCAGGGAACTTTACTGCCATGAACGCCAGCAAAAGCGGGAACAGGGTGATCTTTTGCGAGTATGGCGGACTCGTCAGTAAAATGTTTGTCCTGGATGGCGCAACCGGAAACCAGCTTTTTGAAACGCCATTTCAAAATCAAAATCCCCCGGGCATCTCCTATGACGGAAAATATATTATCAGCGGAGATTACAGTGGTTACGCGTATCTTTATGAATTCGACGAAGGAGCCAATACATACAATGAAAAATGGCATTATAAGGTCAATGGCAGCAGCGCATGGTTATGGGGTATGAATATTTCTGCCGACGGCAGCACCATTGCTGTTGGTACACTGATCCTGAACACCACCTCCTATGATGGAGAACTGTATGTTTTCAACACCTATTCACCAGTGCCTCTCTGGATTGCTACCAGTTTCGGAGATGCTGTTTCATCTGTTGACCTAAGTGCCGATGGATCCATAATTGCCGTCGGTTCCTATGGCCCCCTGAATCACAGCCGCCCCGATTTCATGCTTTATCGCAAGCAAAGCCCAACACCCTATTTCAACATCAATACGCCCGGTTCGATTTTCAGTGTTGATTTATCGGCCGATGGCAAGCAGTGCATGGCCGGCGGAAAGGCGGTTCATGCACGCGAATTTGGGATGGGAGGCAAACTCTATAACATCACCTCAAATCCGGGCGGCGGAATACTAAGCGGTCATGCATATAAATCGGGTACTACGCTGCAGGCAGGTGTCAAGATCGAAGTGATCGGGCTCAGCAATTATTTCACCTATACCAACAATGATGCAGCTTATTCCCTGCCCTACATTCCTGCAGGCACCTATACGACTAAATATTCATGCGTCGGATTTGTACCTCAGAACATTACCGGCGTTGTTATCCAGGATGGTCAAACTACTGTTCAGGATGTAACGCTCCTGTCGACAGGCGATCCTCCCCAGAACATGTTTGCTACCCAGGGAGCCGGTTTGACGATAGACCTCAGTTGGGAAGCGCCCCCATCAGGCACGGTGCTGGGATATAAAATTTACCGCAAGTATTACGCGCCCGATTTCTTCCCCGAAACGCCCCTTGCAACCCTTGCTGCAACCCAGTTCACCTATACTGATAATACAGCCCTTCCGACCTTGCACTATTTTTACGCAGTTACCGCAGTCCTTGCCGGAGATTTGCAATCGCCTTACTCAAATACCGCCGAAGGCTGGATTTCGACCGGTTACATCGTCCGCGAACTGAGTTCATATGTAGGCGCCACACCCGTAATCGATGGCGTTATATCACCGGGGGAATGGACTGATGCCTTTAAAGTTGATATTTCCGACTTTATCGGAACCCGGGATAATACTCCCAATCCAATCGGCAGCGTGATGGCTTATCTCAAGGTCAATGCCGCTAAAACATCGTTATATTGTGCGGTTGAGAACTTTAACGATGTCGTTCTCGAAGATCACGATGAAGTGGCCCTGTATGTTGATGACAACAACGACGGTGTATTTCCTCCCACAGGCGATGATTCAGAAGGCAACTACTGGCCTGTACATTATGCAACCGGCGATATTATCCGTTATCGTCCTTTATACAACAACGGTGGCGTGGGAACAACCATTGAAATTCCCAACCCGCAGATCCATGTTTCAGCTTCCACCGGCCACGTGGTTTACGAATTTGTTATTCCCCTGGGGCCTGGTGAAAACTGGAAAATTAATTTCAATGAACAGAGCCAGAGCGGAATCTGCTCCTTTGTTCTCGACGATCCAAGCAATTTTGACGGCTACTGGCCCATTACAAACCTGAACCTTTTCAATCCGGCCGGGTATGGTGTGATCAATTTTGGCGACGAAGACGAGGTTCCCCCACCGCCTGCTAACCTGGTGTTACACAACCAACCCCCTTCCATGGATATTATGCTGAGCTGGGAACAACCTGACATCAATGATTTTAACTTTTTCAATATTCACAGTTCCTTCGAAGGAGGTACTTACACATTGATTGGCAGCACGATCGGGGTCGAGTTTTTTTACACCCTTCCCGGCAGCGGAGCCTATAGTTTTTTTGTTACCACTGTTGATCGTGCCGGCCATGAATCAACTCCATCCGAAATTGTATCCATTGGCGGCGGTACAGGTTTTAATCTTAATGGGATAATAACCTATGCCAATACGGCTCAAACCCAGCTATCAGGGATTGTGGTTGCTCTGAAAAATGCCTCAGGAACCGTGATTGCCACCACCACTACCAATGGCAGTGGCGGATATACTTTCAACGGGCTGCAGAATGGCAATTACACCCTTGCTCCTTCATCCACCAAAACCTGGGGCGGAGTTACTGCACTCGACGTTCTTTTATTTAAAAAACATATTGCCAATATTGCCTTCCTTAACGGTATTTTCCTGACCTCAGGTGATGTAAACGCCTCCGGCGGACTTACCGCCGCCGATGTGCTGCTGATTAAAAAGAGGATCGCTTTTGTAACGAATTCATTTGTCGTTGGTGACTGGTTGTTCAACAACGTTCCAATTACCATCAATGGAGGCAATCAAACCCAGAATTTCAACGGATTGTGTTACGGCGACGCCAATGGATCCTTTATACCATCGGAAAAAGGTCTGCAGGTAGCTGATCAGATGAAGAATATATCGGGCGCCCTGACCATCGGTTCCGGCGACATTCAAACTGGTAAAATGGCTGTCCCGGTCTATGCTGCCGAAATAGCAAACCTGGGTTCATTCCAGTTTACATTGACCTATGATGCTGCGAAACTGACCTTTGTCGGAGCAGATCATTGGTACAGGGGAATCGAAAATGTGGTGGTGGGAAATCCGCATCCCGGCAAACTGACATTCGTGTGGGCAGCTGATGGCATCGGGATCACCCTTGTAAATCAAATACTGGTTGAGCTTTATTTTACGGTTCAGTCAACTGATGTTCCGGTTATAACATGGAGTGACTTCCCTACCAAACGTGAGTTTGCCGATTTCGAAGGCGCTGAATTCACACCGGTGTATGCCAACGGAACATTTGGACCGCTTGCAGGAGTTGAAAATCAGAAAAACAAGCAGATGGTTATTTATCCAAACCCTGCCAGTGATTTCATCGTCGTTAAGTCGAACGAAGATCTGCAATCGGTTAAAATCTTCAACAACCTGGGAGAACTGGTATTCAATAAAACCGTTACAGCCAAAGAATTCCGGGTATCCACCACCGCTTTTAGTGCCGGTTTGTACCTTGTACAGATCGATACGAGGAGGGAACGGATCAGCCGGAGCGTTGTGATTGAGAAATAAACGGATTTGGTGTTTCAGTGAATTAGTTTTTTGGAACTGAATCCAGATGGGGATCAGGGGATTAGAGAATAATGCAAAGGGGGAAAGAAAAAGGCAAAATGAAAAGTGCAAAGTGAAAAAGGCAAAATGAAAAGTGCAAAGTGAAAAAGGCAAAATGAAAAGTGCAAAGTGAAAAATGAAAAATGCAAAATGCAAAATGAAAATTTGGTTGAGCGCTATTATACCAGTGAAGTTAATAGTTGGAGCAGAGACCTTCTTCCATACGCTCCGTAGGAGCGTAATATGGGTAGAACGATGAGGTTCAGGAGCATTTCGCGCCATAGGTGCGAAATTATTTCCCGGAGAATCAAATCCAACATGCATTGCGCAACTACGGTGCGCTGAGCTCGGGGTGGGGGTATACGGGCTACCAGGATTTGGCTCCTACGGAGCCGGAAAGGATTATTTACAATTTTATCCTCAAACATGAAGGATCTTGCTATATTGATTTCTTCTGGTATAATTGCGCTCATTCAATTTGCAAAATGCAAAATGCAAAGTGCAAAATGAAAAGGGCAAAGGGCAAAACGCAAAGGGCAAAATGAAAAGTGAAAAATGCAAAGTGCAAAGGGCAAAATGCAAAGAGCAAAATGAAAAGGGCAAAGGGCAAAATGCAAAGAGGAAAATGAAAAGGGCAAAGGGCAAAATGAAAAATGAAAAATGAAAAAAGTGAGGTGCAAAATGTAAAAACATAGACTTATAACATTGATAATCTATTATTATGGGCAGTTTTCCTGATAGCCTCTCCGATCGCTTTATGGTCTTTGTAGTCAATATTATTAAGCTTGAAAAGCAACTTTGCAAAACCTATTCAGGCCGCCACATTTATGGCCAACTTTTTCGTGCCGGAACATCAGTTGGAGCGAATTATGAAGAAGCCCGGGCCGGGGAAAGCAGGGCGGATTTTATTCATAAAATGCAGATAGTTTTAAAGGAACTTCGTGAAGCATCTTTTTGGATAAAGCTTATCATAGCAGGTAAATTGATCGCCACTGAAGATGAAGTTCTGAAATTTCTGTTCAATGAGTCGAAAGAATTGGCAAGTATTACAGCTAAATCAGTAGTTACAGCAAAATCAAAAACAGTAAAAAACTCATCCCAACCTTAACCTTTGCCATTTTTTACATTTTACACTTTGCCCTTTTCATTTTGCTCTTTGCATTTTGCATTTTACATTTTGATTTTTGATTTTTTCAAAACCTTCATCACTTCACATTAAAAATCCCTTAAAATGAAAAAACTTTTCCTAACCGTCATCGCCTTCAGCCTTTGTCTCCTTCTTCCCGCCCAGGTCTACCGTGCCTATCTTGATGAGCTGGGCGCCACAAAGGTTACCAGGTTAACCGATGCTCCCGCCGGAATAAAAAATGGTCAGGCAATCACCTATAACCAGCTTCAGGGATGGCCCAAAAAGATCGCCGCACATCAGAATTTTAAAAACATGCGTGGAGCGACCATCGCCGATATTGACGGAGATGGGGTTAGTGAAATTTTAGCGGCATCCTACAACAAGCTATATGCATTTAAATCGAATGGCGACCTGCTCTGGTCAAAATCACTTACCGGAACCGCAATATATCCGCCAACTGTGGCAGATATTGACTTGGACGGCAACCTGGAAATTGCACAGGCAACCGGCGGCGTACCGGCCAATGGCAGGATATATTTAT
This sequence comes from uncultured Bacteroidales bacterium, assembly GCA_903885595.1. Classification (GTDB taxonomy): domain Bacteria; phylum Bacteroidota; class Bacteroidia; order Bacteroidales; family FEN-979; genus CAIVAT01. Next base: position 6,098 of record CAISJJ010000520.1, read on the forward strand.
TGGACCATAACGGCAGCGATTTAACCGGCTGGCCCATGAATTTCAGCAATCACTGGATCCTGTGCAGTCCGGTATTAGCTGATGTTGACGGTGACGGACCTTTAGAGATCATCTTTACCGAGCGGATATACCCCAATGGAAATTTGCAGATCCGTAAGATTGATGGCAGCGCAATGAATCCAGGCTGGCCGGTTGCAATAACCTCTACACCCGCCACAACCCCGTCGGTTGGCGATATTGACGGCGATGGGAACAAGGAAATAGTCCTCTGCTCCTACAACGATGTCCTGGCCTTTGGCACCGATGGCGCCTTAAAACCCGGATTCCCCGTGGTCAATCCCGGAACAGCATTCTCCTATCAGTCCCCGTTGCTGGTCGACCTGGATGGAACCGGTAAACTTAACATCGTTGGCGCATCGCACGGCGATGCACCGGAGTTCTATACCTTGAAATTCGATGGTTCATACCGCCCTGGATGGCCTGTTGCCATACCAAATAATGACTGGACCTACACCACCCCCGCCGTTGTTGATATTGCCGGAAAAGGAACATGTAACCTGTTTTTTACGAAACCCAATGGAGATGAAGTTTTGCCCATGCTGTTCGGATATAACAAAGATGCCGCTGCGATCAGTAACTTCCCGGTATCGGCCCGCGGAGGCGATGAGGGGATCATTACCGTGGCCGATGTTGACAATGATGGCCAGTATGAAGTCGTTACCGGCAGTAACCTGTGTGAAGCCAGTTTTGGGTTTATCCATGCATTTAAAATGGATGGCAGCGGAGAGGTGACGGGTTTTCCGCTGCGCCCGCTTGGCTTTTCCTATATGAATGGCGCTGATCTGGCCGATGTGAATAACGATGGCATTCTTGAACTGATATCATTGAGCTACGAACAGAACTTCTCAGCCACCGATTCGGCCGTTCTGAACGTTTATTCACTGAATGTGCCATGTACGCCAAACACCATCCTTTTCGGGACCTATAAAGGCGATAACAGCCGGAGCGGATTAATAACCGCTCCGGCCCCACCCGTAGGTTTTACTTTATCTGGCGTGGTTTCATACCCCAATGCAAGCCAGACGCCGCTGGAAGGGATAAACCTTGTTTTGAAAAATTCTTCCGGGACTGTTGTAGGTTCAGCAACAACAGATGCCACAGGAAATTATTCCTTTCAGGAACTACAGAACGGAGAATATACCATTTCTCCTGCAACATTTAAAACCTGGGGGGGCGTCACCGCCTCCGATGTTTTGTTGTTTAAAAAACACATTGCCAATATCTCCTATCTGCAGGGTATCTTTCTTGCCTCAGGCGATGTCAACGGATCGGGTAGTCTGACAGCTTCCGATGTGCTGCTCATCAAAAAGCGGATTGCATCCATCGTCAATTCTTTCCCCGAGGGAGACTGGCTTTTTAACAGTACACCTGTTATCATCAATGGAGGTAATACAATACTTGATTTTAACGGGTTGTGTTTTGGAGATGCGAACGGGTCGTATATTCCGGCAAGGTGATTTTCAAATTCAAAAAGATAAAAACAACTCCCAAAACAGGGTCTTTGCGGAGATAATTCCGCACAATCCCAGCCAATCCGTCGAAGCCATTGCACATGTCGGTGAAATGGTTTCATGATTCCCTGTTTTTTGCCGAAAAGGTAAACCGGGTTCAGCTATTGGAAAATATGGGGTTGGCAGGGCGGATACGATTGTATAATTAAAAAGGAAAATTTTAAGTATTCATAAATAGTATATACCTTTGTGATATAAAACAAAGAAAAGTTATGAAAACACTCTCCTTAAAACTTGATGATTCTGTTTTTACTGAAACTGAACAAGTAATCTCGAATATTAAAAAATCCCGAAACAGGTATATCAACGAAGCCTTGGATTTTTATAATAAAGTTCAAAAAAGAAAAATTTTAGCTTCCAAATTGGAGAAAGAATCAAAACTTGTTAAAGATGAATCTTTAAAGGTTCTTCATGAATTTGAAATGATTGATTATGAAGGCTAAGCAATATGAGATTTGGATAGCAGATCTAAATCCTACGACAGGAACCGAACCAGGAAAAATACGCCCCGTGATCATTGTACAAACGGATCTTTTAAACAAACATCATTCGTCTTCAATAATTTGCCCATTGACGACAAATGTTCAAGAGGGAATTGAAATATTACGAATTCACATAAAAACAGGATGTTGTGGGTTAAATGAAGGTTGTGATATAATGACAGATCAGATTCGTGCGATTGATAACAAAAGATTAATTAAAAAGATAGGCGTTGCTCCAACTGATATTGCGGAAAAAATAAAGGAGAGTCTTAAAACACTATTGGATTTGGGATAATACACACCGCATAACCGAGATGTCCTCCCCGCTGGCAACGCCGGCAGGAAGCGCCTCTCACACCATTAACAGTAAGAGCTTCGTAATCATCGGTTCATTAAACTGTGGGGACATGACGTAACCTGTTCCGATGTGCTGCTCATCAAAAAGCGGATTGCATCCATCGTCAATTCTTTCCCCGAGGGGGACTGGCTTTTTAACAGTACACCGGTTACCATCAATGGAGGTAATACAATACTTGATTTTAACGGGTTGTGTTTTGGAGATGCGAACGGGTCGTATATTCCGGCAAGATAATTATTGTCCCGAACGCTTATGCGGGATTGTACTAAAATTATACAATCGTGGCAAGGGATAGAAAGTACGGATCTGAACAAACCGGAGTCAAAATGCAAAATGCAAAGTGCAAAATGAAAAAGTTACTGCTCATTGTACCAGTGCTATTCCAGTGGATGGCTGTTTCTGCCCAGGCCTCCGAATTAAAGGGCGGATCGGGGTTGCCGACATCTTTGGAATACCACTCCCGGCAATTTTTCATCAAATCAACAAATGGCAGTTCGGTTCCCCAATCGGAAAGTCCCGACACATTTGTTCCGAAAATTATCTTGCAACTATCGGCTAATTGAGCATGCAGAAAACTATTGGATACGAAAAGGAGCAGGGAAAATATGATTATGTTTTTCATAACTGAAGTCTGCTGGATTTTAAAAAATTGATTGATCGCAATGGCGCCAGTAAAGATCATGATGACTATTTCTGCCGGTAAAGGGTCTCCCTCTCCTTGAAGGCCGGGGAGAGGTCTTTAAAAAAGTGAATCATCCGGTGGTAATAATAATCAGAGCTTCATCTCAATCAAAAAATGAGAATTGATACTAAAAAGAAAGGCTGACCATGTGGCCAGCCTTTCCCGAAATTATTCCAATGAAGGATTAGCGTTTCACCGTGATCTTCGTGGTCTTGATACCCTGATCGGTGTCAAGTTTCACAAAGTATACACCTGAATTGAGTGAAGAAACATCAACCTGAACAAGTTTAGAATCTACATTCTTTCTGGTATAAACGGTTTGTCCGATGAATGACAGCACTTCGATGCTCTTAATGTTATAATCACTCTTAACATTAACAATGTCGGTTGCCGGGTTCGGATAAACATTGATTGCAAGTGCGCCATTTTCCGGTACACCAACAGGATGTCCTGTTACGAAACCATTGTTATAGGTCGGGGTAAAGATATTGCCCATATAATCGGCAAATTCGCGTGGCGTGGGGCTATCGCTCCAGCCAATCCATGCCCAATCAGTGGTTCCGGTGAAGGTAAAGTCAATGTTGAAGAAGTTACCATCAGGGATAGAAATACCAGCGGTTGAGGCTGCCCACACAAAGGTGAGTTTGCCGGCCGAAGGCGTGCCTACCAAAACATCGGTGATACCCGTGTACCAATTCGATGTGCCGGTATAGGTCAGATATGCAGGATTATAATCGATAGTAAACTGGAATGAACCCATGTTATCGATTTCTAAAGCATGAACAGGTACTGAAACAGGGCCTGCAGGTACATCATACACACCACCGATGGTAAGGGTTGGTCCGCCAATAGATCCTACAACCATTGTTACAGGAACTACAACAGTGCCAACATTCGGTTCACTTACGAAGGTAATATTTCCTGTATAAGTGCCGTCGGCAAGATCTGTAGCATCGAAATGAGCATTAACAGGCTGTGTGTTGCCAGCAGGAATGATTCCCAATTTAGGATCAATCGTTATCCATTGCGGACTACCGCCACCTGGGAATGCAAGCCCATCGGTTTCACCAGCGAAAGCGCCGATTAATGCAGTGGCTCCGGTTGTTCTGTCGAAGACACGCAATTCGCCGCTTGTACCATAAGCTGCAAAATAGATGTTATCAGAGATTGGATCCCAACCCATGCCTTGTGCGTAATTGGCATCATATCCGATAGAACCAATAACGGTAGAAGCGCCGGTTGCTTTATCAATCAGATAAGACATATCGTCGCCGATATCAAAACCGTACATCTGTCCGGTTCCATCAACACAAATGTCGATTAACAACGGATTGTTTGTATTTCCAACAATTGTAGCAGCGCCAGTTGTCTGATCAATGGTATAGATCGTGGAAGTACTGCCATTGGTAGATGATCCATATAATGTATTGGTGATTTTGTCACAGGTTAAACCGGTTGGGGTGTGACCGCTGGTCATACCAGCATAGCCAACTGAAGTAACATTACCTGTTGCAACGTCAACTTTCTTTACGTAACCATCAGCGTAATCAATGATCCACACAAAGTCAGAATTTACTGCATCATATGTACCGCCGAAAGGCTGTATGGTGATCGGGCTGATCACAGTCGGGCTTCCCGGAGCATCGGTATCAAAAGAGAAGAAATTTAATCCAGGATAGATATCAAATGCATATCCCATGGTGCCTCTCAGCAATTCTGTCACTGTTTCGTTACCAGTCGGTTGGCTAACAGCAGGTGCACGTCCGAATGAAGTAGGAGCAGTTCCACGTGGGAATACACCATTGCTTGCAGGAACATGAACAACCTGTTTGGCGTCTACATGAACCGCAGCGCCCCAAGCCAGTGTACCGTCACCGTTGTTCTGAACAGTAAGCGTTTCATCCAAAGTTTGACCCGACATAAGGTTCACGGTAAGTGACCCCGGACTGATAACCATAACCGGAGCGAGGAGGCTGACATTCACAGTTGTTGTGTTCGGCGGGGAAACGATAACGCCGGTAACAAAAGCAGGATTATATCCAGCCGCTGTAACAGATACGTCATACGTACCACCCAACACCTGAGGCATCAGGAAATGACCGCTGCCATCAGTCGTTGCGGTATAAGGCGCAACACCAACTTTAACAGCAATAACAGTAGCATTGGGAACGCCAACACCCATATGAGTAATCGTGCCTTCACATTGTCCGTAGAAATCGCCGGTAATAGTAAAGGTTACCGGAACATTGATTGTTCCAACATCAGGATCTGATGTGAAGGTAACTTCTCCAAAGAGTGTGAAATCTTTCTGGGGAGGAATATAATTTCCATCCAGGGTTACAGTAACCTCAGCAGAAGCGCCTGCTGGAATGATTCCTGTTTTCGGATCAATGGTTAACCACTGTGGTCCGCCACCGCCCGGGAATCCGAGTCCGTCAACCTGAACGCTACCCATATCAGCAATCAGTGTAGTATTGCCGGTTGTCCTGTCGAGAACACGCCATTCAGTGAGGAACGTACCGCTGTTAAAAGCAGCAAGGTAAACATTGTCTGTTTCGTAATCATAGGTCATTCCCTGGCCATAGTTGCCATCAAAACCGGCAGAACCAATGTCTGTACCTACGCCTGTAGCCAAGTCAACCTTATAGATTTCATCGGTTACAATGTCAAACACCCACATGGCTCCTGTGGCATCAATTGCACAGTCAATACCACCGGCTATACCGGTTGAACCAACTGTGGTTGCAGCGCCCGTTGACATATCAATAGTATAAAGGTCTGTGACTGAAACATCGGTACCAATACCATACATGATGTTGGTATTCTTGTCGCAGGCAATACCTGACATGACCTGAGCGCCATTTGGCGTACATGGGCCAATGGTTGTAATAGCGCCCGTGGCAATGTCAACTGTCTTTAAGTTGCCGTCGTTGTAATCCCAGATGTAGTAAAAATCAGTGTTTACCCCATCGAATGAACCTCCCATAGCAGTTTCGGTTACGGGGCTGGCGATTACACTCTGAGCATTAGGATCATCAGAATCGAACGAGAAGAAATCCTGGCTTGCGAATACATGGAATGCATATCCTAATGAACCACGTAAATCTCCCAATGGTTTTGATGGCGCTGAAGTTCCAACAGGAGCGCGTCCGTATGATGGAGCTGCGGTTCCGCGTGGGAAGTTACCATTGCTGACAATGCCTTTTTGTACAGCATCAGCAACTTTGTAAACCAGGTTGTCGAAATAATAGAGCGGATTCACGATACCTGTTGCTCCGGCGCCCGAGTAGAAGTCGGTAGCTGAAAGCATGTTGGTACCAGGATTTCCGGTTGAAGGATCAAGACTCCACTGCCATGAAAGTACCGATACGCCATCAAGGAATACTTCGGCTAAATCGTTGTCGAGGTCAATGATGTTGGTAACGGTGAACCACTGATCGTGGTTATAGGCAATTGGAGCAATCTGTCCGCCTGCGTGTAACTGTGCAGTTCCGGCATCTTCGAAGTAGAATTCAAGTCCCCATTCGCTGGTGGCGCCCTGGAAATCATGCAGGATATTGTAATATCCGCCATGACCCGCCGGGATGAACATCTCGAAGGAGAATTCATATTTACCAGTGGTTTTATTACCCATAGGCAGAACGAGGTCGTTTGAACCGTCGATCTTGGCAGAATTTGGCGCGCTGAAAGCATAATCAGTGCTAACCATTCCGTCTTCTGCACCGCAGGGAGCATTGCTCCAGGTTGTCCAGTTAACAGGATCCTGACAAGCTACTTTGGTACCAGCTACGAATGATTCGAAATCGGTGGCATAAATATTAGCAGGCGCCGGGATTTCATGTGAATCGGCAAACCATTCCAGCGTACCGTCGCCGGTATTCTGAACGGTAATGGTGCGTGTGATAACGGTTCCAAACGGAGTTGACGCAGTGATCGAAGTAGGGTTGATCACCATGACCGGGGCATCCATTTCGATGTTGAACGTTGTGGTCTGGCCTCCGATAACAACAGCAGGAGTTGTCGAAATAAACGGATTGTATCCGGTTTTTTCTGCTGTGAAATCATAGGTTCCATACAAAGTTGTCGGGAAATTGAACATACCATCGGCGCCGGTAACCATTGTATAGGTATAAACCGGGCTTTCCTGGCGGGTAGCTGTAACAGTTACGCCCGGAATGGCAACGCCTTCCTGATTAACAAAACCGTTGAGTACGCCAAAGAATTCACCAGTGATGGTCATTGACAAGTCAACTTCAGGTGAACCAACGTTAGGATTGGTTGAAAATTTAAGAACGCCCGTAACGGTGAGGTCCTTTTGCGGGGGAACATACGAACCGTCGAAGGTAACAGTTACAGGAACTGTACCGCCTGCAGCAAGGGTACCTGAAGCAGGATCGATGCTGGCCCAATTGCCACCGCCGCCACCCGTGAATGCGAGTGCATCGGTTTCACCGGCAAAAGCGCCGATTAAAGCAGTAGCTCCGGTAGCTCTGTCGAACACGCGTAATTCGCCGGCAGTACCATAAGCTGCAAAATAGATGTTATCAGAAATAGGATCCCAACCCATGCCTTGTGCATAATTGGCATCATAACCGATAGAACCAATAACAGTAGAAGCGCCGGTTGCTTTATCAATCAGATAAGACATATCGTCACCGATGTCAAAACCGTACATCTGTCCGGTTCCATCAACACAAATGTCGATTAACAGCGGATCGCTTGTATTTCCAACAATCGTAGCAGCGCCGGTTACCTGATCAATGGTATAGATCGTGGAAGTGCTGCCATTGGTTGATGATCCATATAATGTGTTGGTGGTTTTATCACAGGTTAATCCGGTTGGGGTGTGACCGCTGGTCATACCAGCATATCCAACTGAAGTTACATTACCTGTTGCAACGTCAACTTTCTTCACGTAACCATCAGTGTAATCAATGATCCACACAAAGTCAGAATTTACTGCATCATATGTACCGCCGAAAGGCTGTATGGTGATCGGGCTGATCACAGTCGGGCTTCCCGGAGCATCGGTATCAAATGAGAAGAAATTTAATCCGGGATAGATATCAAATGCATATCCCGTTGTGCCTCTCAGCAACTCTGTCAGCGTTGGCGTACCAGATGGTTGGTTAACAACAGGTGCACGTCCGAATGATGTAGGAGCAGTTCCCCTTACAAAGTTACCATCGCTGGCAGGGACGTGAATCTTCTTGTCTGACTGAATACTGCCACTCCACGCCAACGGGCCATTACCGGTGTTGGTAACGTTAACGATGCGGGTGGTGGTTTCTCCAACACCAACAGTCACGGCCAAAGAGGTTGGGTCAACGCCGATGATCGGAGCAGTGAGTGCATAATTCTCAGTAACGGTTTCGTTACCAACAATTGCTACATTGTCTTCAATTACGTTGAATCCTTCTTTAACCACTGAGAGGTCATAAGCGCCGGCTTCGGCGCCTGGGATGGTATAAACGCCATTGGCTCCTGAGGTAGCTGTGTAAACGCCGCTCAATGAATTTTCAATGGTGATTACAGCGCCTTGTACGGGTGAACCATCTGATAATTTGGTGATGGTGCCGGTGAGATTACCAACAACCTGCTGGTATATCTTGATGTTATCAAGGTACCAGTAGTTAATGTTGAATGAATCTTCGCCATATGCGCGGAAACGGACAGCAAAATTATGACCAGCGGCCAGTGAGGTAATGTTAAATGCCTCGCTGGTAAATGGGAAACTACCGTTGGTATTCGGATAATCCTGAACCATTTGCCATGCAGAACCGTCCCATACTTCAACGGCCATGCCTTCGAGGGTAGTGGTAGCGAAGTTATTCAGTTCGAGGTCGAATTTCAGGGTTACATTATCCGTAACGGCTGTAGCATTTAACATAGGGGAAACCAATGCAAAGCTATAGTTGGTAATGGCTGGCGACCAGTTAAATGCTGCAGAAGGTGCAGGGTTGCCATAGGTAGCGTTGATTACCCAGTTGCTTTGAGCAGGATCGAATGTCCAGTCGTTGGTGCCAAATGAACCTGATGCCCAGTCTTCAACCAATGGCATAGCGCCAGGGACCTTGACTTGAAGAACAGCAGGAACGTCCTTCACCGGGTGTGCAGGGTCGTTGCTGTTGATTGAAAGCAGTCCGTTGTAGGTTCCAACGCCTAAACCAGCGGCATCGAAAGTAACTTCAACGTTTACATTGCCACCGGCAGGTACTGATCCGGTTAAAGGATCGGCTGCAAGCCATCCGGTTGGCGGAGGAGCCTGTGTGCTGTCGGTTAACGCAAATGCGAGGTTATAATCAGTTTGTGCGGGCCATTGCACTGAACCATAGCACCATGAGGTACATCCGGCGAAACCACCACCTGGGTTCTGCCATACGAACTCATTCAGCATTAATGGATCAGCTTCCCTGCTCCAGTACCATTGTCCATAAGTTGCATAATCCATGTGCGCAGCTACTGACACCCAGTAATGACCGGCTGATAATGTAGCTGTTGAAGGTAAGAAAACGTTTACATTTCCGCTTGTCTCTGATTCTGCTGTAACACCCTCAAAAGTAAACAAGGCTGTTCCAGGAATACCAGCAGCATCTGCATAGAAAACAACGTCGACAGCAGGAACCTGAGATCCGGTTGAATATGTACCACCAACAAACACATGGTTCACATTCCAGGTAGCACCTGATGGCACCTCAAAATCGTCGGCACCTGCACAGGCATAAGCTGCCAGATCAGTGAAATCTTGTGATGCAATACCGCCAAAGGTAGATGGATTGCCTGTTTGGTTAACATATACATTGGCACGGCTGAATGCAGGAACATGTTTGTTTGCAAACAAGGTGCTCTTTGTGATATTAGCAGGATTCACAACATCGGGGATCAGCTTATAGCTGTTTTTCTGAACGCTGTATTTTCCGCCCTTAACAGGAATGCTTTCAATAACGCGTTCGGCCTTCTGGTTGTTATTGATAATTCTAACCGATTTTACAGGGTAGGTTATATCAATGATGAAATCGAGGGCAGCGCCGCCGGTATTGGCAATGTTCAGGGTTTGTGTAGTCGTTGTATTGGGTTCCAGTTCAACGTTAAATGAAGCAGGAGTAACAACGATACGCGGGTTGGCCGGGGCCGATGCCTGTTTGTAATCAATATCGTCGAAGTAATACAATGGAATGTCTGAAGGATAGTTGGCATCAGCGCCGCCAAAGAAGTCGGCTGCACCAATCTGGAGAGGACCACCTGCACCAAGTGCGCCAAGGGTCCATTGCCATGTGTAAATAGATACGCCATCGACAATGAGTTCAGCCAAGTCGCTGTCAAGATCAATGATATTCTTAATTGGAATCCACTGATCATGATTATAGTTAAATGTAGCAGCGCCGACTCCACCGGCATCAAGACTGGCCGTTCCATCGGTATGTAAATACAGTTGCATTCCCCATACGCTGGAGGCGCCTGCAAAGTCCTGAAGAATGTTGTAATATCCGCAGTAACCTGCCGGGACATAGATGTCAAAATTCAGCTCATATTTGCCGGAGGTTTTATTTCCCATCAGGAGAACCAGGTCATTATTGACATCAACCTTTGCTGACAGCACAGGGCTGTGGGCAAAATCGTTGCTGATATAGGCATCTTCCGTAGGGCTGCAGGGAGCATTGCTCCAGGTTGTCCAGTTAACCGGATCCTGACAGGCAACCTGTCCGCCTAAAGTAAATGATTCGAAATCGGTAGCATAGAGTGAACTCGGGCCGCCTCCAATCATATACAATGTAGTGTTTGGAAAATAGTCCTTGGTTAAAGTACCTGTTGGGGGTGCATATGGATCAAACAATGTACCATCAGAATAAACTGCCAAAGTTCTTGCAGGATGATCGGTACTGGTTGTTGAAAAGAATTTATCAGCCGAAAGATAATACTGAGTATCCATCGGACGATTTGTCATTATAACAAGATTATCCCCGTTGTAAGTATAGGGGGTTTGCAAGGTTATAACAATGTCATTGGTACCAGATGGGAAATCAACAACGCCATCGAAAACAGTAACTAAATCATTGGCGCTTATCCATCCGCCAGTTAAATCGCTATCTGTAGTTTCGCCCATGAAAATTTTAACAGGTGTGCCTACAATACCACTCGTAAAACTGTTATAATAGGCAATTTGAGTAATTTGAGTACCTGCGGGTTGTCCGATTTCTTCGGGGAAGTACAATGATTCAGCCAAGCTATTCATCCAATAGAAGTCTAGCGGGGTTTTAGGTGAACTTGGCAATTCAGTTCCTTCGCCAATGTTTACAATGATAAGGCCACCTGGCTGTACAGTTACTTCAACTGGTCCTGCAGGTACAGATTCGCCTTCAGAATATAATGCGGTAACTGTATACTCATAGGTACCGGGGGTAACATTTGCGTCATCATAGAACAGATCGGTTACGACAGCTGGACTGATAATAGCGCCATCGCGGTAAACGTTGTAACCCAGGAGTGCACGTGTTGCTTTCGGGCTGACAAAAGCCAACTGTTTTGCTGCAATCTGCTCAGGGGTTAAACCGGCAGTTTTGAAACCAAAACCCTGGACCTGCGGCGGTGTGATCTTTTCAGTAACAGCTGCACGCGTTGCAGTACCGGTTACAGAGATATCATCCAGCTTCATCCAGAACATATCGGTAACTTCACAATGCTGGAAAGCAATGTAAATGGTCTGTCCGGCATAAGCCGCCAGATCAATGGTCACCTCTTCCCAGTCAGCGGGGGTAACACCGTCAAAAACAGTATTTGTGAAACTTGTAAGGTCAGGGGTGGTTGTCGAAATCTTCACATAATAATGTTCGTCGGCCCAGAGTGCATCCTGTGCAGAATGCCAGTAGATCAGTTGTGAAGAAGCAGATATGGCAATAGGCGGGGTAATCAGCCAGTTGTCTGGCGTGAGCGCACCTGCTGTATTGTCATACGAAGCGCTGGCCATCGCGCCATCGCCGGTATGGGCTGTAAAGCCAAATCCCTGTTCGATGGTATTGATCCAGTTGTATCCGTCGCCATCGTGATCGATAGCTAACCAACCAGTGGGCAGGGTACCGCCTTCAAAACCTTCGAAGAATTGATTTCCGCTTACCGGAGCATCCCAGGTAAGGTGGACATTCTGTCCGACCGCAATACCAGCAAGGTTTCTCGGAGGATTTAAAACTACCGGGGGGGCAGATGCATCTTTATACTCAACATCATCAAAATAATATTGTGGTGTTTCACCAGTCACTGCACCTGCATAGAAATCAATAGCTCCAATGGAGGTCATACCAGTTTGGGAACTTGCCTGATAATGCAACGGCCATTCAGCAACCATTACCTCATTGATATAAAGGGTAACCAGGTCATTGTCGACGTCTAACATCTGTACAACCTTAAACCAGGTAGCTTTGGGGTAAGTGAATGTAAACGCGTTTGTAGCGCCTGCACTAAGAGTTCCGTTTCCGTTGGCCAGAAAATAGGCTTCGTAGCCAAATTCTTGGCCGGCAACTTCGGTTTTTTGCAGATTGTAATATCCTGCTTTGCCATTTTCAACATACATCCACCAGGACAGTTCATAGGAACCTGCGGTTTTGTCGCCCAATAAAAGGAGCAGGTCGTTGGTTCCATTAATTTTAACTGAATTTACAGCGGTATGCGCAAAATCAGTGCTTACCATTCCATCTTCGGCGCCGCAAGGAGCATTGCTCCAGGTACTCCAGTTAACAGGATCCTGGCAGGCAACCTGAGTGCCGGCAACGAACGATTCGAAATCGGTAGCATAAATAATGTCAGGATTAACACCGGCATTACCATGGATTATAAATGGCAGACCTTTTGCACCAAGACTTCCTGCATCAATTAAAGGCGCCCAAACGCCGCTGAGAGATTGCATTGCATTGCCCGTTTCAGGCTGATCGAGAATAGTAATGGGAGGACACCATGGACCTGATGTTGTAGAACCTGTAGCAGCAAATACAACCCAGTAATCACCGGCAGGAAGATTTAATCCGGAAGTACCGGCAACAACACCCATGATTGGGCGGTTTGTTGCAATCAGGTCACTTCCGCGGTAACAATTTGTCCAATAAGTATCAACAATAAGGTTTGTAGTCAGATCGCCCCAAACAACAGCGCTTCCAGCCACACCAGGATCACCATTCCAGATTTCAACAAAAATTCCTGTGAAAGTGGAGGTCAAAGTAGAGCCTGTCTGGTATCCAAAAAATACCAGGGAGTCAATAGCCCAGTCTTCGGTAGCTGTGAAATCATCTGCCACATAAATTGCGCCAGCCTGATTGTAACCAAAACCGAGAGTGGTGTTGGGTGGATTTTGCAGAAGGCTGTAATCACTACCTCCTGGGCCGCCGCCCACATGGGTAACAAAGGGCCCATTGTCGTACAACATTCCCCTGCTACCTTTTTTCGAGAAATCCACATTGGAATATACAGGCTTGTCGTAATTGAATTTGGAGACAACCCCAGGAACAACATCCTGAAGATCACTCGCTTTCACAACCTGAAGTTCCTTCGCTAATTTCTCCTTTTCTGTCAACGCCTTTTGCTGGGCAAAGGTAAAATTACCCACCATGATGGCAATTAAGATCAGAAAGATCTTAAATAATCGTAGGTTTGATTTCATAGATAATGAATTTAGTTAATAATTGGGTGAATTGATTTGATATGGATATATATATATGGGTAAAAAAATACATGGTTTTATATTTGATGGTTCAGATCAAATAAAAAATCAAAGATAACAAAGAATAATCTTGTAAAAATAATAAAATTTCAAAAAACTGCAATTTTTTTTAAGATATTAACAAAATAATTGTTAATAAACCCATTGAATCGTGCTTCTGATTCCGGTAAATAGTTGAGCCCGACTGTGCTGGGAGATCTATAAGGAATAAAGCAATTTGTCCGAATGATAACAATACGAATCAGATCTGTTGACAAAGGACCTCTCCCCCGCCCTCCCCTTGAAGGGGAGGGAGAAGGTTTGCCGAGGGCCGGGGATGGGTCTTTTACCAGGAGACGATGGTCTTAGAGACTGTTTAAATTTTACATACTATTCATTTTTCTTTATTCATTTTTCACTGGCAATTATCCATTGTCCTCTATTCATTGGGTTAACGACTAATGTAAAATGAAAAACGATGAGTGAAGATTGAATAATGAAAAACTAATAGTTTTCAAGGAGTTACAAATTTCAAAATGAATTTTAAACAGACTCTT
>CAISJJ010000521.1 GCA_903885595.1 uncultured Bacteroidales bacterium
CCAGTACTTTGGTGCGCTCGTCAAACCTTTGTGAGTCTTCCGCCGTCCACCAGTCAGTCAGGTTACCCTCCTTGTCAAATTTCCTTCCCTGGTCGTCAAAACCATGCGTCATTTCGTGACCGATTACGACACCGATCGCACCGTAATTGACTGCATCGTCTCCATCCTTGAAGAAGAAAGGTGGTTGAAGGATGGCAGCCGGGAATACAATTTCATTGTTGGTAGGACTGTAATAGGCATTGACAGTTTGAGGAGACATGCCCCACTCCTGCTTGTCCACAGGTTTGTTGATCTTATTGAGGTAGAATTCGGTATTGAATTTGTCGGCACGCATAACATTCAGCACATAAGCGTCATCCTTGATTTCGAGCGCAGAATAATCCCTCCATTTGTCAGGATAACCGATCTTTACGCTAATGGCGCCCAGTTTATCCATTCCCTTTTGTTTGGTCTCGGGACTCATCCATTCCAGATTCTGAATTCTTTCGCCCAAAGCAACCTTTAAATTGGCTACAAGTTTGATCATCCTGTCTTTGGCTTCCTGAGGAAAATAGGCCTTTACATAAAGTTGTCCCAACGCTTCGCTCAACGAGCCACTTGTTTCACCCAGTACTCTTTTCCAACGTGGGCGCATCACATCAGTTCCGGTCATGGCTTTTCCGTAAAAATCGAAACTGGTCTGAACAAAATCAGAAGAAAGATAAGAAGCTGTTCCGTTGATCAGGTTCCATTTAAGATATAGTTTCCAGTCCTCAACAGGCGTGGAGGTAAGCATGTTGCTGATCTCCTTGACGAATTCGGGTTGGTTCAGATTGATGGTACCCGGATTGCCGATACCCAAATCTGTAAAAAAACGGTTCCAGTTAAATACCGGAGACAATTTCACCAACTCATCTGTTGTGACCTTGTTGTATGTTTTGTTGGGATCGCGTCGCTCGAGGCGTGACATGGATGCCTTGGCCAACTGGGTTTCAAGCGACATTATTTTCTGTGCGCTTTGCGCTGAAGCGGCATCATCATATCCGATCAGTTTGAACATGGCGGTCATGTAGGCGACATATTTGCCGCGAAGATCAGCCGACCGTGGATCCTCTTTCAGGTAATAGTCACGGTCAGGCATTCCCATGCCACCCTGCGAAAGCTGGGTAATGACCATGGAGCTGTTGCGTGCATCAGCTGAACCATAGATACCGAAAAGCGGTGACATACCATTTTGATGGAAACGGGAGATAGCCTGCTGTACCTCATCCAAATTGCCAATTTTATCGATCTCCTGCAAATAGGGAGTAATCGGCTTGAACCCCTCTTTTTCAATCTTAATCGTATCCATACCTGAATTAAACAGGGTAGCTATTTTGTCAGGAATGGACCCTTTCGTATTGGTCGTTGCGGCCGTAACTTTCACCAAATCATTAATCTGACTCTCTGCAACTTCAGCCAGTTTGTCAAACGATCCAAAGCGTCCACGATCTGCAGGTAACGGATTAAGTTTTTTCCATCCGCCGTTGGCGTAGGTGTCGAAATCGTTCCCCGGAAGAACTGATTTGTCGAGGTTGGCAGGGTCAATGGCAGGAACCGGCTTGTTTCCCTCTACACAAGAGATGGTTGTGGCTGCGAGCATACATAATGAGATTGAGATAACAACAAATTTTTTCTTCATGGTAATGAATCTGAGATTAAGTTTCCAAAGATATTTATTTTTAATAAATTGCAGGATAATTGCACCCTTCCCGGCAGTATTACAGGCTATTAGACTAAATAGGATCTAAAAGGTTACACTGCAGCCACACAATTTAGAGGCAAAATATGAAACAAATTATAAAACAGCCACTTACGCACATTTTTTTATTGCTTTTGATTTGGACGATCCCATTGTCAGGTATTTGTCAGCAGGAATTAACTGCGACCGAAGTGGCAACAAAAGCCTATGAAAGGTTAAAGGGTGAATCTTCGG
>CAISJJ010000522.1 GCA_903885595.1 uncultured Bacteroidales bacterium
ACTGAATTATGTTCGAAACATTTTCACATATCACACTGCAGGAATACTGGTGGATCATCGTTTCACTGCTGGGGGCCATCCTTGTTTTTCTGATGTTTGTCCAGGGAGGTCAAACCCTCATTTATACACTCGGGAAAACCGAAGACGAACGCACCGTTCTGGTCAATCTTCTTGGCCGTAAATGGGAATTTACCTTCACCACCCTGGTTACCTTTGGCGGCGCATTTTTCGCATCATTCCCCCTGTTTTATTCCACCAGCTTTGGTGGCGCATACTGGGTATGGATGCTTATCCTGGTCGCATTTGTGGTTCAGGCCGTTTCATATGAATACCGGTCAAAGCCCGACAATTTCTTCGGGCACCGCACCTACGAAGTATTGCTTTTTATCAACGGATTGCTGGGTACCATATTAATTGGCACTGCTGTTGCCACCTTTTTCACCGGCTCAGATTTCGTGGTGAACAAAATGAATTTAACAAACCTGACCGGTGATAAAATGCCGGTCATTTCAGAATGGACCGGCCTTGCATACGGCCTTGAAGCCGCACTGAATATGCATAACCTTACCCTCGGATTAACGGTATTTTTCTTAGCCCGCGTGCTGGCCCTGCTCTATTTCATGAACCGGGTGAACAATACGGCCATCATGGAACGGGTTAAAAAGCAACTGTTGTTTAATGCTATCCCATTTGTTGTTTTCTTCCTCACATTTACGATCTGGTTGCTCCTGTCCTCAGGTTTTGCGGTGAATCCTGATACCAAAGAGGTTTATATGGAACCATTTAAATATCTGCACAATTTAATCCAGATGCCGGTGGTCGCCGTGTTGTTCCTGCTGGGCGTTGTGATGGTACTCGCTGGAATCATCCGTCCGCTTACCTGCTTTGTAAAATGCCATACCAAAGGGATCTGGGCGACAGGCATCGGGACTGTTCTGACCGTTTTCTCCCTGTTTCTGCTCGCCGGATTCAATAACACGGCCTATTATCCATCAACCTTCGACCTGCAGAGCTCATTAACCATCCAAAACAGTTCATCGAGCCATTATACATTGGTGGCCATGAGTTATGTGTCGCTTTTGGTGCCATTTGTGCTGGTTTATATCTTTTATGCCTGGCGCTCGATCGACAATAAAAAGATCGACATTGAAGAGATGAAAAGTGAAACGCATGTTTATTAAAAATTGAACGTATGATAACAGAAATTATATGGTTTTTTAGCTGGCCTGTCCTGATCTTTGTTTCCTGGATGATCGTGTCTTGTGCTGTTAACAAATTTGAAAGACTTCACAAGAGTTGAAAATTGCAGATCAGCCGTCTGCTGCCCTTCAACTAAACGGGACCTGGCAGAAAGCAGCAGTACTGGGATCGCTATGGGCATCGTCGGAGATTGTGCTTGGCAGTTTTTTGCATAATCTTCGCCTGCCATTCAGCAGTATTTTTCTTACATCGGTTGCAATCATCTTACTTGTCTCGGTAAGCTATCAATGGAAAGATAAAGGATTGATCTGGCGTGCGGGTTTGATTTGTGCCATCATGAAATCCGTGTCGCCCAGCGCAGTCATTTTCGGGCCGATGATCGCCATTTTCCTGGAAGCAGTTTTACTTGAATTTTCGGTAAGAATTTTCGGAAAAAACATGCTGGGCTTTTTTATTGGCAGTACCCTTGCCATGTCGTGGAGTTTTTTTCAAAAAATAGCCAACTTTATCATAGTATATGGGTTCAACATTGTTGATCTCTATACCTCTCTGATCACTTTTGCTCAAAAACAACTCAGGTTCAATTTCTCAACAGTATGGATGCCCGTGCTGGTTTTATGGCTTATTTATTTGATTTTTGCCGTTATTTCAGCGTTGGTTGGTATATATATCGGCAAAACAACCGTAAAAGCCACTCCCCCTATGATGAGCATTGACAGGGAGAAAACGGGCGGTATTAAAGCCGGGAAAAGTCTGCCCGTGTTTGTTTACTCCACAGGCTGGCTTGCTGCAACCGTTGCAGGAATGGTTGCAGTGCTTGTGCTGATGAACTTTGCAGCCACCATCTGGTGGGGTTTGGCAGGCATCGCAATGCTCACCGCATGGGTAATCCGATACAAGAATATTCTGAGACCCCTGCGAAAGCCTAAATTCTGGATCCTTTTTATGGTCATCACCATGCTGTCAAGCTTTCTGTTCTCAACACTTCACTCATCTCACATGTCAATTTCCGATGGCCTGATGGTTGGATTACAGATGAATTTCAGGGCAGCAATCATGGTGGTTGGTTTTGCCGTTACCGGAAAGGAGTTGAGTAACCCGGTCATCCGGTCGTTCTTTCTCCGCACCTCCTTCAAACAGTTGCCTCTCTCTCTTGAAGTGGCATTTAATACACTTCCTTTTATCATCAGCAATTTACCTTCATTTCGCGACATTTTCAACAAGCCGGTTCCCATGTTACGTCAACTTACAGCTCACGCCGAATTCTGGCTCGGGAAAGTTGAACTCAGCCTGAAGAAAAAAAGCAATATCATCCTGGTTACCGGCGACACCGGCGATGGCAAATCAACCTTGCTGGGTGAATTGGTCATACTTTTCAAGAACCGGGGAATTCAAACCGGGGGCATAATCTCTCCGGCAATCATAGAAAATGATGTTAAATCCGGGTACGGATTAATCAACGTCGCGACATCTGAAAAGCAAAGGCTTTCATACACGCAAAGAGGAGAAGGTATGGTAAACGTTGGCCGGTTCTATTTCTCCGATGAAGGAATCATGTTTGGTAAATCGGCCCTCACCGTCGCAAACAACCAGCATGCGCAAATCGTATTCATTGATGAAATCGGCGCCTGGGAATTGCAGGGACAAGGATGGGCCGAAAGTTTAAACGAACTGATCCTGCGATGTGAAATGCCAATCGTGCTGGCTGTAAACAAAAAGCTGACCAGCCAGGTAGCAGAAAGCTGGCAATTACAGAATCCTTTGATCATAGAAGCAAAAAACGCATCTTCCGAAAAGGTTTTTAACGACATTATTCATTTTTCAGGAATAATCTGATACCAGTCAGCTTCACTTTTTTGTTCTGATGACACAGGTATTTGCAGATTTATTTATGGATAGGTTAGTTCGTGCATATCGCTAAATTTTATAATTTTGCACTCATTGACTATTCCACTCCTCATGCAAAAACTACTTTTCACACTTGGTCTTGTATTATTCGCATGTTGTGTTTTTTCCCAGAAACCCCGGCAACCACTTTCAGGCGATCTTGTAATTTTTCATGCGGGCAGCCTTTCTGTACCGATGAGGGATATCTCTGTGGCCTTTACAAAACTTCATCCGGAGGTAAATATCCTTCTCGAATCGGCAGGAAGCGTTGAAAGCGCCCGAAAAATAACAGACCTCAACAAATCCTGCGACATCCTTGCTTCTGCCGATTATACGGTGATCGACAACATGCTGATCCCAAAATACGCTGATTGGAACATCAAATTTGTTTCAAATGAAATGTGCATTGTATTTACAGAAAAATCAAGGTATGCAAGCCAGATCAATGCTAAAAACTGGTTTGAAATCCTGCAGAAGAAAGATGTGGCTTACGGGCGTGCCGATCCGAACTCTGACCCGTGTGGGTATCGATCGGTGATGACCATGCAGCTTGCAGAAAAATTCTATAACAAACCCGGCCTCGCGAATCTCCTGATGGCCAAGGATCAGAATTATATGCGTCCGAAAGAGGTCGACCTGATTGCTGTTCTTGAATCGCAATCAATTGACTACATCTTTCTTTATAAATCGGTCGCCATCCAGCATAATCTGAAATACCTGGAACTTCCCTCCGAAGTCAATCTGAAAGATCCCAAACTTACAGATCTTTACAACACAGCCGTTGTTTCCATCAATGGCAGGGAACCCGGGCAAAAAGTGTTGATAAAAGGAGAACCAATGATCTATGGCGTAACCATGATCAACACGGCCCCAAACAAGCCAGTTGCAATTGCTTTCCTG
Source organism: uncultured Bacteroidales bacterium (assembly GCA_903885595.1). GTDB lineage: Bacteria > Bacteroidota > Bacteroidia > Bacteroidales > FEN-979 > CAIVAT01. The sequence continues at coordinate 3,988 of CAISJJ010000522.1, forward strand.
CAATTCATGCTTTCGAAAGAGCGAGGGATTAAAATCCTTGAAAAAGATGGCCAGCCATCGGTGATTCCCCAGCCTAATCCGAATTTTGACAAAATTCCTGAATCCCTGAAACCATACGCCATTAAATAGTTCATTATTATTTATGATCATGCATAGCATTAATTTAGAATCTGAAATAGCCATAAGCACAACGGATGTACAATAAATGACCTCATCCTCCATCTCCTTCTCCTTGGAGGAGAAGGAGTGGCGGTGTTAAATATATAATTGTCAGTAACATATACTACAACATACCTCCCCTTCTCCTCCAAGGAGAAGGGGAAGGGGGTTGAGGTCCTGATGATACAGCCATAAAGGGTTTGGGTCAAAAATGATAAACCCATTGAGATGGAATACTTGTATGATTATGCTCAATCAAATAATAAAACTTCAATTATGTCAAAATCATTTATAACTCTTTTTCTTAGTGGCGCAGTGATCCTGATGCTGGCATCGGCTTGTAAAAAGGATGAAAATCAGGCGCCACCATCAATCAGTTTATCCACTGGTCCCGGATACA
>CAISJJ010000523.1 GCA_903885595.1 uncultured Bacteroidales bacterium
CTTTTTCATAGCATTTGTTTTTAGGGTGAAAAGTTTGATGTTCAAAGGTCGGCATGCAACAATAGCCTGTCAATTGCCACTTCCCGCATAAAATACATGCGTAAACCCGGAAGTTTTTTAGCCAGACGAAAATGCTTTGGAGTGAAAATCAGGGTATTGCAAAAAAAAATCAGGCGTGGGGATTGCACGCCTGATTTTTCGAAAAAAGGCAGTTCGGATTACAAAACCTTGCGGTCGCGCAAAATGGTGATCAGTTCAGCATTGTTGTGGGCGCTGTATTTTCGCCGCAGGTGGGTCATTGTTTTTTCGATACTCGAGGTGGTGGTGTTTTTTAGCGAGGCGATGGCTTTATAGCTCAGGCCCTGCGCAATGTGCTGAAGGATGATTTTTTGATTTTGGGTGATGGTAAATACTCCTTTATCAGCAAGGCTAAGAATGTGGTCAAAATCCATGCGGAGGATAAAATCGGAAAAAACGATCCTCCCCTGGTAGACCTTTAGTATGACCCCCATAATTTCCTTTCTTGACTCCGATTTGAAAATGTAGGCGCTGACGCCGGCATCGAACATTTTCCGCTGCCATTCTTCAGCTTCTTCCGATGTAAATATAACAACCGGTTTATCAGGAAAGTGATCGCGAAGCTTATGAACATTCATCAGGGGATCAGTTTTAAATAAATACAGATCAAGTATTATAATATCAAAATCATCGGCGCTGACATCGGAAATAACCTTGTCGATTGAGCTTTCAAAGGAGGATATTTCAATGCCGTCGCGCAATGGCCTGAACATGTTTCGCAAACCGGTTATGGCTACCGGATGATCTTCAATTACCAGGAGACGTATCATGGCTGCAGGGGTGTTTGATGGGCCGGCAAAGTTACAGGTATTACAATTTCCCAGCAGGTACCGGCTCCAGGGGCCGACGACAATGACCAGGCGCCACCGAGCAGTGTCAGTCGGTCTTTGATATTCATGATTCCCATTGTGTTACCGGTTTTGGAGGTGTCAAACCCGGGTCCGGTATCATGGTAGTTTATATACAGACTTCCCTGGCAATAAATTTCAAGTTCGACCTCGCTGCCGGGGGCATGATGTACCGCATTTGTCAGCAATTCCTGGACAATCCGGTAGCTGTGCAAAACAACCTGAGTCTCTAATCCCGGCAAACCGGGACCGACAGAAGCATCCAGCCGGATTTCGCCCTTATTTCCTATTTCGGCGCATAACTTGGTTAACAGCGCCTGCAAACCAGGACTTGTCAGCAGGTCGGCATGCATCCGGTGCGATAAACCCCGGATTGTCGTTCTGACCGATTCGATTTCCTCCAATAATTTTTCACGATCCTGTTCATTTAAAAAGGCGCTGTCATCAACACCTCTTTGAAGTCCCATGGAGAGATGGGTGGATATGTCGTGAAGCTCCCGGCCGATCTGCTTTTTTTCAGATTCCCCGGCATTGATAATCCTTTGGGCCGACAACAGCCTTTCTTTTTGCATTTTGTACCGGGTGCGTTGCCGGTACCACACAAACGTAAGGGCTAATCCGATCATGAATAACAGGGCCAGGGTGAGCCAGGCGCGATATTGTTCATTACGTCCGGCTTGCAGGCTGATCTCCATTTTTTGATTGCGGATCAGCAATTCTTTGTTCTTTGCCTCCAGCAGAGACGATAACAGCCTGGTTTGGTCGCCTGCGATCTTCTGTTCAGCCTGTACACTATATGACATTGCCAGTTTTTGAAATTCAACGGCTTGTTTATATTTCTTTTGAATGATGGAAATGTCGGCATAGGTGTCGTAGAGTGTAGCCAGATCACTCAGGTTCGTATCGGCCTGCGCCAATGGGAGCGCTTTCTCTTTGATAAGCATTTCGGCCGTATTCACATCCCCTTTCTCCAGATAGCTGTATGTTAAGTTATTGAAGGTGGCAATTAAGATATCGGTAAATCCAAGATCGGTAGAAATACGGATAGCTTTGTTATAAAAGACAATGGCTGAATCAGGATTGCGCTCCAAATAGCCTCTGTTATTCAAAATCCCTGCAAGTGAATGTTCCATTCCACCTGCATCTGATAATTTTTGAATTGCCTCTTTATATAAAGGAAACGCTTCAGCGGGATTTGCTGTGATTCTTGCCTGACCGGCCAAGGCAAGGCCCACATGGTCAGGAATGTTTTTTTCGCGCGAAAGATCGGCCGCCATCCGGTATGAATCCATTGCTTCGTTGAACATCCCGACATCTGCTTTGATCCCTCCGATGAAATTATAAGTACCGGCCAGAAGCTTCCATTTACCAAGTGATGTACTCACTCTGACAACGGAGTCAAGTAAACTGAGGGCCGTTTTATAATCGAATGCACGGAGATGAAGGTAAGCAATATTATAGATAACCTGCGGATATTGTCCGATAATACCGTTATTTTCGGCCATCCGCTGCGCCTTTGAATAATATAACCAGGAAGAATCAAAGGCGCTTAGGATGAAGGCATTCCCCATCATATTGTAAGCTGTGATGCAACAAGAACTGTCATGCGATTCGTTTGCAAGTACGATTGCCCTGCGGGCCAAATGCAGCGCCTCGGTCCTGTTGTTATATTTGTTGATCATAACCAGGGAATCCATTATTTTAATGGAATCCTTAATGACTTGCAGCCTGCCCGCGTCGGATCCCGAGCCTGGTTTCGCGAGATTTTTACACGAGATAGCGCCGATTGAAATGGCGCCGGCAACGAAAAGGATAGGCAATAATTTCATCAATGCAGGATAAGATATTTTTTTACAAAAATATCATATAAACTGTCCTGAAATGAAAAACAATACTGCTAAAAATAAGACTTATGTTCTTATAGACAAAATCAGTACTGTAAAAATTAGTTTTTTCATATTGTAGTCAATTAAATTTTTCGTCGTAAAAATCTTTAACACATCTTACAGAATATGCATCACCAGTATGAGCCCACGCATCACATTTATAAATGCCCCAGTTGCAATTTTCGATGTCCATTATTAATGGTCCGTGCCCATTCTTATTAGTATAACTTAACCAAAGAGCATGTTGTCTTAGTCTTACAAACCCGCCACCAATCGGTGGAGCGAAATAAAATCCGCTTCCTCTGGCAGAGAAACCGTAATCATCGGTTCCACAAGATGAAAACCAATAAGTTGTCTCAGGGCTTTTTATTTTATTCGATTTTGTCCCTGATGGCCTGTACCATTCATCGGCTATTTCCTGCAAAGTCATTCCAATGAATAGCTGAAGTTGAGTCCAATCGGAATCGTTTGAAACGTGCCATCCATCCGGGCAGATTCCCTGAATTACAGAGTCGAGCGTAACAGTCCAATTATACTCCACGTTTAATGCCGTTGTCGGTGTATATAATTTACCGAATTTTTCGTCGTTCGCAGGATCATTGTCATAATCATAGTAAAACCGGGGATAAAGGTCCCTTGCATTGATTACAGATTTATAACCGGGGGCAGATGTCGATGATTTTACCTCAATGATGGGTTGATCTCCTCCAATTGCCTTGAAGGTGGATTTGAGTGTTGCTGAACTTAGGTTTATCAGATAAAATCCCGGGGGACCGAAGGTACATTCAATGGAATTACTGCCGGAATTGCAATGAAGATCAGAGCTGTAAACCTTTTTACCTTCAGTGTTATGAATAGTGATATTGATGTTTTCTTCCTTTAACAGATTAACGTAAACCTGAAGTTTTCCCGGCATATTAACGGATTCATGA
>CAISJJ010000524.1 GCA_903885595.1 uncultured Bacteroidales bacterium
CCGCCTGTCCGCCTGTCCGCCTGTCCGCCTGTCCGCCTGTCCGCCTGTCCGCCTGTCCGCCTGTCCGCCTGTCCGCCTGTCCGGCCTGTCTGCTCACTTCCCCATCGCTTTCCTCATCTTTTCTGCCGCTCTACCCCTGTGACTGATTCCGTTTTTCAGGTATGGGGGCATTTCTGCAAAGGTTTGCCGGTGACCGTCGGGGAGAAATACAGGATCGTACCCGAAACCATCTGAGCCCCGCCGTTCCATTGTAATTACGCCATCTACCCTTCCTTCAAAGAGATATTCGGCACCATCGGAAATCAGGCAGATCACACAGCGAAAACAGGCTTTCCTGTTTTGAGTATCGCCCAGTTCCATTAATATCTTCTCGACATTATCATCAAAACTGCAACCCTCGCCGGCATATCTTGCCGAATACACGCCAGGGCGCCCATCCAGCGCATCTATTTCCAGTCCGGTATCGTCAGCAAAACAGTTCATCCCTGTTTTTTCATAAATAAACCGGGCTTTTTGAGCCGCATTGCCTTCAATGGTTTCCTGGGTCTCAGGAATCTCAATATCCAGGTTTGCATCCCTGAGGCTCAGAATGCGAAAATCAGATCCCAGAATCTCCTGGATTTCACGGAGCTTATGCTGGTTGTTGGTGGCGAAAAGAAGGTCGGACATGACGATTTACGATTTACGATTTACGATTTATTTGTTGAACTTGCCAACTTACCAACTTACCAACTTACCAACTTACCAACTTGCCAACTTCCTACTGCCTGCTTTTCTCCTCCCCTATCAACCTTGTTATGAGTTCTGTGAAGCTCCAGCCATGTGCGCGGGCCATTTTTGGAACAATGCTTGCCGCAGTTAACCCGGGCACCGTATTGACTTCCAGGAAATAAAAGTCCGCGCCCGTAAAAATGTAATCGAACCGCACGACTCCTTTGCAGTTTAACTTCGCATAGAGTAACCGGGAAATATCCTGGCATTGTGCTGACTGTTGCAGGGTAACATCGGCCGGGACAACTTCAGCAGCCATCCCTTTTTTGTATTTTGATTCAAAATCAAAGTATTCATTCTTCGGAATGATTTCCGTCACCGGGAACGTGATGATTTTTCCATTGGTTTTAATGACACCGCATGTAAGTTCGCGGCCTTTTACGAATTCTTCAACCAGGATCTCGCCGTCTTCATGAAAAGCTTTTATCAGTGCCGTGTTCAACTCTTTCTTTTGATTTACCTTCGACATCCCTACGCTGGATCCTCCATTATTTGGCTTGACAAAAACCGGCAAAGATAATTCCCTGAGGATGCCAGCTTCGGTGTGGGCGCCCCATTTGAAAAGATGCATCGATTTTGCTGTGCTGATGCCGCATGATGCAACGACCTCCTTGCAGAAACCCTTGTTAAATGTCATGGCTGAGGTTGTCACATCGCATGATGTATAAGGTATCCCGAGCATATCAAGATAGCCCTGCAACCTGCCGTTTTCCCCCGGGGTTCCATGAATCGCAATGAAAACCAAATCAAAGCGGATTTTTCGTTTCCCGATGCTAAGGCTGAAATCATTTTTATCAATAGGGAAGTTTTTCCTGCCGATCCTGTAATTCCAGTTCTTTCCACGTATTTCTATCAGAAATGGCCGGAACAGGGAACGATCCATGTGTAATTCCACCTGTTTCCCGCTTTTCATCGAAATTCCATATTCACCGGAATCACCGCCTGCAACAATGGCTACATTCAACATACAGTGCAAATTTTGAGGCACAAAATTAGTACAAAATCATTGCTCCTTGCTCAAAATTCAATTTTTCCGTAAGTTTGTCAACTCTTTTATGAAAGACAATAAAACAGTCGTTTTCAGGTTATTTATTTAAACCACCAGATGGATTTTTTACATTTCCTTTTTTCGAAGAAATTCCTCAAGCATTTTCTCATCGCGACAGGAATTACGATCATTCTGATCTGGTTGACCCTGCAGTCGTTATCATGGTATACCAAACACAGTGACTACCTGATCGTTCCCGATTTCCGGGGACTCTATATCCATGAGGTTCTCGGAAGTCCCGACAACCGTAATTACCAGTTCTCGGTCGTTGATTCCATTTTTGATGTTGACAAGCCAAATGGCTCCATATTATCACAGGATCCTTTTCCTGGTTCAAAAGTCAAAAAGAACCGCACGGTTTATCTGACAATAACCACGCTGGTACCCGAAAAAACCACCATGCCCGATTTGCGCGATCTGACACTCAGACAGGCACAAACCATGCTGGAGTCGTCGGGATTAAAACTTGGCAAACTACTCTATATCAGATCGTTTGATGAAGATGCCGTACAAAACCAGCTTTTCGAGGGCAGATCAATCAGGGAAGGGACAGTGATTGATAAAGGTTCAGTGATCGACCTGACTGTTGGAATGGGAGCAAAAGCTGCTGAAGCAATGGCTGATTCGCTGGCGGGAGATAGTATTGAGTGATTGAGTGATTGAGTGATTGAAGGATTTAGGATTAATTGATGTAAGAAAACCATTTAATATTTGTCACTTATCATTGGTAATTTGTAATTGATGAGTCCAGGATAAAAACGCTAAAATCGCGAAAAATGACAGTTTATCAAATAGACCTCATCCCCCAACCCCTTCTCCTTGAAGGAGAAGGGGAATTCCCTCTCCTTTAGGAGAGGGTTAGGGTGAGGTGATTTTGGCTTTTTAGACCAGACTCATTGATCATTATTAATTCGTACATCGTATATCGTAAATACTTTCTAATGCGCATAATTTTAATTTCATTCTTTTTCATTTTCACCGTGGTTTCAGGGTTTACCCAGGAGATACTAACGGGTTTGCAGGTAAATCCGGTGGTAAAGGCCCGGGCGATGGAACTGAGCCGGTTGCAGTCCGAAAAATCATTTGACTACCTGAAGGCCGATCCCGACACGATCCCAATTCCCCTGCCTTTCTTTGATGATTTTTCAGCCAATGACGTATTCCCGTCGGCGTTGCGATGGATTGACCGTTTTGCATTCGAGAATAACGACATGCCGGTGTACCCGGTCAATATCGGCGCCATGACCCTTGATGCCATCAACGATTCAGGCAACATGTATCCCGATGCCGTACCCGGTCCTCAGGCATTCATAGCCGATCATCTTACTTCACGCTATATCAGGCTTGATTCTGTTTTTACACCTGTCGCCAGGGCGCTGACACCCGCCGATTCAGTGTACCTAAGCTTCTTCTACCAACCCCAGGGAAGGGGAAAGCCACCACAAACAGCTGATTCACTGGTTTTGCAGTTCCTTACAATTCCTGCGCACGACAGCATTCTCCCCGATACTACCATTGTTGTTCCCGATTTATGGGCAAAAATTTGGGTTACCAAGGGAATGGCGCTTGACACATTTTATTTACAAAACAACAAGTGGTTTGTCCAGGTCATGTTGCCGATAACCGATCCCATATACTTTACCAGCAAGTTTCGTTTCCGGTTTTTCAATTATGTGAGCCTTGCGAGTTCCCAGGAACCAAGCTGGCAAAGCAACACCGACCAGTGGAACCTCGATAATGTTTATCTCAATGCGGGACGTTCAATAAATGATACGATTTATCCCGAACTACGGTTTATCTACCGGCCACCATCCATGCTGAAACGCTATGAATCAATGCCTTATCCGCAGTACAGTGATGATCCGACCAACGAAGTCAGTGACACACTCGACATCCTGATGAGCAACCACGACCTTGTTGAACATATGTCATCCTACAAATACTACGTTACCGAACCCGGCGGTAGTTTTTCAAAATTTTACGATGGCGGTAATTACGAAATTCAGCCCTTTACCATTAATCCATATGTGACCTGGCAGAAGTTTGCCCATCCTGCCGTTCCGTTCCTGATGCCGATCAGTCAGGCCGACAGCGCCGCTTTCCTGGTGAAACATGTGGTGTATGATGTAACACCGGGGTCCACGATCGGCGACACCATGCAGGCTTACCAAAAATTCTTTAATTACTTCGCCTATGACGACGGCACCCCGGAGGCCAGTTATGGACTGTCGTTTACAGGTTCAAAACTTGCTTACCGGTTTAAACTCAATAAATCGCCCGATACCCTGCGCGCCATCAGCATGTATTTTAACAAGACACGCGGGAATGGCAGTCAGCAGCTTTTTTATCTGTGCGTATGGAATGACAATGCAGGAAAGCCCGGCGATACTATCTATTCCGATCTCAGATTTCCCTGGTATGCCGACAATCTAAACAAGTTTTACACCTATCACCTCGATCCGCCACTGCGAATAACCGGGACTTTCTACGTGGGCTGGATACAAACCACGAATGATAATCTGAATATCGGGTTCGACCGTTACAACAACAGCCAGAATGAGATTTTTTATAACACCACCGGCGTATGGAATAATTCGGCCTTCACTGGATCCCTTATGATTCGGCCAATTGTTGGGAAGCCAATCCCACTTGTGGATGGAATTGGAGATATCCATACCCGTGATTTAACATTCACCCTTTTCCCGAATCCCTGTTCAGAGAATAAATTATACATACAATTCCCGGAGAATGCCGAGAACTTCCGGCTTTCTGAAACTGCCATCCTGACCATTTCAGATCTTATCGGCCGTGTGCGGTTAACATCAAGATTTACCAACGAAATTGATGTTTCTTCGCTGCGCAGCGGGCTCTATTTCCTTGAACTAAAAAACCTTTCAGGAGTGCGCATCGGCATGAAGAAGTTCATTATTTCACGATAAGTCGTCATTTAGCCGCGTACCATGCTTGTAAAACCAGTAAATCGCGGAAAAGCGAACACACAGGATGAAAATGCCGGAAACGCGGATAAGCCGGGATCCCTGGCTGATAATCATTGGGATTCCGAAGAGTTGGCTCCAGCAGATCAGAAAATTGATGTCCAGGAAGATACGGGTGAATTATATGAACATTTTCACTTCGTTGTTGATAAAAAACAAAGCCCGCTCCGCATCGACAAATATCTGATGGCCAAAATTGAGAATGCATCCAGGAACCGGATACAGAATTCGGCCCATGCCGGTAACATTTTGGTCAATGGCATCGTTATCAAGCCCAATTACAAAGTCAAACCACGTGATATCATTTTAATCGTACTGGCTTTTCCGCCACGCGACACAGAGGTATATCCTGAAAACATCCCCGTTTCGATCGTTTATGAAGATGAGGATATTATCATTGTGAATAAGGCGCCGGGGATGGTGGTCCATCCCGGACACGGAAATTTTACCGGAACCCTGCAAAATGCACTGCTTTACCATTTGCAGCAAACTAATCCCGGCGATCCCGATGCAAAACCATATCTGGTTCACCGGATCGATAAAGATACCAGCGGGATCATGCTGATAGCAAAAAATGAACTGGCACAGACAAAAATTGCCAAACAGTTTTTTGACCACACCATCGACCGCACCTATGTAGCACTCGTTTGGGGGAATATTGACCACGACGAGGGAACCATTGATGCAAACATAGGCCGCGACATCCGCAACCGGCTGATCCAGGCTGTTTATGATGACCCTGAGAAGGGGCGCCATGCCGTGACGCATTACCATGTTTTGGAACGGTTTGGGTATGTAACCCTCGTAGAGTGCAGGCTCGAAACGGGCCGGACCCACCAGATCAGGGTTCATTTCAGGCATATCGGACATCCTTTGTTCAATGATGAAAGTTACGGGGGCGCCGAAATACTGAAAGGAACAACCTTTACTAAATACAAGCAATTTGTTCAAAACAGTTTTAAAATGATACCGCGTCAGGCGCTGCATGCCAAATCGCTGGGATTCATTCATCCATCGACCAGGGAGTTCGTTCATTTCGATTCCGGATACCCGCCCGATCTGCAATCGGTTGTTGAGAAATGGCGCCATTACAGCATCCATCAAAACCTGGATGATTCATCAAACCCGGAATTATGAAGACACTGTTACGCTATCTTGTATCCATCTACTTCTGGGTCGAATTGTACCTGATCTCTGCTGCGTTGTTCCCTTTTATGATATTGGTGTTTCTTCTCACTTTTTTATTTGATAAACGCCTGTTCATCTTACATAAATGTACCTGCCTTTGGTCATTTATCGTACTGAAGATCAATTTTATGTGGAGGATAAAAGTAACAGGGCACGAAAATATAGACCCTGACCAGACCTACGTGATTGTCTCCAATCACCAATCGGGGGCCGACATTCTGGTGCTTTTCCTTCTTTGGGCTCATTTTAAATGGGTTGCAAAAACATCCCTGTTTTATTATCCCTTTATCGGGTGGACCATGTGGCTGAACCGGTACATCGCACTCGACCGTGCCAGGGGCAGCAGTATGCGTAAAATGATTGCGGATGCGGCAAAAACAATCCATGCAGGGAATTCGGTGATGATCTTTCCTGAAGGGACCCGTTCAAAAGATGGGAACATCCAGTCATTCAAGACGGGAGCTTTCCATATTGCGCTGAGCAATCGCACGCCAATCCTGCCCATTGCCATCAATGGCACCTCGAAAGCCATCAGGAAAGGCGGCTTTTTAATCAACAAGAATTTTGAAATCCGGGCAAAAGTGCTTGATCCGATCCCCTATGACTCTTTCAAGAACCTGGATTCAAAGCAGGTTGCAGCGAAAGTTCATGAAATAATGCGTACAGAACTGATAAGTTAAGCGGGTTACAAAGTAAAGATGAGTCCAGTATAAAAACGCTATGATCGCGAAAAAGAACAGTTTATCAAATTGACCTCATCCCCTAACCACTCCGAAAAGTCCGATCAATTGGGTTCTGAGCGATTTCGAAGTATGCAACAGGCTGAAATTAAGCACACTTCGGCTCCGCTCAGTGTCCTTAATTCGTTGAAAATGCCTTTTCGGAATTGACTCAACATTTAACATCCACCAAGAACCACCCTGTTTTTTTCCCGTGTCCCGTGTCCCGTGTCCCGCATCCCGATAAAATCCTGACCTTATAACACTCCCGCCTCCTGATACAAGGAATCTCTTTCAACAGGTGTTCTACCTGCCTCAGTAATCATGGAGATCATCTGGGAAACAGTAACAACCGGGTTTTGATCTTCGGCGCCGGCCAGGGAATATATCCGGGTTGAATCATTGATGGTCCCATCCAGGTCATCCACGCCAAAAGAAAGTGAAATTTGCGCCAGTTTCCTGCCTACCGCCGGCCAATATGCCTTAAGATGGGTAAAATTATCGAGGTAGATACGCGACACAGCGTACATTTTCATATCCTCAATAACCGAAACCTCAGGAATACCTGACATTTCGTTGTTGCTGTTGCGGAATTTCAACGGGATAAATGCATTGAATCCCCCGGTTCGGTCCTGAACCTGGCGTAACCGCTCCAGGTGATCAATACGATGCGTAAAAGTTTCCATATGACCATACAGCATGGTGGCATTGGATGGAATACCAAGCTGGTGAGCGGTTTCGTGTATTTCAAGCCAGGTCTGTGAGGTTGATTTCATCCCACAGATTTTTTTCCGGACCGTTTCGTCGAAAATTTCAGCCCCTCCCCCAGGGATGGAATCAAGTCCGCATGATTTCAGATAATCAAGTCCATCGTGGATACCCATTCCCGATTTTGAAATCATATAATCGAGTTCTACGGCCGAATATGCCTTCACATGCAAGCGTGGCCTGATGGTTTTGATCTTCTTCAACAGTTCTCCATAATAATAAATATCACGGTCGGGATGAACTGCACCTGTAATATGCAATTCTGTGACGTTTTCATCCTGAGATAAAACTTTTTGAATTATCTCATCCACACTAAGCTCCCACTTCGACGGGCTGAAATGATGTGAGTAGGAGCAAAACTTGCATTTATTAACACAAATATTGGTAGGTTCAATGTGGAAATTCCGGATATAAAAGGCATTGTTGCCGTTTTTCCTGATTCGCACCAGATCGGCCAGCATCCCCAGAAAACCCAATTCTGCCTGCGCCAGGAGCATAATGCCATCGTCAGGAGAAATCCGCTCACCATGCGCCACTTTGCGGGCGATTCCCGATAAAACATCCGAAATCCCTGTATGATCAAGGATTGTATTTAAAAGTTGTTTGTTCATACGTAGGTCATTATGTTATCGGGACACGGGACGCGGGACACGGGACACGGGACAAGGGACGCGGGACGCGGGACACGGGACGCGGGACGCGGGACACGGGACGCGGGACGCGGGAGGAGTTGTCACTTTTCGTCATTGGTCATTGGTAATTGGTCATTCGTAATTTTTAATTTTTAATTTTTATTTCTTTACCACCTTCCGAACCACACGGTTTTCGCCATCACTGACAGTTATCAGGTACAATCCTTTGCTTAGTCCCGACAGACTGATCCGGGTATCCTGTTTCTCAAACGGTCTTATGGCCCCTGTTTGCAAAAGATTTCCCAATATGTCGGAGACTCTTACTTCAAGGCTATTAGCATCAGGCCGGTTTGTAACAATGTTTAGATGATCCGTGGCGGGATTCGGATAGATGGTCACCCACTCATTCAGTTGCGGTTCATCGACTGAAAGAGCCCAGCCGTTCAAAGTGGTTACCCCTGATTTAATCGGATCAAGCCAGGGCTCCAGCTTTTTTTCATTTTCTGTACCGTTTTGATCCCAGTGGTAGGAGAACATTCCGTAATAATCGGGTAATCCAAGTGAGACTGAATCGCATGAAGAGTCTCCACCAGTCAGTGTTCCGACAATTCTTCCAATTGGATCATAAACCGCCGATCCCGACGAGCCACCCTCGGTCGTTCCATACCCGTTGGCAGTGGCCGACCAGGTGACCAGCCAGTGCGCCAGGTCAGGGTTTCCAGGATATGAAGTTGCCTGCAAAGGAGCTGTGTAGGTTGAAATTTTCTTTATGTCACCCTGCGGGTGATGTATCCCGGTGCCTGAAGGACTTGGCATCGTTTCACGGTTCCATCCATTGTAATACACATCGAATGAATCAGGGATCGCAGTATTCAGGAGTACCATAAAAAAATCGGAACCCTTCCAGGCACTGCCTCCACTATGCGCAACCAGGGTCGCTCCGGTTATCGACCTTGACGAGGGTTCCTTTAACGGATTAGGACAACCGGCGCTCTGATAGTCGAAATAAAAAACCCACTTGCTTATATCTGTTGCCGTTGCAGAAATTCCGCAATGATCGGCTGTTAGGATATATGGTGTCCCATTATTCAGGGTATTATTTACCAGTGAACCTGAACACCAGGAGGTTGAAGATCCCCTCTTCACCTCGATCCTGGCAACGCTGCGTTTTTGGTTTTGCCATTGCTGACCTTCACTGCAATTCACATTGACCATACATTTTCCGGCAGATCCGAAACCAGTCTTCAACGAGGAATATTCAGCGACTCCACGGTAGGCATAAGCAACTTCAGAGATATGAAGCAACGGCTCGGGAGCGCCATCCGGAGCATTGTATTCAAGCGTCAGCTGATCACCTCTGATCAAGCCGGTTGCAAATGTCAATAAAGTATTGTTGTTCAATGATGTAAATGCTCCCAGCCACTGGGTTCGACCCGGGTTGTACACAAAGAGTTTCGCGCCCGCAGGAATTTGAAACTGATCAAAATAAAGGGTCAGGGCCAATGCTCCCGGAGCTGTTAAACTCAGTCGCCAGATAGTGGTTCCATCCGGGGCTTTAACCCGGGAACCCGCTGTTTTGATTCCGAAGTCAACGGGAAGGTTAACAGCGAATCGATAGGGCAACTGGTTTTGATTATCTTCCTCCTGCAAAACATCAGTCGCCGGAGGGGTCACTGTAACCTGGTCATTGTCTGCAGGTGGCAGGGAGAGGGAAAAGCTGCGGGGAATGCCGCCCTGGTTCAGCTGAGCAGCCAGATTGCCCGGAAATAAAGCAATTGCTATGATGAACAACAACAAAATATGCTGGAAATATGTTTTCATTTTGAATTTTGAGATTTGCATTTTGAATTTTGAATTAAGCTTATAATTATTTCAAAAGTTCATATAGTTCAAATAAGGTCAATGTATAACTGATATTTTATGCGTCATATGATTTGCGCCATTCCTTACCTGCACGAAATATATACCCTGTGGCACATCGCTGATATCAAGGGTGATGTTACCTGTACCTGATATCCCATTCCATAATCTGATCTCTGCACCCAGAACATTGATCAATTTGATACGCAGATCCAACGATCCCGTTCCTGCATATTTTATGGTTATCTGATCCTTTGCCGGATTCGGAAAAACGGTCAGGAGGTCCGGCCGCAGTTCATCATCAAGTCCTACCGCGGAGACAATTGCAATATCATCGATCATAAAGACAAAACCATTGTCGGTGACGCATTGAATGCCAACGTAAACATCCTGATTTGCATATTCCTGCAGGCTGTAACTCATGTTGGTCCAGTCTTTCGGCGCTTGCTGGTTCGTTGTGGTTACAGGTGTGAAATGTAACGGATTAAGGTCGGTTGTTGAAACTGCCACCTTGTAATACTCATAGCCCCACTCCGGATTATAACTCTTTACCCAGAAATCGATCCAAGGATCATCACCAAGGGCCAACTTAGGTGTTATCAGCCATTTATCGTTCGGATTATAAGGTGGTATGGAGGAGAAGCTGCATCCCAGTTTCTGACCTGAATGAGGGACCATATTTGTCAGGGCCGGTGTTGTCAGGGCCGGATTAAAACAAATATATGCCATGGGCAGATAGTTATTCGGGAAATAAACATTGGTAATGCCATAGGTGGTACCACCACGCACATCGGCAACCGTCCAGGGTGTAAACAAGAGGGTAAAGTCATTGAGCGATTCAAAATCCATGGAGATCGAATTCGGATAACTTGTCACCGTAATGTACGCCTCTTTTGTTAATGAATCCGATGAAATTCCATCACTGATTTTCAGCTTTACCGGGAAGGTCCCGACAGTAGAATATTTGATCCCTGAAGGGTTCTGCTGGGTTGACGTGGCCGGAGTTGCTCCCGGAAAGCTCCAGGTCCATGAGGTGGGGACACCCGCCGACTGATCGGTAAAGTTTACACTTTCCCCGACCTTGACATTGGTTTTATTGGCAGAAAAATCAGCGACTAACGTCAATGAAGCCTCAGTCTTCACTTCAAGATCATCGATCATCATGAGAAAGTGATCGTTGGAAACACAATGGATCGCAACATAAACCGCCTGGTTGTTAAAACTACCAAGATTGAAGGTTTTTTTCACCCAGGAGGTGGTGGTGTGTAATGTGTCAGATCCTGAAACAGAAGTAAAGCTGGAGGGATTGTTATCGGTGGTTGAAACCGCAACAAGGTAATCATCAACCTGGTACGTATCATTGTAGGATTTTATCCAGAAAGTGAAGCTCCCGTTCGTTCCAAGTTGTATCTGGGGAGAGATGAACCAGTCGTTATTCGATGGGGGATTGGATGAAAAGCATGCACCAAACCGTTGTCCTGAGTGCGGTTGTATTGCCTGGTCAGATGCCATGGAAGGAACGACCAGCGCCGGGTTAAAACAGATAAATGCCATAGGCGCACCATAATGGGGGTAGGTATGCTGATCAATAAAATAGGTATCATGCTGATCGACATCATTTACGGTCCAATCATTGAAAGACAGAGAAAAGTCTGTGACACTTTCAAAGTCCATAACATAAGTGTTATCAGGCCTTCGTGAAGCGACACGGTCCATAACCTCATCCTGCACCGGAAATGACACATTTCTGACCGCGGAAGATGCTCTTGAAAACGTTCCTCCAACACGCCTGGTAACCAGGGAAGTATCCCCGCCAGCGGTCGAAAGTAAAGGAAATAGCAATAACAGAAGCGCGGCTATGTATAGGGGTTTAAATTTCATGTGCTAATATTTATTTTTTACAAATCGGTCACATGGAATAGCCATAAAATATCATTCAGGGTTTGCATGTACGTTGTACTTAAGGCAATTTCATGCGTTAACATTTATAATTTCAGCAGGCAAATACAATATCCACGATTATCATTCAAAGGTTGCATAACCCTGTCAATCTGGATATTACGCAGAAGATAGATTTGATACATGCAAAAATACGCATTTTTAATAAAAGAACTGGCATGGAACAAGTCCCATGCCAGTCGGTCATCGTTATTTGTAACAAATTCGTTCTCAGGTACGCTTGTTCGGTAGTTCCAAACCATACCCTTTAAGTTTGTCTTCACGGCGAAGCATAAACCCGAGAAAAATAGCAGCAATGCCAAGGCTTGAGAAGACAAGCATGGGGACCGTGTAATCGTATTTCGCTGTAACATCCCCGTTCTGGATGGCTTCGGCAACACCCGGATTCACCATTTCGATGACCACACCGATCAGCCAGGGGAAAAACATCAGTCCGATATTCTGGATCCAAAAAACCAGGGCGTAGGCAGATCCAAGGTATCGTTCCTCAACAATTTTCGGAACAGAGGGCCACATGGAGGCAGGAACCAGGGAGAATGCAATACCCAAAACGATGATGGCAATGATGGCCAGGGCCATGCTGTTGGGCAAAAATGCAAAGGAAAGATGTGCGAGGGTAAGCAAAACCGCTCCAAAGATCATGATGGTGGCGCCTTTACCTTTTTTATCAAGGAAGTACCCTATGATCGGGGTAAGTAAAATGGTGCCGATGGGGAGAAGCCCGGAAATTTTACCGGCAATATGTGCATCCACACCCAGTTTCGACTGCATCATATGCACAGCATATTTCAAAAAAGGGAAAACGCCCGAATAGAACAGGACACAGAGAAGTGAAATGAGAATAAATCCCCTGTTTGTAATGATTTTTGCAAGGTCACGTACATGAAATTCTTCGGTAGGATCGGCACCGGGTCCTGCGTTTCCAGTCTGTTTATCCAGCTTTTTATCCATAAAAGTATACATCAGGAAGGTCAGGAATCCAACACAGATCAGGGAAACACCAACATAAACGGGATTCAGGACATTTCCGGTCCTGATACCGTCAACCACTTTTTCACCTGCCATATCGGCCGAAAAGAAAAAAGCAACAGAAGCGCCCAAACGTGCGGTTGCAAGCTGCATGCCCATAGCCAGGGCCATTTCCTTCCCTTTGAACCATTTAACCACCGTACGGGAAGTTGTAATCCCGGCCATTTCAACACCGATGCCGAAAATGCCATATCCAATGGCTGCTAACTTTGCTGTGGCGGGCATTGAAGTCCAGAATGAGTTAAAAAAATCAAAACCGAATCCACCTTCATAAAAATAGGGCGACAGTCCGTACAATTTGATCATACCGCCACCCAGCATCACAATTGTTGCAGTGAGACCGGTGAAACGGATTCCCATTTTATCGAGAATGATACCCGAAATAATCAAAAAGCCCAGAACATTGAGCATGTATTCCGATCCCGAGAAAAAACCGTAATTGCTGGGTGTCCAGGCATAGGGTTTGATCTCAAGTAACGATTCGAGCGGGGCAATCATGTCGACAAAATAATAGGCCGACAACATGGTAAATGAGATCAGGGCAAGGGCAGTCCATCGCACTGCCTTTGAATCACTCAGAAGCTTCTGTATTTTTTCCGTCATGGTGGGATTGAAATTAAATGATGAATAATGCAAATGAGCGACAAAGCTAAAAAATATTTCAGCATAAATGCCTAATTTTGTATCAAAGCTTTACCCATGCATTTCCTTCTTGTCGCTGCCACGATCCTTGAAATACGGCCCTTTCTTAACAAGCTGCCCTTGCTCGAAAAAAAAAGTGAGCACCTGTCGCGCTACCATTATAAAAACAGCACGATTGATATCCTGATAACGGGTGTGGGAATGGTTCCGGCTGCCTACCATCTTGGAAAACAACTGGCGGGTCATCATTATGACCTGGTTATCAATGCAGGGATTGCCGGTACCTTTAATAAATCGCTGCCCCTTGGATCGGTGGTAAATGTAACCGAAGATTGTGTACCCGAACTTGGAGCCGAAGACGGAGACCGTTTCCTCTCCATTTTCGAACTCGGCCTTGCCGATCCCGATGCACCTCCTTATGTGAAGGGAAGATTGATCAATGATACCCTGGAAAAAACAACATCGATCAACCTCGAAATGATCAGGAAACTGCCGGAAGTAAAAGGCATCACTTCCAACACCATAAGAGGAAACGCAGAAAGTATCGCCAGGATCCGGCAAATGGCCATTGCTGACCTGGAAAGTATGGAGGGAGCAGCCTTTTTCTTTGCATGCTTAACCGAAAGAGTACCTTGTATTCAAATCCGCGCAATTTCAAACCTGGTTGAAGAACGGGATAAATCGCACTGGGAGCTGAACCTGGCCTTAAAGAATTTGAACAAGATCTTATGGGACAGCCTGACTGCTCATGTTCTTCCGTGATACGCAAAAGGGCATATCAGGATAACGGGAGTTGCAGGGCAGGAAAAAAATTCAAATCCATTGACATTTATTACCAAAAAGCCTGATAAATATCATGTTAATTAATTAACAGATAAAATTTTTGTTAATATCTTTGTCTTCCTGAAATTACCATTCGCATTCATGATTCACAAACATTTCAATCCCCAAGATCATTTTCAATTAAAGCACTATGTTATCCATAGCCATCTCTCCCTGCCCCAATGACACGTTTATCTTTGATGCGATCTTTCACAACCGGATCAATCTCGAAGGATTAAAATTTAATTTTCAGTTTCATGATGTTGAGACACTTAACCACATGGCCATGACCGGGAGCATGGATGTTTTGAAGGTTAGTTTTTTCACCTATCTGTTACTTCAGCAGAATTATGCGCTGCTCGACTCAGGAAGCGCCATCGGTTTTGGCAACGGCCCGCTGCTGATAAGTAAAAATAAATACACGCTGGAAGATTTACCTCGTTTGTCGGTTGCCGTTCCCGGACGATATACAACAGCTCACATGCTTTTCAGGATTGCAGCCCCCATATTCAGGGAAAAACATTTCATGCTCTTCTCAGATATCGAAGATGCCATTCTCGATGGGTCGGTGAATGCCGGGGTGATCATCCACGAAAATCGCTTTACCTACGAGCAGAAAGGGCTGCAAAAAATTGTTGACCTTGGGGCGTTCTGGGAAAAACAAACCGGCTCGCCCATACCCCTTGGGGGCATTCTTGCCCGGAAAGGACTTGGATATGACATAATCAACAAGCTTAACCGCATTATGTTCCGGAGTGTGGAATTTGCCTTTAAAAATCCGGAAGTGGCCATGCCTTTTGTGAGGCAGCATGCCCGGGAGATGGACGAAGAGGTGATGAAAAAGCATATCCATTTGTATGTCAATGAAAACACACTGAGTCTGGGAACAGGCGGAAAGGTCGCCCTTGCAAAATTACAACAGATCGCAAGGGAAAGGGGGCTGATTAATTAATTACGAATTACGA
>CAISJJ010000525.1 GCA_903885595.1 uncultured Bacteroidales bacterium
AAATTTGCACAAAGGGTTTGGAACAGAGATCAACAATTCAATAATTCATTAATTCATTAATTCAATAATTAAAATTATGTCAGGAAAAACATTTGCTGAGAAAATTTTTAATGCAACAAAGGGAAGCATTGTCTTTGCGAAACCGGATATCATTTTATCACATGATAATACGTCCAGCATTTTCAGTACATTTAAAAAAATGGGTGGCACCGTACTGGCAAACCCCGGCGCATTACTGATCACACTTGATCACAACGCCCCTCCTACCAACTCGAAACTTGCCAATGATTATCAAACCATTCGTGAGTTTGTTGAAAAGTTTGGAATTACGAAATTCCATGACGCTGGTGATGGAATTTGCCATCAACTCATGTCGTATTATGCAAAGCCCGGAATGATCATCGTCGGCAGCGACAGTCACACCAGTACCGCAGGAGCCTACAATGCATTTGCTGCAGGAATCGACCGCACCGAAACCGCCGGCTTATGGAAACAGGGAGAAACCTGGTTCCGGGTTCCTGAATCGGTAAAAATTGTGCTGACGGGGCAATTACCCCAGGGTGTTTATGCCAAGGATCTGGCGCTCTGGATCATCGGAATGATCGGATCCAGCGGAGCCGATTATATGTCGATTGAATATCATGGTGAAGGTGTAAAATCACTGACCATCTCTGATCGTATGGTCTTGTCGAACCTGGCCTCCGAAATGGGTGCGAAAAATGCTGTGTTCCCAGCTGACGAAATTCTGGAACGTCATCTTGGTTATAAACCCGAAGGCCTTTGGGCTGACCCTGATGCCAGTTACCTGAAAGAAATTGAGATTGACCTTCAGTCGGTTTTCCCTGTTGTCGCGGCCCCGCATCATGTCGATAATGTTAAAGCCGTTTCGGAAGTTAAGGGAGTTAAAATCCAGCAGGCGCTCATCGGCACCTGCACCAACGGTCGCCTCCAGGATCTTCAGGAAGCGGCAGCTGTGTTGAAAGGACATCATGTGCCCAAATATATGCAACTTCAGATCATTCCGGCATCGAAGGATATTTTTATGCAAGCCATGAAAGAGGGGCTCATCGAAATCTTCATGAAGGCAGGAGCCAACGTACTCTCCTCGTCGTGCGGTCCATGCCTGGGAACAGGTCAGGGAATTCCCGCCGACAACTATAATGTAATTTCGACAGCAAACCGGAATTTCAAAGGACGAATGGGAAATAACGCTTCCAATGTTTACCTTGCATCGCCGGCCACGGTTGCAATTTCGGCACTGAAGGGCGAGATCACCGATCCGCGTGGAATTGTTGTAAACGATAAATATCCTTACCATGCACCCCAAAGCGCCACTGTGGATATTAAAAATGGGGAAGACCGGTTTGCCGGAGGCACCTGGAATTATGCTGATGTAGACAATCTTAACACCGACCAGATGTTTGCCGGAAATCTCACGTACAATGTCCAAAGCTCCGAACCCGAAAAAATAATGCCTTACCTTTTCAAGGGTTTTGACGACAGTTTTACCGACAGGGTTAAAGCCGGAGACATCATACTTGCCGGGGCCAATTTCGGGTGCGGCAGTTCGCGTGAACATCCTTCGGTTGGGTTGGCCTTTGCAGGCATCAAGGCTGTCATCTGCAAATCAGTAAACCGCATTTTCTATCGTTCAGCTGTAAACCAGGGGCTTCCGATCATACTGGTACCCGAAGCGGTCGACGCATACAAGCATGGTGACGATGTTGGGATTGACTTTGAAAAAGGCCTGGTTTTTATTGGAACTACACACTACGCATTTGCCCCTTTACCTGCAAAACTGATGGAGATCTTTGAAGCCAAAGGATTGGTGAATTACGTCAAAAACAAATGAAAAAATTCCTGAATGGATTTTTATTTGTCATCCTTTCACTAACCCTGGTTTTGATTCTGAGGGCATTTTTCCCGAAATACACCGGCATTCTCAGATATTTCTTCTTTTTCCTTCTTTTCGATGCCTACTTATGGTTGTCAATGCGAGCAAGCATAAAACGACTGAAACGAACGTGGAGAATTGCAGCTTCTCTTGTTTACTGGTTGCCATTCTCACTTATTATGGCCAGTCTGTTATATGGCTTTTTCATTCCATTCCTTGACTGGAATGTAACATTACGCGCTTATGTTCAGAGTTTCATCCTTGTCCTGTTTCTGGCCAAGTTTTTTCCGATCATAGCATTGATCCTCGCTGACCTCATTCGGCTTGCTAAATTCACCTTTTTATTGTTCCACCCTGAAAACAGCCGGGCAAGACTTCCTATATCACGTTATCAGCCATTGCTGATTGGAGGGTGGATTCTTGGTGGTTTTGTTTTTCTGATCTTACTGGCAGGAACCATTTTCTGGCAGTTTGATTTCAGGGTGCGCACGCAGATCATTGTATTGAAAGAACTGCCACAATCTTTCGATGGATTGAAAATTGTCCAGTTTTCAGATGT
The DNA here is from genome assembly GCA_903885595.1 of uncultured Bacteroidales bacterium. Classification (GTDB taxonomy): domain Bacteria; phylum Bacteroidota; class Bacteroidia; order Bacteroidales; family FEN-979; genus CAIVAT01. Next base: position 2,454 of record CAISJJ010000525.1, read on the forward strand.
TCATCTTGGTACCTGGGCATCGAAAAATAAACTTGAAGAGGCAGTGGACAAAATGAACGAACTTCATCCCGATGTTATCTTCTTCACCGGCGATATGTTTAATTATTGTACATCCGACGGAAAAGGGTTCGAGGTTATTCTTAAAAAACTTCATGCACCTTATGGTATTTATACCATTATGGGAAATCACGATTATGGTGATTACGTTAATTGGTCCTCGATGGATTTAAAACAAAAAAACATTACCAACCTGAGGAAATATTATAAAAACCTGGGATGGAAGCTATTGCTTAATTCTAATGATATTTTGAAAAAGGGCATTGACAGCATTGCGGTCATTGGTGTTGAAAATTGGGGAGCAACACATCGTTTTCAACGTTTCGGAGATATTGGAATCGCGCAAAAAAGGACTGAGCATATGGCAATTCAGCTCCTTTTATCTCATGACCCGTCGCATTATGACAGTATCATCAGTAAGAAATTTAAAAACATTGATATTACTTTCGCCGGTCACACGCATGGCGGTCAGGTTGGCATTGACTGTTCAGGCATCCATTGGAGTCCTGCTGCCATGGTTTATCCATATTGGTGTGGTCTGTACGGGAATTCTGACACCTTGAATCCCCAGTACATCTATGTTAATCAGGCATTAGGAAACATAGGCTATGCGGGCAGAATCGGAATTTTGCCGGAAATATCACTGATCATTCTTAAAAGTAAATAGAAAATGGGTTCGTTAATTACAAAAACAGCTAATTTAACACCCTTATTGAGGGGATGAAGCGTCATCAATAAGTAAACTTTTATGGCATCAAAAGACCAGGTAAATATTATTCATACCCAGACAGAAATTCTGCCAAAACGGAATTCAGTGCTCCTTGAATTATCCCACTCTGGCCCAAAGGATTTAACTGATGCATTCAAATTATTTTCCACCAAGATCTGCGAAGCGCTCCAGCTTGAACGAACCAGCATCTGGATCTATCAGCCTGACCAAAAGTTGTTGTATTGTGAAGATCTTTTCATTTTCAGCCAGGGAACGCACCAGGCAGGGAAAGCGCTGTTTGCTGATCAATTTCCACGGTATTTTTCCACCCTGCAAAACACCCGTTTCATCAATGCATCAGATGCAAGAACGGATGACCGGACATCGGAGTTTTCTGAGCCCTATCTCATTCCGGAAGATATTTATTCGATGCTTGATACGCCAATCTGGTACGAAGGCAGGTTAGCAGGTGTATTATGTTGTGAAACGGTTGGTCATCCGAGAAATTGGACCAACGATGAAATTGATTTTTCCACCTCTGCCGCAGAAATTTTAAGCACATTCATTCAAACAGAAAAAGGGAGACAACTTGAAAAAGCGCTGAATGAATCGGAACTTAAATACAGGAAAATTGTTGACAATGCCGTAATTGGCATTTATCATTCGAATATTGCGGGTCAGATTGTGTTTGCCAACGAGGCTATGGTCCATATGTTTGAATTCACCTCCATGGAGGAGGCATTGCAATGTTCCATTGAAAGTTTATATAGAAGTGTATCGGAGCGAGAGGAATTTATTTCCTTGCTTCTCCAAAAAAAGGTTTTACGAAACCATGAATTGACGCTTATCTCAAAACTCGGGAATCCGAGGATAGTTTTGATCAACGCCTTCCTTGAGAAAGATATGATTCTGGGGATGATCATGGACATCACGGATCGGAAAAAAGATGAAGAGGAGGTGAAAGAAGCCAGGCTCAGAGCGGAAGAATCAGACCGGCTGAAAACATCGCTGATGGCCAACATGAGTCATGAGTTCAGAACGCCCATGAATGCAATACTTGGTTTCTCGGATTTAATCTCAATTGAATCCGGTGACCCGGACATCGTCTTTTTTGCGCGCAAAATTCATACATCCGGCCAGCGATTGATGGCAACTTTGAAGGCAATTCTTGATCTTGCCGACCTTGAAGCAACAAAATCCAAGATCAAAATCAGCGACATCAATTTGCAATTGACGATTGCCGATATCCTCCAGCCATTCTTTCAGGCAGCCAATGACAAGGGATTATACCTGACAACCGAATTTAATGACGGCACATTCGCACGGGCTGATGAAAACCTGCTTCATATCATCCTCCACAACATGATTGACAATGCCATTAAATTCACACACAAGGGAGGTGTGACACTGGAAACTGACCTGGTCGGAGCAGATGGGATTTCATGGTCGATGATCAGGGTTAAAGATACCGGGATCGGGATTCCCGTTGAAAAGTTTGACTTTATTTTTCATGAATTCCGACAATTGAGCGAAGGACATAACCGGAGTTATGAAGGAAGCGGACTGGGCCTCACACTTGCGCGTAAAATGGTTGAACTGATTAACGGAAGAATCAGTGTTGAGAGTGAGGTTGGGTTAGGTAGTGTTTTCACGGTTTGGCTTCCCGCATCATCGCAAAATTTGAAGAACAATGCCAGGGAAATAACCAAGGTTAAAGAGGAGTTTCCATTGAGGACTTTCAAACTTCACCCTCCTGAAGAATCCCCCTGGATTCTGGTTGTTGAGGATAATGATGATAATGCAGAAATTGTTAAAATGTACCTCCGGGGACAATTTAAAACTGAACGGGCACCTGATGCCTCTTCAGCAATGAAGATGGTTAAGCAAAAGCAGTTCTCAGGCATTTTAATGGATATAAATCTTGGCGCCGGTGTTGATGGATTGATAACCGCACAACATATCAGAAAGCTCCCGCAATATAAAGAGACTCCAATCATTGCTATAACCGGGTATACTATGTCGGGAGACCGTGAGAAACTATTGCAGGGTGGATGCAGCCATTACCTTGGGAAACCCTTCAGCCAGCAGGGACTACTTGAATTAATGACAGAAATTTTTGAATGACATGGATCAGACTCAGCCTACCCAGGAACAATTGGCTTTAAATACCATCATCAATAATATTCCTGCCATGGTTTTCTACAAGAACCTTGATGGAGTATATATTGCCGCTAATGAGATGTTTTGTCATCAATTAAAAACTACTCCTTCTGAAATAATTGGTAAAACTGATTTTGATTTTTATGACCTCCCACATGCGGTTCATTATCGTGAAACAGATCTTGAAGTAATTAAATCAGTTGGATATATTGAAGATTTTGAGGAAGAAATAAGCATCGACGGGGCGAGCAGGATTTTTGCAACCCGGAAAGTGCTTCTGAAGGATCATGAAGGCAACCCATGTGGAATCATCGGGTTGTCGTATGATGTTACCGAGAACCGGCGCGCTGAGGAGGAATTGATAGAAAGCCGCACCAGCTATAAGTACATGTGGGATATGTTTCGTTTGATGGCCGATAATATTCCCGATTTAATTTGGGCAAAAGACCTGCGAAAACGTTATCTCTTTGCAAATAAAGCCATTTGTGAAAAATTACTGGCCGCGCGCGACCCGGATGAGCCACTCGGAAAAACAGATCTGTTTTTTGCTGAGCGGGAGCGGATTGCACATCCCGGGGATCATCAATGGCATACTTTTGGCGAAATATGCAGCGACTCAGATGAATTGACCATGCGGCAAAAGGCCCCTGGCCGGTTCGATGAATACGGCAATGTGAAGGGGCAGTTTATATATCTTGACGTACAAAAAGCCCCCATCCTGGATGAGCATGGCAACATGCTCGGAACGGTCGGCAGTGGTCGTGATATTACAAAACAAAAACTGATGGAGCGGGAATTTCAATCGTTGCATCAGCGTAACCGGGCTATTATTCAAGCTCTTCCCGACCTGATGTTTCTCTTTGATAAAGAAGGAAATTACCTGGATTGTTATGCATCCAATTTGAATGATCTCCTCGCCTCACCAGACATGTTAATAGGAAAAAACATCAGTGATTTCGTCGATGCAGGGATTTCAGATAAAACCAAGGAAGCCATCACCCTTTGCCTCCTCACTGAAATGATTCAAACCTTTGAATATGAGATTGGACAAGGAAGTGACATGTCTTACTATGAAGCACGTTTTACAAAGATAGATGAAAATCAGGTTTTGTGTATTTCAAGAAACATAACCGAACGAAAAACACTACAACGTGCACTTATTGAAGCAAAGGAAAGGGCCGAAGAATCTTCCAGACTTAAATCCACGCTGCTCAACAACATGAGTCATGAATTGCGCACCCCATTGAATGGAATATTGGGATTTTCAGAAATCATGGCCAGTGAGCTCAGGGATGGTGATTACGTTGAAATGGCAACTCACATAAACAGTTCGGGTAAACGGCTCATGAAAACACTGGAATCCATTATGCAATTATCACAACTGGAATCCGGCGTAAAGGCGCTGCATTTGCAACCATTTGATTTTGATAATCATTTCCGGCAGCTATTAAATATTTTCATTCCTCAGGCAAGAGCAAAAGGACTGTTTTTCGAAATAAGAAAGATTCCGGTCATCACAGGGCATGTTGATATTTTCTTCTTCACACAGGCCATTTCAAACATTCTTGAAAATGCCATTAAATTCACGAGCGAAGGGGGTGTCGCAGTCGGAGTGACAGAATCGTGGCATGAAAGCAAACGTTCGGTGAACATTACTATTGAAGATACCGGGATCGGAATTTCAGAAACACACATGAAATTAATTTTTGAAGAATTCAGGCAGGCCAGTGAAGGCCAGAACCGTAGTTTTGAGGGCACGGGCCTTGGACTTACCATTGCCCGAAAAATGATTCAGCTGCTTGGTGGTGATATCGCAGTGAATAGCAAAATGGGAAAAGGTTCTGTTTTCAATATTACAATTCCATTCCCGCAAAGTATGGCCATAAGCCCTGACACACCCCTAGCAAAGACTGCTGAAAATGAGAAACAAAATCCTGAGGCGCTGCCTGCGACTAAACAGACTGTTTTATTGGTTGAAGATAATGACGTAAACTCCCAGCTGACCTTTGCATATCTTAAAAACAACTATAAAGTTGAATGGGCTAATGATTGTGTTACTGCACTTGAAATGGTTCAGAAACAAAAATATGATGCCATCCTGATGGATATAAACCTGGGCCCGGGCATGGACGGCTTACAGGCAACCAGGCTTATCCGGCAGATAAAGGGAAACGAAAACCTGCCAATCATAGCGCTTACGGGATACACAATGTTCGGAGACAGGGAACGTTTGATTGAAGGGGGTTGCACAGATTACATCCCAAAGCCATTCACAAAATCCGAGATTATAAATTTACTGAATAAAATATTAAAACACTGACTTAATGCAATATAACCCGTGACACTGCGTGCAAAAATAATGGGCATGATGCTTCTGGCAACAGGCATTCTGTTGTTTTCGACCATGATATACCATTATGCCCGAACCAGAGAGACAAGGCTATTCAACGCTGCTTACCATGAAAACAGTGAGATCAGCATAGCTAGTATTCTACAGTTCAAAGAAAAGGAGCTGAAAAAAACAACCTCCGACTATGCTGTTTGGGATGATATGGTCAGTTTTGTAAAATCCACTGACGACCGATGGGCGCTGGAAAATATTGAGGTTCCTATCTATACATTGGATATGTGCATTGCCGGGGTCTATTTCCCTGATTTTAAACTCAGATATTTTACCACTGATTCGATTCACTTCAGATACCGGAATTTTTCGGTTTCCTCCATTGACTTACAAGCTGCACTGGCTGGGAAAAAAAATTGTCATTTTTTTCTGATGATCCCTGAAGGGCTCATTGAAATTGCAGGATCTCCTATCGTCCCAAGTTCAGATGCGGAAAAAACAAGTCAGCCCCAGGGTTATCTGATCTGGGGTCGTATCTGGGATTCCGTATTTCTGAAGACCATGGAGGAATCATGCAATGCCTCCATTACGATAATTCCGGTTGATTCTTTATCCGGCCCTGATTTGACCAGCTACCCCAGAGGCATGGAAAATCTGATTGTCAGGAAGTTGCTGCCCGGGACTAAAGGGACAACAGTTGCACAAGTTATTTTTACCTCTAAAAACCAATTACATCTGAGGCAGAATATTTTATTCTATTTTACATTAATCCCTATTCTGATCACCATGGCCATGGGAATTGCATTCTTTTTTGCTTTCAGAGCCTGGGTTAGCATACCATTAAAACTTATTGCCAAAAGCCTTGAAAAAGAAAATCCTGCCCCGCTGGCTAAAATTTCAGTCCGGAACAAGGAGTTTCATTCTATTGCCCTGATGATTGATGCGTTTTTCGAAGCAAAGAAGAAGGAGATACAAAACCTTGAAGAGAGAAAAATTGCTGAGGAAAGAATTCTGAAACTGTCAACGGCATTGGAACAAAGTTATGAAACGATTGTGATTACCGATTCTGCAGGCGATATAGAGTATGTCAATAAACGGTTTTATGAGCTCACGGGTTATTCCCATGATGAGGCTATCGGCAAAAATCCCAGAATTTTACAATCCGGATTGCATACCCAAGAATTTTACCGTGAACTTTGGAATACCATCTCTTCAGGAAATGTGTGGAAGGGAGAACTATTAAACCGTAAAAAAGATGGCACCCTATATTGGGAAAATACAAACATAGCTCCGATAAAAAATCGGGAAGGTGATATTATCAACTACCTTGCTGTCAAAGAGGATATAACCGAAAGAAAACATGATGAAGAACGGTTAAAACAATACGCCGAGGAACTGAAGGAGTCAAATCTCAGTAAGGACAAATTTTTTTCCATAATGGCCCATGATCTGAAATCCCCCTTCCATTCATTATTGGGATATACTGAAATTCTTTCGAATGAGTATGATACCTTGAGCGATTCCGAACGCAGGAAATTTATTGGGATACTCCGCAATTCAACTAAAAATGTGTATGAACTGGTTGAGAACCTGCTTCAATGGTCGCGCATTCAATCAGGACGGTTTCTTTGCATTTCTGAAGTTTTTGATATTTCAGAGGAAATCGAATATACTGTCGATGTGCTACGGGCAACTGCATTGAAAAAAAATATAGAGATGACCAATCGTGTTATCCATCGTACCATGGTAAAAGCAGATAAGAACATGGTTCGTTCCATCCTGCAGAATATCATCTTTAATGCGTTGAAATTCACAATGGGAGGAGGTTCGGTATTTATTGATGCTTTTCCAAAAGGTGATTTTATCGAATTCATAATCCGCGATACCGGTATTGGAATGAGCGCCGAGGAGCTGGGCATGTTGTTCAGAATTGACATTTCTTTTACCCATAAAGGAACAGCACAGGAAACCGGTACCGGACTTGGACTGATCCTTTGCAAGGAATTGGTGCAGAAAAACATGGGAGAATTATCAGTTGCCAGTGAATTGAATAAGGGTTCTGCCATTTCATTCACCTTGCTTGCCGGATAGTGGGGCAATCTCTATTTTGCCCTTGATACCTGGATAAAGGATACTTCAATATCACCTCCTTGTGGATAAAGGCTGATCCAGTTGTTATCTTCTCTTGACCAAAGATCCTGGTCTCTTACACTGACAAGGCGCTCGTTCACATTGCCGTCGGTACTCAGGTTGCGCATAACTACGCCCCCGTTCGCCTGTTTGTCTTTACCATAACGCATAAGCACATTGAATGGCTTACCAGAAAGGTTTTTAATCTTAATGTAAACGAAGTTGTTTTTTCTGGAGGCGATGTTAACAGGATCGAAAGAAAATTGCTTTTCTGTATTGGATGAGATAGTCACTGTTGATTTCAATACATCGGCAATTGCATTTTCTGCAATGGTTCTCCTGATTTTCACAATCATTTCCCGGGGATATTTCTCCATAGGAAGGAAATTCGCTGCCTCGGTATATGCATCGACTGCTTTGTCAAATTCGAATAAATTAAAAAAACGGTCGCCATCGGCAACTGACTTATCATAGCGTGATTTATTTGCCCTGTAAAGACTGTCGATACGGGCTGTGATCAGGTTGATCTGATCTTTTGGATATGGTTGGCCTGGAAAAACACTAAGCGCTTGCTGGTATGTTTCCTTTGCCTTTACATAATCCTTCTCCCTGAATAGATTATCTGCCTCCGCCAGCAAGTTTTCGTTATATTTCTGCTTACCAAGCAAATCTTCCAGTGCTTTGTTGATTTCAGCAATCTTTTCCTTCGGATAGATAGCCTGCGGCTTTATGACCAGCGAGTTCTGAAATTCCGAACGGGCTTCCTCAAATTTCTTTTGTAATAACAGCTGATCTCCGGTGGCAATTGATGTTTTATATGCATCTTCCTTCGCCTTCAACTCGCTGAGAACCGCATCGATTTCAGCAATTTTTTCTTTTGGATAGGTCTCAGCCGGCTTAATGGTTCCGGCGCTCTCATACGCTGCGCGGGCCTGGTCGTAGGTCTTTGCAGCAAGAAGCTTATCAGCCGAGGCGATCAAGGCGGCATACTTATCATCCAGCGCTTTGGCTGCCGCAAGGTCGGCCAGCAGCTTGTCAATCCCGGCGATTTGCTCCTTCGGGTACGATTCCTGCGGCTTGATCGTTGATGCGTTGGTAAATTCAGTACGGGCCGGCTGATATGACTTCTCCGCCAGCAGTTTATCGCCACTGGCAATGGCTGCGGCGTACTTTTGATCCCGGTCCTTCAGCAGCGCAAATTCCGCCAGCGCCTTGTCAATCTCCGTAATTTTATCCTTTGGATACTGCTCAGCCGCCCTGAGCTTTAATGCG
>CAISJJ010000526.1 GCA_903885595.1 uncultured Bacteroidales bacterium
GATTGGAGAAGTAAGAGGAGAAGCAAAAGCAATACAAAGCATGATTCATGAACTCCTCCAGGAACGGTTTGATGTAATTCAGCCGGTACTGGCCGAAAAGGTTAAAAGAGTTGAATCCATATAAACTCTGAAATGGCTGTTCCGCCAGGCATTGAAGACTGAGAGCATGCAGGAATTCAATCGGGTAGTTGAAAGGATATTGCAGCCATTTTGATGCCGAACGTGAGATATTGTATCCTCATCGCGAAAATACTTTTAAACCACGAAACACATGAAACACACGAATTTAAACCCAGTTTTTTGATTATTTTTCACCAACCGAGTGCCCATCTATAGCATTTATTCGTGAAGGACGCCGATTCTTTGGCCGAGATTCTCTATAGAAAAATGGACAGATAGAAAATGAAAACGGATGCGCTTTTTTATGAATTGTTTCAATTGGAGCCCCAAAGTCTGTTCGATCTGGTATGTCTCAACATGGAGGGTGAGTATATTTTTGAAAGCATTACGGTCAAAACCACGGAAAAGCGTTTCGATGGGTTTTTAAAAAGAATAGATAATCAGGGGCCGAATGTTTTTCTCGAGATTCAGGGATATGACGATCCCGGAATTTATTGGAGGCTGTTTCGGGAGGTGTGTACCTGGCATGAACAAAGCAAGAGCATTGCTCCATTTATTGCGATTGTACTGTTTATGGATGTTAAATATGCACCGGAACAATGTCCATTGAATGTGGTGTCTCCCCATCAGTTTTTTCAATTTAATCTCTCTGATTGCCTGAAGGCGCTTGGAAATAAAGCAGGCCCTTTGACTGTATTGAAGCCGCTGATTCTTGAGAACAAAAACCATTTGTCGGAGTTTGTTCCAAAATGGAAAGCAGAAATTGATTCGTTAAACTCGCCCGAAGAGAAAGCAAATCTTTTGGAAGAGTTGCTTGAGTATGCGATACTACAGCGTTTTCCCCAATTGACATTAAAGGAGGTGCAGAAAATGATTCAACTGACCCCACTTGATAAAACAGTGGCAGGACAGGAGCTTATTCTTTTTGGTGTTAAAAAGGGTAAAGAAGAAGGCCTCAAAAAGGGAGAATTGATCGGTGAGATTCGGACCCTGCAGCGGATATTGAAATACTCTCAAAGTTCCACAACTGAATTGGCTCGGAAAACTCTCAAGGAATTGAGGGCGCTGCTGAAACAACTGAAATTTTAATCATAAAATGAACTGATGGACAGCCTCCGCTTAAGCGGTCTAAATGGGTAAAAAACAAGGATAAATTTGACGGATATCTGCCCATTGTCATACCGATCGTGGTGTATCATGGCGCTGCGGAATGGCAATTCAGCACGGAATTCTCGGATATGTTCAGGCTGCCATCTGAAGATTTTCGATTGTTTACACCCAAATTTAACTATATCCTGCATGATATATCCCATGTTGATGAGGAATCTTTTAAGGCATCAGTCGATATTCAAACCTTTTTGCTGCTGCTGAAATATATTTA
>CAISJJ010000527.1 GCA_903885595.1 uncultured Bacteroidales bacterium
CAGAAAAAAGGTCTTGCCATTAAACCTGGCCAAACCTTCCTCGGTGCTAAAAAACAGCCAGCCATCTGCTGTCTGCGCAATGTCTATGATTGAGTTTACCGGTAATCCCTGGTCCATCTGCCAGTTATCCACTTTAAGGCCAGGCATGACGATGGTAACAGGTTGATCATTTTGGGCATACGAATAATAAAACGCAAGGCCTGTCAGGAAGATGAGGATCGCCCGGTTATACATCACCATTTGATTTTTTATTCTCAAAATTAAGGATACATGCATATCCATATTGTTTTTTACACTCAAAATACTGATGATCAATTGATAACAATTATTTCTTGTTTTGTTTGAGGTTATTTTGGTAATTTTTGTATTTGTTAAGTGCCAAAATGAGCTCCTCCTTTTTTACGGGCTTGGGGAGATAGTCATTACAACCAGCTTCTATCGCTTTTTCGCGGTCTCCTTCGAATGCGTATGCTGTGAGGGCAATAATCGGAATTTCGGAATTAAACTTTCTGATCTCACGGGTAGCTGTATAACCATCCATATCAGGAAGTTTTATATCCATGAGAACGATATCAATTGAAGGGTTTTGACGGCAAAGTTCAACGGCTGCCCCTCCGGTAATGGCATGTATGGCAGTATGGTTTGCTTTTGTAAGAATGACATGGAGATAATTAAAATTCACCACATCATCCTCGGTAACAAGGATTTTCAATTTTATATGATCACCAGCCGGGATTGCATGAACTTCAGGAACTGATGCCACGACATCATTATCAGGATTGACCAGTGGAATCTGAAAGTAGAAGGTGCTTCCAAGTCCTTCCTGGCTTTCAATCCACATTTTGCCACCTAACATGTCAACATAAGCTTTCGAGATGGATAAACCCAGGCCCGAACCTTCGTAAGGCCTCGAATGCGAAACATCGGCCTGGACAAAACGTTCAAAAATAGCCTGACGCTTGTTAAGGGGTATGCCAATTCCGGTATCCCTTACATAGAATTCAATTGAATTTCCGGTAATCCCCGATCCGAATTCGATAAATCCGTTTTTAGTGTACTTGATGGCGTTTTTTATCAGGTTGGTCAGGATTGAATGAAGTTTATCTTTGTCAGTTTTTACCAGGGTCCTTTCATTACTGATACCGCTGGTAAAGAAAAGCTGCAACCCCTTAATTTCAGCCTCCTTCTTGAAAAAGGCATGCATGTTTGCTGTAAGTTCATTAATGTTAAGATCTGTCGGTACAACTTGTGTTTGCCCTGATTCGATTTTAGCTATGTCGATAATGTCATGTATGGTGTTCAGCAGCCTGTCACCGCTTTTCTTAACGATCCTGATATATTCATCTTTTTCCTCTCCCGTAAGCTCAGGTTCCTGAAGCAGCGAGATGAAGCCAAGAATTCCGTTCATGGGGGTCCTTATTTCATGGCTCATATTGGTCAGAAAAGCCGATTTCAGCCTGTCGCTCTCTTCGGCTTTTTCCTTGGCGATTACAAGTTCGTCCTGATTCATTTTGCGGAGGTATGCTGCCCCAATCGTATTGGCAGCAGCCGACAGGAGTTTTTCCTCGGTAGGGCTCCATTCCCTTTCTTCGTGGCAATCGTCAAAACCGATAAACCCCCAAAAGCTTTTATCAATAAATACCGGTGTTACCAGGATCGACCTGATCCCCTGACTCTCCAGACTTGTTTTTTCCGGTTCGGGAAATTCCCTGATATTTCCAGCAATGACATTCCCGGCAGAAAGTGTCGCAAACCATCGCGGACAAGCCATTTCATAAGGAACATTTTGTAAATCAGGATTTTCAATCTGAGGAACAACAGAACCATCGGTCCATTCATAATGCTGGCTCATCAACGGCATTGTAAACCCGGGCGCTTCATGATTCCTGAATATATAGACCCTGTTTGCCCCGGTTGCCTTGCCTATAATTTCAAGTGCACCATTGATACTTTCCCCCAGGTTTTCACCCTGAATCAATGTTGCCGTCGCCTTAGCAATGGCATCGAGCAGATTGTCTCGTTTTTGAATTTCTGAAACTGTTTTCTTTTGAGGTGTAACATCACGTGCACTTCCCACAACACCAATCATCTCGCCGTTTTCATTGAAAATCGGTGCTTTCCTGACATCGAGAAAGAGAAATTTTCCTTTCACATTCCCGAATTCATCAAAGTGCTCCGGCTTTCCTGAATCAATAACCACTTGGTCTGAGTCCCTGCATAATTCCCCAAAGGTGTACCAATCAATTCGTTCCGGTTGTTTATTTCGCTCCCTTTCAGCGAAAAATAAATCATTCTTTCCAAAGGGTTCATCTGTATCGATGGCCTGCAACAGATTTTCACAAACAGATTTGTTTGTAAAAATGAATCTTTTATCAAGATCCTTTGCCCATAACATATCCGGCATGTTATCGGCCATCAGCCTGAACATTTTAAACATATGACGGTATCGTTCTTCCGCATCCCTAATCTCCCTTTGTCTGGCAATCTGATCAGTAATTTCGCGGATGACAACCAGGCGGCTTCCTGTTTGATTTTTAATCGCCTGTTTAATGATTCTGAAGGTTTTGACCTCATCATTATTTATTATGTCGATCAGGTCAACTGGTTCTGTCGCAATCGCAGCATGCAGCAAAACGGGAACGGAGGCATCCGTATCTTCTGCAGATAACCCGATAATGTCCTTTTTTGCAATTCCCAGGTAATTTAAGGCAGCTTCATTAATATCCTGAATCCTGTTTTGGCTGTCGAGAGCCATGATTCCATCCATCAATGTTTCAACCAATGTTTCCCGCGCAACAGGAGCCAGGTCAAGAAAACGGAAATACAAAATGGCATATACCAGCAGGGTACCGCTAAGAATGATACTTACAGGCACCAGATCAAGGCCTGGAACAGGGTTACTATCGGTAAGGTAAATTACGCTTGCAGTCCATGGAAATAAACCTGCAATAAAAATCACCCATCCCTGGGAACGGAAAGTTCTGGTCTGGCGGATAATAAAGCTAAACAGGTAAATGGTAGCAACAATGAGCAATAAATAGTTGTAGGCCATGTACCCGAACCAGAACCACATCCCATGGTAATATTCCATGAGATTCGTTTTTTGCGAAATAGATGAATAACCTGACCATATGAGGCCATGACGATCGTTGGTAGCAGCCATTATCCAAGTTGCAAACGGAATAATAAACAGAAGGATGGTATGCTTCAAGGTGATAAATTTGTGCTTACCCGAGAAACGGAGGACAAATAACAGATAAAATACAGGCGTGGAAACGGCTCCTGTGTAAGCTAGTTTAGACCAGAATATTTTCCCGGTTATATTTGCCTCAGCAGTTTCGAAAATAATGCAGAATGACCAGATACCTGCTGCGATCATGAGTCGTGTTAGTTCTTTGGCTCCCATTACCAATCTTCGTTGCCAGGCCATAAAGGCGATAAAAAACGAAACCAATGCCGTGGCAAGGAAGAAAATCGAATAAATCGTAAAGACCTGGTTCATCTTATGCTGATATTAAATGTCACATTAATCAAATGATAAAAAATCAGGATAAAAGACTATCTTATAATTTTGTAGTTTTTCCAGCAAATCATTATAACTAACAGGTTTGGAGAGGTAGTCGTCGCAACCAGCTTCCAGCTTTCTTTTCTTAGTAAAACCTGACAGCACACTTACCGAAATAAGTAATGCCAGGTTGAAAATGAGGTCAATGATGATCATGTTTTCATGAAATTCATGAAAGACTTAAATAACTGGCCATCATCTCTAACAACAGCACTTTATTGATAGGTTTTGAAATATAATTATCGCAACCCGCCACTTCGCTTCTTTGCCGGTCGGTCGACATGGCATAGGCTGTTTGGGCGATTACCTGCAAATCCGGATTTCGACTTTTGATCTCACCAACCAGATCCAAGCCATTGGCATCCGGAAGCCTGACGTCAAGTAAAACAATGCTGATGGTTCCAAGCTCCGGATAATACTTTCTCAGGTCCTTGGCCGAATAGACGCAAATGAGTTCAGCCCCTGTCCGTTTCAGAATGATTTTAAGAAACTCCATGTTCGTTTCTTCATCCTCGACAATAAGTATCCTTTTTCCATGCCAGTGATAATCAAATTCAGCAGATTGATTTACTGATTTTGATTCTGCCTGTTGTTTCATTTCAGGCAAGGCTTCAAAAGGAATTCTGAAAAAGAAGGTACTTCCTTTACCAGGGGCGGATTCCACCCAGATTTCACCTCCGAGCAGTGTCAGGGAACCTTTGCAGATTGCCAGGCCAAGACCGGTACCCCCAAATGTATGCTGATTGTCTATTTCCGCCTGGCGAAAGTGTTCAAAAATAATTTCCTGGTTTCCCGGTGAAATTCCAATTCCCGTGTCTGAAACAAAACAGGTTATCATTCCGTTTTCAGGAAGGTGATACCCAAACCGGATCACCCCCGCTGCAGTATATTTAATCGCATTATCAAGGAGATTTGCGAAGACCTGTTTAATAATGTACGGATCACTGATGAATTTCAGGGAACCAGATGATGTTGGTATTTCAGTATAGAGTGTGATATGGGATTTTTCCGACCGGATTAATTTCTGCCTGGTAACAGTTTCTGTCTCGGCGATCAAACTGTTAAAATTCACCTCCCCCTTAACTATGGGTGCACTTCCCGACTCAATCCTTGAGATCTCCAGAATGTCGTTGATGATGCGCATCAGGTCGTCTGACCGTGATTGTATGATGCCGGAAAAATAATGCTGATCTTCCGCGCTGAGGTCAGGATCGTTAAGCATACTGGCAAAGCCGACAATGGCATTCATGGGTGTTCTGATCTCGTGACTCATATTTGCCAGGAAGGTCGATTTAAGCCGGTCCGATTCCTGAGCTTTTTCTTTGGCAAGGATGAGATCCTGCTCGGTTCGTTTCCGGCTGATTGACAGGCTGATCTGGTCTGATGCAAATTCCAGTACCTCCATATCTTTTTCGGTGTAAGCAGCCGGATTATCATAGCTCTGCACCACAAAAGCGCCAATTACCTTTCCATTCATATGCAACGGCACACCGAGCCAGCACGCCGCAGGGACCCCGATAATTTCAACGCTCCCCGATTTTAATATTTCCGCCTGCTCAGCCGGTGTCACTAAAATGGACCTGTCTTGCAGTACAACACGGCCTGTCATTGATTTCGCTGCCGGCCAGGACGACAGATCATCCTTATCATCTTTTACATAGGGTGAGTGAATCATTCCGGTGAGATCATCATAAAAGGCAATATAGAAATTGGTCGTATCAACCAAACTGCCAAGCTCTTCTCCGATGATCCGGATCAACTCTTCAAGATCGTTGGTGGTGACCACTGCATTGGAAATGTTGTAGAGCACTTGCTGGATTTTTTCAGCACGTTTACGTTCAGCCAGTTCTTGTTCCAGTTCCTGTGTCCGTTTGGCTACCAGTGTCGCAAGATGCTGTTTTTCATCCCGTTTTTCAACATTGGCTGTTCTGATTTTAACCATGGCACGAATCTGCGCGATAAGCTCATATTCGTCAATAGGCTTAGCCAGAAAGGCTTCGGCCCCACATTCCAAAGCGAGAATGCGGCTTTCCTTGTCGCCTTTGAGCGCAGTAACGAAAACCACCGGGGTATCGCATAGTTTTTTGTCAGCTTTCAACCTCCGGCAAACCTCAAAACCGTCCATTTCCGGCATGACAATGTCGAGCAGGATAACATCAGGATCCCTGGCTGCTGCCATCGCCAATCCAATTTCTCCGCCCGATGCCATCAAAACCAATGCAGCCGGAAATGTTTCATTTATCAGCGCTTTTAAGCTGATGAGGTTATCCTTATTGTCATCAATAGCCAGAATTATGATCCTTTCATTATCCATAGAGCGTTTCATTGATGATTTCAAAAAACTTCATTTCGTCAATGGGCTTTGCAATATATGCATCAAATCCATGCGCCAGGATCGTTTCACGGTCCTGGATCATGGCACTCGCCGTGAGGGCAATAATGGGAATGTGCTGCAACCTGACCTCCTTCCTGATGGCCTTGAAAACAGATATCCCATCCATCCCGGGAAGTGCAATATCCATTAAAATGAGGTCTGGGCTGTATTCCCTGGCCATTTCAATGGCATTCATGCCGTCCATTGCTTCAATCACATCAAAATTTTCGGCTAGCAATGCCCTGACAGTTAGCATATTGTCGGGATTATCTTCAACAACAAGCACAAGAGGTTTGCCTTCGATCGTTTTCAACATGCGTTTTGGAATGACTGCTTCCTCAGTTTCATGAACGAACATTTTATCTAAAGAACTCAGCAGGTCATTTCTGTTTACATCTCCTTTCTGAATAAGCTGATGAACATTGTTACGTTTCAGATATCTGAGCTCATCCTTCGTGATTTGCTTTGCTGTCAGAATCAGAACCGGGATATGGGCGGTTCGTTCCGCATCCCGCAGGCTCCCCAATACCTCAAAACCATCGACACCAGGCATCATCAGGTCCAAAATGATGGCATCGGGAAGGGTTTTAGATAGTATATCAAGCGCTTCATTTCCATCACGGGCTAGCAGGATATGAAATCCGCTTTCCTCCAGAAAATCATGCATCTGAATAATTGCAGGTTCGCTGTCTTCAACCAACAAAATAGTTTTTTTGAGATTCCGGGAATCCGGATCAGGTGGAAATTGAATTAAAGGATACTTATAGTGAGGTTTTATGACCTGACCCGTTTCCATTATTTTATTCTCCGCTGCATATGATAAAGGAAGTGACAGCATAAAAGCAGAGCCCACATCCGGAACGCTGCTAACCCCGATCGTTCCACCCAACAGATTCGCATATTTTTTTGCAATGGCCAAGCCCAGTCCCGTTCCGCCAAACCTGCGTGAAGTACTTCCATCGGCCTGCCTGAATTCGTCAAAGACATGCTGCAGGTGCGTTTCTGAGATACCAATTCCGGTATCAATCACCTCTATCCCGATCTGTTTCCCGTTCAGTCGTGCAATAATTTCAACTTTACCCGCTTCTGTAAACTTCACTGCGTTGCCAATCAGATTTTGTAAAATGTGACGGCATTTGTCAAGATCGGAGGTAATTGGAATGTTTCTTTGGCTTTCGGAATGAATTAATTGGATCTTTTTTTGATCGGCTTGCGGCTTTATAGTAGATACAACCTCCGAAATCAGGCTGTTGATGTTGAACCTGGTGATTTCCACCTCTTCGCGCCCGGCTTCTATACGTGAAATATCAAGGATATCGTTAATAAGCGACAGCAACTGCTTCCCATTGCGCTCGATCACTTCCAGGTAACTGTATTCCTCGGCCGGAATTTTGCTGACAAGGCGCCGGTTCAGCACGCCCGAGAGCGCTATCACCGAATTGAGCGGTGTGCGCAATTCGTGGCTCATGTTCGACAAAAAGTTTGTTTTGAGTCTGCTCGCTTCACCCAATTGCTGTTTCTGGGTTTCCAGCTCAACATTTTGTTCCATCAGCTCATCAGATTGCGATTGCAATTCTGATTTCTGAGCCTCGAGTTCAAAGAATTGCTGTTCCAGCTTTTCGGAAAAATCTTTCACTTTACGGTAAGCCAGTATACCTTCGACACGGGCGCTCAGGGTATCGAGAATTTTATTGATCAGACTGACGGATTGCTTGCTGAATGTAGTGACACTTGCGAGGGAAATGATGGCAGCGATCTCGGTTCCGGTTAGTACAGGAATGGTGATGATTTCGGCAGGTACGAAGGTGCCGGTCACGGTTTTGAAATTAAACCGGGTATCAGCAGCAATTTCCTTTATATACTGCATTTTCCCTGAAGCCAGGGAAATCCCAAATTCACCTTCGAAACTACCGGCATCGAATGATTGCCTGGCATGATCGTCAATTCCAATAGAGGCGAAATGATCATAGCTTTTTTTATCTTCAGCCAATATGTAAACTGCAGCCATTTGAGAGCTGGTATGCTCACATAAGGCGTTCAGGGTAATGTGAAAGAACTTACCGGCATCCTCTTCACTCAGCATGAGACCCGTCAATTTTGAAGCACTTTCATTTAATTTCGCATTTTCCTGAATACTATATGCCAGGGAATTAAATGATTCTGATAAAATACCAAATTCGTTCAGCGAGCTATATGAACTTCTTGCATTCATATCACCCTGATGGAATTGCCGCGACACCTTAGTCAGTTCATTTAAAGGTTTTCGGATATTCCTTAGCAAAAAATAATAGATAACCAGGCTTAGCAATATAATGACAGTAACCAGCGCTATCAGCTGATTTGCCAGTGCTTCACTTGATTTAACTGAATTATTGTATAATTCATCCCCTTTCGCTTTCGCAAATTTGTCAATTAGATCTAATGCCTTTAAAAGATGTGAAGCCTGCTGACTTTCTGTTCCTCTGTTTTTAATGCGTGGCAAAGCATCAGCCCGTTTTCCTTCCCGCAACAGGCGGATGGTTTCATCCCTGATGGAATTCCACTTCACAAATGCATCTTTAACGGAGTCGACATCAGCACGTGGTCCCAGATACTGGATTGAAATAACGTCAATCTGTTCAAATGCATTGGCTTTCAGCTGTTCTATGCGTTGTAAATCGAGTGAGATCTCCTTTTCATCTGCGGCCAGAAACAGGTCTTTCATATCGCGGTGAATCGCAATGAAATCAGCACGCAACATTCCAATGGCCCTTCGTACAATGAGCGGATGGTGATAAAGGTCATCGGTTTGCTTGTGGAGATTGCTACTTTGAAGGAAGGACACTACGCTAAGAATAATAACAAAAAGCAGCAGGGACCCAAAGCCAAGCAAAAGCTGAATTCCTATCTTTAGATTATTCATTTTCATCTCTCACGGTTTTGTTTTTAATGGTCATTTTAAAAACCCATATTATTATCCGGGACCTGCATAAACGAAGTTAGTTTGCGGCATTTCAATTAGCCCGTTTAAACCTGGAATATGGCCGATTGCTGGCATATCTCCTGATAATTATGATTCATTAAGATTTCCCGCTCGGTTTCACCCGTTACCAGATATCCATTCGGAGCAAGACAATTACCTGTTTTTCTGATCATTATATCCCGGTAAACGGTTTTGTAATAGAAAAATATATTGGCACAGAAAATGAGATCAAAGTCCCCAAAAATACTTGCCGGGGGACTAAACCGTTCGGGATTAAGCAGGTCGAACACCGAGAAATCGATATGGTCCCTCAAGCTTTGCTGAACGTTGTAAATATTGCCTCGTTTTTCAAACCAGCGGGTGAGGCGCTTCATAGTGACCTGGCCAAGTGAAGCCTCGGTGAATTGCCCCCTGCGGGCTTCATCAAGCTGAGCTTCGAAGAGATCGGTGGCAAAAATCCGGTAACTAAGTTTGTTATCCGATCGGGCCAGGATCTCTTCCATAATTATGGCCAGGCTGTAAGCCTCCTGGCCGGCAGAACATGCAGTCGACCAGATCCTGATCTCCTTTTGGCGTGTGCTTGTTTTTTTTTGTATCAGGTTGGGCAGAACAACTTGCTCAAGCAGTGAAAATGTCAGCGGGTTTCGAAAAAATTCACTAAACTGAATGATCAGGGAACGGCATAACAGTCCAGCCTCTTCAGGGTTTGTTGCCAGAAATTCAAGGTACCGGTCAATTGAAACACATTGGGTAACCGATAACCTTTTTTCAATGCTCCGGGAAAGAAAAGAGTTGTCGTACACAGAAATATCGGTACCATTCAACTGCTGAATAACCCTGATAATCCTGTCCAACTCTTTTTTCATACGGAGTTATGTATATAAATACCACCTGTTACGGTAGATGGTAAAGATAAAATATTTTTAAAATGATTAAATATTTTTTTTGAAGGAAGCTCCGGCAATAAAATCCTTACGGGTGCAGGAACCCATATTTTCTCAGTTTCTCAAACAATGCGTCTCCACTGAACGGCTTGGAAAGATAATCGTCACAACCAGCATCCAACGACCTTGTTTTGTCAAGGTTCATGGCAAATGCAGTCAAGGCAATGACAGGCAATTCTTTTCTGAATGATTTAATCTCCCTGGTAGCTTCGAGGCCATCCATTACAGGCATTTTAATATCCATCAAAACCAGTGTGATTTCACCATGCTGCCGGCATAAATCTACCGCATCTTTCCCATTGTTAGCAATCAAGACTGGAACACCTATGCTTTGTAAAACTGTTTCTATGAACAATAAATTCGATTCATCATCTTCAGCGATCAGGATTAGAGGGCTGCGCTGAATAGCGATTTCATCCCTTGTCTGCAATGGCAACTCCTGATCCAGTTTGTTCCCCTTATGATGAATTGTGAAATAGAATGTTGAACCAAATCCTTTTTTTGATTCCACGCGCATGTCACCTCCGAAAAGACCAACTATTCCCCGGGCAATTGAAAGTCCCAACCCGCTGCCTTCGTACCCTCTGTGTGGCAATGCCTCTTCCTGCTTAAAACTTTCGAATATCAGGGTAATCGATTCCTCACCGATCCCCACACCCGTATCCTTTATAAAAAACTCAAATAAGTGTGGGTGTGATTTATAACCAAAGGATATAAACCCTTTGGAAGTAAATTTAACTGCGTTATCAAGCAAATGGGAAAATGCCTTCTGAAATAATTCCTCATCGGCATTCAGTATTTTGTGTTCGGTTATCTCGGGCAGTTCTAATTTTAATGCAATTTTTTTATTGGCACAAATGGGTTTATACTGGTTAAAAAGCTGGACTAATACTTTATGAAGATCAAATGGTGCAAACTTCACCTCAAGGTTCCCCGATGCAATCAGAGAAATGTCCATGTAGTTTGTGATTGTATTGAGCAAACGATCGCTGCTCGATTTTATCAGGGAAAAATAATAAGCCTTTTCCTCTTCAGAATAATCAGGTTGAATTATTAAACTGCTAAAACCCAGAATACCATTTAAGGGCGTCCTGACTTCGTGCGAAATATTATGCATGAAAGCTGTAATAAGGCGGTTAGAGCTTTCGGCATTCACCACGGCCACTTTTAACGCATCTTCCACCAGTTTCCGCTCTTCCAGTTCTATTTCCAATTCACGGGTGCGATTTCGTATTTGCTCTTCAAGCATTTCCTTTTCGTTGCGAATCCTGGTTTCTGATTTTTTGAGCCGTATCATCGACGAAACCTGGGCAGTCAGTTCTGCTTCATCAATTGGTTTTGAAAGAAAGGATTCAACTCCCGTTTGCAGGGCTTTTGTGCGTATTTTGCTGTCTGTTTTGGCTGCCGTAAGCATGATTACCGGAATATGTCTCAGCGAATCGTCATCCTTCAGTATCCTGCAGGTTTCGATCCCATCCATTATGGGCATGACAAGATCGAGCAGAATGACATCAGGGTTTTCCTTTCGGGACTTTTCGATCCCCTCTTTGCCCGATAACGCCGTAATTATAAGGGCACCGGGAAACGAATGGGAAAACAAGGCCTGCTCAGCGATCAGGTTGTTTTTGTTGTCGTCAATGATTAGAATTTTTATCATCATTATCCTAATGCCCCTGGTTACACATGCTGAACTTCTCCCTACATCAAATCGCCTAGTGGCCCCAGATTCAGGTTCAAATCCCTGTCGGTCAGATTAAAATGCTTTTTCAGCTCTTCCATTTTCATTTCCAGTTTCATAAGGGTCTCACCAAGCCTTTCAATTTCACAATCGGACAATAACCCACCATCGACTCTTCTCATAGCCTGCTTTTCAACCAATTTCCGGATAAGTTCAATCAGGGTCAGCACCAGCTTGGCCAGCCCTGAGTCGGCATTGTCGGGGGTAAGTTTGAGCCTGGATTCTTCCCTGTTGACAAGGGTTCCTATTTCTTCTGATAAACCGTCAAGTGATCCGGTACTGAACAGTATTTTATTTTCCTCCATTACCCTGTTACTTTAATACTATTTCGACAAAATTATAAGGAGGCCATGGCCCTGTGAGTATAAAGTTCAGCCCGGGAAATTGTTTTTCTATCTCTTCAACGGATTGAATTAATATTTCTTTTTTCTCCTTATCCAATAAAAAAACCGCATCAATAATCGTTGCAGCAGTTACCAATTTTTTAAATTTATGAATGGCATTTAACCGGACCAGTGAGACTGATAATGCAGCAATGACTGAATCAACGAAGGTTATCATCATTTCTTCAAGCCTGTGCTCGTGAAGTTTTTTATTCACCCATTCCCTGTATACCGAGTTTTTGCTTTCAGCGGATGGTGTAACATTTGTGTTGATCATGGCCTCTGTTTTTCCCTTCAGGTCTGCCATTATTCCTTCGGGATCACAAAGTATCTTCAGCCCGAATTCACACTTATTGTCAACTTTCTGAAGGTTTTGTTGAATGTCGTGGTAGTTTCTTTCGAGCATTTTAAGTATCTTATCCGATGATTCCATCACAGAACCAAATCGTACCGGCAGCAGGGTAAATTGTTGTGACATGATCTCAATAAGTCCGGCATATTCAATGGCCATGGATCTGTCGGTGGCAAAACCGGATCGTTCAATGTCACTAACCACTGCAGCGACTTCGTCAGTGGCAACAACAAACAGGTCACCCCCCGAAATTCCCTTCATCTCAGCTAAAAGTGCATTGAGCGCCTCACGATTATTTTTTACAGATACCAATGAATAAATTAACTTTTCCATCCCGACAGAATCCTTTATTTTTCAGCTATGCCTTTACCCGCCTTGAGTTGCTCCATGGTTTCAACAGAACTCAGCATCAACTTCACTCCCAGATAAACCAGATCAACATCCGCAACCGAAATTACAATATCGCCGGTGAGGATAACCCCTTTGTTGAGAACCCTGTCAAGTAGTTCAAGGATGGTTATGTCCTTTGAACGGTCTATTACATTATCGTACATTACTGTTTTTCTTTTATAGAGATAAAACTGAAAGGTGGCCAGGGACCCGTTATTTCGACATTAAAACCAAATCCGGCATATTTGTTTTTCATTTGCCTTACTACAGAAACAAATTCGATAGCCTTATCTTTACTTACGAGGAAAGCTGCATGAAGGATCATTTCGTCCTTTCGATCAGTATACTCTTTTGGAACAATATTATTCAGTGCAGTCGAGTGACTGATTTTTTTAAATTCGTCAAAATACTCCTGCCCGTATTTCTTGCAGAGCAGATCAATTTCGTTTTCGATAAATACAGCTTTTTTCCTGCTCAGGAGAAATGCTTTTCCTGGTGAGCTCGCCATGATCTGTCTTTCCAATTCTGCAGCTGCAGGGCTTAAAGTGTCAATATGTTCTTTCAATACATCATGATTACAATACAATTTAATAGCCCATTCTTCTTTCCATTCAACAAAAAGCAGGTTTTCAATCAATGAATCAGCATAATCTCCGATAAATTTCTTCAAAGGCTCCTCTGAAAGGTAGATGGTGCCAAAATTGAATGGTATAACCGTATAATCCTCCATCAGCATGCTGATGATCTTCACATGCATCCGTGCGTTTGTATCGAGCCAGGCAATATCCGACAAGTTTTTTTTCAGGTTTTCTTCAGAAAATTCGCTCTCCGGCACCATTTTGATGACGGCATAAAAAACTCCCGACGCAATACACCTCAATCCTGAAAATTCCTCCTTCCGGTTAAGTTCAGGCAGGGTGGTTGTCAAACAAAAAGCATATATCAGATCATTCATTATTGAATGGTATTAAAAAGTAGCTAATCATTTAGATATTCAGTGCCATTCATTCCTTATGTTTAACTGGCAACATCCGATCCTTCAAATGAATTAAGCCGTTCGAAAGATGTAATTTCAAGGTTTTCATCCATTTTTACCGAATAAAACAGCCTCACCTGCTTGGGTGGCAGATTCATTGATTTCAAAAATGAATCGTCCTCATATACCTCTGCAATAGAATTCCAGCTTTCCAGAACTTTTTCAATCTTTATGACCGTTACGTCATAGCAGTTAATGTTTTCTTTGAGAAACTTAACTACCGATTTTTTCACATCAATAATACTGCTCATATTTTTGCCTCCGCTAGGTTATTTGTTTTTTTTAGATTACGAGGTAATTCCGGCTTTTGCATTCCATGCCCGCAAGCTGGGCAAAATTTGTATTCAAACATAAACCGCCATGTTTCGTCACATTCAGGGCAAATAACATTGAGCGGCTGACCACATTCAATGCAAAATTTCTCATTTCCACCTGTTAATTTTCCGCATTTCGGACACTTAAAAGCACTCATTTTTTCCTCCTTTTTTTATATTGATAAGATCGATACCATTTGGTTAAGTTTTTTACCTGTTCTGCTTCTCCTCCCTGATTCTTTCCAGTAATTTCAGCAACTCATCTTCCCTGCGGTCATATTCTTCCTCATCAATCTCGTCCATCTCAAATTTAAGCTGCAATTCCATGAGACGCTCTTTTATGGCACCTTCATCTGACATCTCTTTTTCGATCATGTCATTGATCTTCTTTCCGATAAAAATTACTCCTTTTAAAGGCGCCAAAAGTATATCGTCAATTAAAAACATGTTACAGTCCTTTGGTGTTAATTACCAGGTTAACAAAATTATAGGGAGGCAAGGTCCCCACATACTTGAATGTCATCAGACTTCCAAGTTTTTCATCGAGTTCAATCACTGCTTTGTCAAAATCGGGTTCAATACTGTTTTTAATAAGAAAAGCGGCATTAAGTACCATCATCTCACCGTAATTGTCATTTACTTTAACATCTTCTGCAAGTGGTTTTAGCACAGCAAGAATATCGTTTTTATAATTTTCGATCTCTTTTTTCAGCGCCTCGGCTACCATTTCCCCGATTTTCATGCGTTGGTAGTGGGTTTTATCAACCGGCAGGCCCATCAGTTTTCCCCGGAGTGTCCTGATTTCATCATATTTTTCAACAATATTTTCATAGATCGGAGCTTCATGTGCAAGAATCTTTAATCCCAGTTCCTTCTTGCCATCCATCTTCGTAAGCAGATCATCAAATTTCTTGTAATCCTGTTCAAGTATCTTTAGTATTCCTTTGTCATCATCGTGTTCTGAGATGGTTGAAAACCTTACGGGAAGCACGGTAAACAGTTTCATGATCTCCTCCAGCACCTTTTCATGGGCAATCATGTTAACCCTGCGGGCTTCATAAATGATGATGGGCGAATTGCTGACAATTGCGGTAATCCCTTTGTGACAGATACCATAAACCTGGTCGGCGCGTTTTCCGATACCAATAGGGCCGAATTCAATCGGACCGGTGTGCCTGATGATCCCATAAATGTATTTTCCTTCTTTGGGAATTTCTGATTCGTTGCTCATATAGACCTTTCCATATTTACGATTTACAATTTACGATTTATGATTTACGATTTTCAAATTACAGTTCCCATTTTTCCGGAAAAATTTTCAAATCGATAAAATTAAAGATCGGTAACGGTGCAGTATAGACAAAGTCGCTCCGCTCCAGGTATTTGTTGCCAATGTCGGCCATGATGTTATCAAACTCCACCTCCCTCCCGCTGTTCACCAGGAATGCGGTATTCATAAACATGGAATCCCCGTTGGTTTTGTTATGTTTATATTCAAAGACCGATTTGCGGAACGCATCGATAATCTTCATCGCCTCCTCTTCCTTTTTTTCAATCAGTGCATGTTCAACCAGCATTCCGGCTTCCTCAATTTTCAATTTTCTTTGAGCCGGATCATCCAGTTTTTCAATTGCTGCCCTGAGTTGTTGAAGTTCAACATGCTCCCGGTCAATCTCCTTATAAATCATGCCCATTTTTTTCCAGTTACCCCTTACATTGAGCTCCACTTTGTTTTCGAACTGCTTAAGCAATTCCATGAACTCGCTGTAGCGGCGGTTGAGGAGATTACGTATCTCATCGGGCGTTGCGGCAATGGTTCCAAACCTGATAGGCAGGATGCTTCTGAATTCTTTCATCGCCTCCTCGATCACTTTTTGGTGCGCCAGCATATTTTCGGGGTTGACAACGAACCTGCTCAGCGGATGGTCACTCACCACCATGCACAATCCATCAAACCCTATGGTGGAAACCAGGTCACCACGTCCACCCACACCGATAGGCCCCAGGTTAACATCATAATCCGAAGCGATGATGCAATAAATATATTTTCCGTCGC
>CAISJJ010000528.1 GCA_903885595.1 uncultured Bacteroidales bacterium
ATGCTGATCCCTTCCGGAATTCCCGACACCAGCTTAAAAATATCTCCGTTGCCCCAATTGGACGAAGCATTGTCCCAAACGTTCATGAAACTGATGTCCCAATAATCGACATTCTGACCAGTTGTTGAACTATTCATCTGGTTATATGCATCATACATGACAAACTCCCCGCTGTAATCCCATTCCAGTGCATCAGCATAAAGCACATTGTTCGTCACTACACCTTGTTGGGTGGTCGGATTGTACAAATGGGCCTTCACCCACTCCCGGTTCTGATAACTGTAAAGGTAGATCGCTGAATCCTGGAACTCAGTAACAGCAGCAATCCTGGATCCGTCTTTAGAAATGGCAACATTCGACCAAATGGCATCATCCTGTATGGTTGTTTCCTGTGGCTGGCTGCCCAGGGTGATTGCATGCATCATCTTGTCGGATCCGATAAAAACGGCAACGCTCCCGTTATCAACGATGCTGGGTTTACTGATCAGCGGAGTTTGAGAGATAGCCGAGAAATTTGTACCGGCTGTCGAAGATACATACAGCGAATTGGGATCAACGGAGGCGGTATTTACCGACAAAATATAGTCCAGCCCAGGGTTAACAGGGAGTTCGTTCTGGTAATTGCCTCCGTTTCCATCCATGATGCCCACTTCATTAAAAGAGGTCTTGGCTGCATTCATTTCGGCTGATCCATCCCCATAAAGATCTTTTGCAGATTGGATCACCGCCAGGCGACAATCGATGAACTGAGATGAACGGGTCAGATAATGAAATAATGCCCTGAAAAAGGTTTTTTCTCCTTTTTCAATCCCGACAGAGGTAGCATATTTATAAAAAGCAAAATTGATAATACCGCTGTTAATGTGAACGCCCCCATTATCATTTGTGCCGGTATACATTTCATTCAGATGGGCCGGTTGATATCCGGGATCATTCAGATTTGTTCCGCCATTATGTGGATTTGACATGTCACGTAAACATCCGGTCGGGAAATATGAAGGTTTAACAATATCCTCTCCGATTTTCCAGTTCAGCCGTTCTACAACAGCGCCTGCAATGTCGGAAAACGCCTCATTCAAGGCCCCCGACTGATTTTGATATTCGAGGTTGGCTGATGCCTCATCGAATGCATGGCCCAACTCATGCGCACTTACATCAAGGGCTCCGGCAAGGGGTTTAAAGTAGGTATCACCATTGCCGTAAACAACGCACACCCCGTTCCAGTAAGCATTATCCATCCCGCTTCCGTTATCCTCGGTAGCATTGATCACACTGAGAATTGATCCACCCTGATCATTCCATGAATTTCTGTTATGCGTTGTCCGGAAATATTCATAGGTTACACCTGCATTATATTGCGAAGAGATAACTTTCGGGTTCCAGGTGTTGTTCGTTGATGATGCGATAGCCGGGTTGAATCCCGGGGCTGAAGGGCTTGTGTAGTTTGCATCATATATTCGCATCGTACCTTCCTGGTTTTGTGGGTTGAACATGGGCTTTGATACATCAATCATATAGTAGTTTCCTGCCTGTAAGTAGGCATGAATGGTGCGGTTTACCCCATTAAGATCGGCGCCGGAAGCGGTCACATCCCCATCAGTCTGTGTGTTGTTGAAAAAATGGATGATTGAACCTGTTTGGGCATCGAGGAAATATTCCCACCGTTCAAGAAAGTTAGGTCTGATGGTGACATGCCATGCCAGATATTGTTGTCTGGGATCACGGTCTTTCGCGTAGATAATCAGCTCTTTAACAGGTGCATAATAATTTAGCATCAATTTCTGATTGGTATCGAGATCGCACCAGCTGGTACGTTGTGATACATCTATGATAACAGTCTGCTGAGCCTGTGTTGGGTCCACTGACGGATTGACGTTGGAAATGCTGGCAGTCTGATAGTTATTCCCATTGTACAACCCGATCTGATCACCGCTTGAATGAAGGTAAATTTCCCCTCCATAAACAGGTATGCCTTTGAATACCTGCTGCATTTTTATATGGCTGATGCCAAGTTCATCAGATTCCATTCCTTTGATGATGAATTCATTCCGTACATCCTCGATCCTGAGATCTGATTTGATGGTCTCAAGATATTCAAAACAGGCAGCTTCCAGGTTACCGGTCATTTTAAAGTCAAGCCGGATCCCCCCGGTAATTTTTCCTGACAGAAAAACCAACTGCCCATGCTGGTTAAAATGCTTGTTTTTAAACGAGTTGCCTTCTTTGAATAAATTGGAGAATGGATGACTCACCTGCACAAATGACGAAGATTGATTAGACAGGTTTCCCGTTGAAGGAGTATATCCCGGAATAGGCTGTAGCGGTTTTGGGGTAAAACCGGCCGTGGTTGCCGACCTGGATTTTGTCGAAAATGGATTGTTCTGGCCGGAAAGAGAGGACGCAGCTGTGATAAGAAAAAATATTACCGAAAGAAAAAATATACGATTTTTCATAAGAGTAGAATTTGTTTGTGATTGTTCATTTGGAATTCTCAAATTATCATTCCTTGTTCGCATTTACATCTGCAGCAGAGAAGCTGCCATGAATTCAAATTATGGTTGAAAAACTGTCATAAGAAAATGATGGAATTCTTTAAGACTGTCGGGAGTTGAAATACCCGACTCACCCCACTTGATTTCATTGAAACGGGGTGGTTGTTTGATGACAAGGTAGTATGTCATATTCCCCGGATGCTTGAAATTCAGTCTGTCAAGGCCCAGGTCGCCGGCTTTCTCAAAAATGTCCCGGGTGGTTGATTTCTTTAGTTTTCTCATCGCTTTCCATTCACCATCAACTCCTTTGCTCATAAACAGCTGACCGTTATCAAGGAGGCAATATTCCCGGATCGTTCCGCTCACACCACCACTGCTGCCCGCAATAATCTGAGATTCGTTGTAGCTTTTAGGAGTATAATGAACGGATTTGCATGAAAATAAAGTCAGAAGAATGCTGACAAAGGCTATCAGTTTTTTCATTTGCAATTAATTTGTTTTTAAGTGGTCACATGGAACACCCATTTTATTATTACAGGTTTAGTTTTATGAGGTGAGAGAGGTCTTTCATCTTTATTTTTCTGCATTATAACCCAGGGAACCTATTTCTTGCATGCCGTGCAGGTCAATGAACGATTGGTCCATCTGGATGATTTGTAAAATTAACAATATTAATAATACGGTTCAATGTTGGTTTAGAACTAACTGTATTTAGACCAAATAATATAGTTGCAGCTTTTTTCATTTGATCTCCCGGTGAAAATGAAGGGCAGAAAAGGAATACAAAACCTTGAAATTCTTATTATCTTTGTAAATAGAAAACATGGAAATCCATATGGCTGTTGGAATACTGCAGGACACATCATAGATGTTTTATTCCAACTGACCAACGAAATAAAAGAATTAACGAATGAAAACCCTGCTGAGTTTTTTCACACAGAGTGTCGGGAAATTCCATGATAATATCTTTTTATGGGAAAACAAGGGAAATGGTTATGTTGGGACGACCTACAGTGAAACCAAAGCTCAGATAGATTTTTTTGCTGCGGGTCTTCTTTCAATGGGTGTTAAAAATGGAGACCGGATTGCCCTGCTTTCTGAAGCGAGAAATGATTGGGTTATCTCGGAATTTGGGATTTTATTTTGTGGTGCCGTAAATGTTCCGTTATCGGTTCGAATGAACGAACCGGGGGAGATCATATTCAGGCTGAACCATTCAGGAGCACGCATGATTATTGTTTCAGGTAACCAGATCAGCAAGATCAGGAATATTCTGCATGAACTCACGACCTTGGAGAAGGTAATTGTACTAGATGAGATCACTGATAATACATATGGTGAATTGTCAGCGCTGTCGTTGAAAAAATCCGGACAAAGTTTTCTGGCAGCACATAGGGATCTCTTCGATGAGCGGGTAGCTTCTGTCAGACCTGATGATTATGCTAATATCAGTTACACTTCCGGAACGACTGCTGATCCTAAGGGAATAATACTTACCCATAGAAATTATGTTGCAAATATCTCCCAGGGGTATTCGCTTATGGATATTTCTGCAGATTTTACAACCTTGCTGATACTCCCATGGGATCATGCCTTTGCCCATACTGCAGGTATTTATTGCTTTATGGGAAAAGGAGCCTCTATCGCTTCAGTCCAGGTCGGCAAAACACCCATGGAATCCTTGAAGAACCTTCCTAAAAACATAAGAGAAATCAGGCCGCACTTGCTTTTTACTGTCCCTGCCATTGCTAAAAACTTTAAAAAAAATATCGAAAAGGCAATTAAGTCAAAAGGTGTATTTACCGGTTTGATTTTCAATTTAGGTTTAAAAGTTGCTTTTTTATACAATGGGCATGGTTTTAATAGAGGTCAAGGTTGGAAAATGTTTCTCAAACCGTTCACAATATTTTTTGACTTTCTGGTCTTTAAGAAAATCCGTGAAGGTTTTGGAGGCAGGCTCGAATTTTTTATTGGCGGAGGCGCTTTACTTGATATCGAGTTGCAAAAGTTTTTCTATGCGATTGGAATACCAATGTTACAGGGGTATGGGCTGACGGAGGCAGCACCCATGATTTCTTCCAATTCCATTTCAAAGCATAAGCTGGGGTCA
The DNA here is from genome assembly GCA_903885595.1 of uncultured Bacteroidales bacterium. GTDB lineage: Bacteria > Bacteroidota > Bacteroidia > Bacteroidales > FEN-979 > CAIVAT01. The sequence continues at coordinate 4,603 of CAISJJ010000528.1, forward strand.
TCAGGATACCTGGTTGCCAACCTGGAGTTGAAGATTTGTGATGAGCAGGGAAAAATACTTCCGGCAGGCGAAAAAGGAGAGATCGTGATAAAAGGCGAAAATGTCATGGCAGGTTACTGGATGAATGAAGAGGCAACCGGAAATACAATTAAAAACGGGTGGTTGCATACTGGTGATTTGGGTTACCTTGACAATGATGGCTTCCTTTATGTGCTTGGACGATTTAAAAGCCTTCTCATTGCTGATGACGGTGAAAAATACAGCCCGGAAAGTATGGAAGAAATCTTTTCATCCCAGTCCGTATTCATTGAACAGTGTATGTTGTATAACAACCAAAATCCATATACTGTTGCCCTGGTGGTTCCGGGAAGGGAGGCCCTTCTGCGATATCTGGCAACCAAACAACTGGACCCTGCAACGGTGGAAGGGCAAAAAAACGCGCTGGAAAAAATCGAACAGGAATTGCAGGCATACCGAAGCGGAAACAAGTATGAAACTTCATTTCCTCAGCGATGGTTGCCGGCAGCTACAGCGATATTGATGGAGGGGTTCACCGAGGAAAACAAACTCTTGAATTTTCAGCTTAAGATGATCCGGAGTAAGATCATAAACAAATATTCCCAGCAGATCAGGTATCTCTATACCCCTTCTGGTAAAAACATCTGTAACGAACACAATATGCAGGCGATCAAGGCCTTGTTGTCAGGGGGGGATTTGCCGCAACCGCCGCAATAGTGTACATGAGTTACAGTTGGCACTATAACAACCAGTTTACAAACTATTTTCAGATCAATTTAAGTTGCCGTGCTTACTGTGGTTTAGGGTTTTCAAAACATCTTTCAGCAATCGGTTAAAGTTCATATCATGATCTGGTCTGGGAGAATAACCAAGGATAACCACAATAAGATCCTTTGATGGTATGATGAAAATTCGCTGGCCATCATGGCCATTACAGGAAAACAGGTCCTCCGGCGCATCAGAATAATAGTGGGTCCGGTTCAACCAAAAAAGTGAGCCATAGCATCCATTACTGTGTTTTGCAGGTGTAGTGGTGTAATCTACCCATCCTGGGGGTAAGATGCGTTCTCCGTTGAAAATCCCGTCCTGCAAATACAACAGCCCAAACCTGGCATAATCCCGGGCAGTAGCATAAACATAGGAGGATCCAACCTGGGTCCCCGCCGGATCAACCTCAAGTATTGCGCTGGGCATACCTGTTTTGTAAAATAATCTTGTCTGGGCGAAAGCATAGTATGCTGCATCCTCCCTGAATCGTTTACGCATCAGGTAATTTATAATGTTTGCTGATCCTGAAGAATAATACCAATGACTCCCGGCAGGGAACTTCTGAGGCATGTTAATGGCATAACCAGCAAAATCCTTTTGATCATATAGCATTAAAGTTACATCCGACAAGTTGCCATAATCTTCGTTCCAGCGCAAACCACTTTCCATTTGCATCAGATTATTCATGGTGATATTTTTCCTATCATCGTTCTGCCATGCTTCAATAGCAACTTTTTGACTAATGTCCAGCTTCCCGTCTTTCACCATAATGCCCACCATTGCATTGGTAAAACTCTTAGCCATTGACCAGCTGAGAAACCGGGTTTTTTCATTGAAGCCCGGTTTGTACCTTTCTGTAACCGGAATCCCTTTGTGAATAACGATAAAGCCAAAGGCATTTCCATTGTAAGCATTTTCGGTTATTAATTTTTCGCCTATTCCCGCCAATGCCACCTTGTCGATCCCGGTAGTTGTATCAGGAATGATATTTCCCAGCGGCCAGGCAACCGTATCCGGATCATAATTGGCTCGTGCCACACCGGGAAAATGTACTTTCATCAATGAATCCTCTTCCACCTCGCGCAACAAGGTACATCCGAACCCATCCCGGTAAATTGCTTTGGACCTGCCCCAAAGAAAACGACTGGTGACAGTTTTATCCCTGTAATTGATTTCATTTTTAACATATTGAATAAAAGAGAACCGGAGGTCGACGGCCTCTGCCTCAGAAGCGCTGCGATGTGATATAAAAACAGCGGAGCAAAGATACTTTGCAGGATAGCCTGTGATGACCGGGAGCAAAGCATTCAAATAATACACGCCCCAAAGTAATCCTGCCAAAAGCACGATTACAGCAGCGCTAAAAATTCGTTTCTTCATTGGATAATTTCCTGGTTCCGTTCAGTAATCCCCCAATACTGTTATTCTGATACCCCGACAGCAGGTAAAGGAACAATTTTATTATCAGCGAAGATATGAAATTGCGGTGTTACTTAATCGCATAAAAAAGGCTTCCCTTTACATTTAAAGAAGCCTTCAAAGCACGATGAAATTGTTTAATTTACAGTTTTTTAAACCACATATACCAATTCAGTTTGTAGAGCTCCGGATTATTCTTTTCGATCAATTTATCAGCTTCAGTTGCTGTTTGCGGACTTGGAATCATAACATCCTGGCCGGGTTGCCAGTTGGCGGGGGTCAGAACATCGTATTTTAAAGCAGTTTGTAATGCAACAAGCGTTCGTTTGATCTCTTCAATATTCCGCCCGATATTCATCGGATAAAAGAAAATCGCCTCAATCTTGTTATCAGGATCAATGATAAAAACACCCCGCACATCTTTCGTTGTGCTAGAAGTAGGGTGGATCATTCCGTATTTCCTGGAAATATCCAGGCTTTTATCGGAAATTAGCGGGAATCGGATTTTTAATGGATCCCTGTTTTTATATTTAATGACTTCAAGAGATTTGACCCATTCTATATGACTTGAAACTGCATCTGTCGAAATAATCATTATCCTGGTGTTCAGTTTTTCGAAATCAGATTGCATGGCGGCCAATTCAAGTATTTCAGAGCTGCATACCGCTGTGAAATCGGCAGGATGACTAAAAAAAATCGTCCACTTTGAATTGCTGTTATCCGGAAATGTAATGGGGCCAAGGGTAGATTCAGCTGAAAACCCGGGAGCAAGTTCTCCGATCAGCGGAATCCTGGTTGTTGATGATTCCTGCGCCTTTATTAAGGTGCAAGAGAATACCAACGCAAAAATGATGGCTGGAATCTTTCTCATAATAATTTTAATTTAGATTAAATAAATGCAAAGATACAATCAAAGACAATAAAAGCAACAGATCTAATTAAAAAAGCTGAAAGAAACTTGAATTGATCTTTTATAAAGGTACTTTCGTCAATCTTGTTTATTATATACTGAAGGATATTTGAAAATTGTCATGTACATTTGTTTAATGGAAACCGAAACCAAGCCGAACATACTCGTGGTTGATGATGTGGAAGTAAACATCATCTATTTGAAGGATATTATCAAATCGCTGAATGTTAATGTAATAACTGCTTTTTCAGGTAAAGAGGCCTTGGCAAAAACACAAGATATTGAACTTGCCCTCGCATTAATTGATGTTCAAATGCCTGAAATGGATGGACTTGAACTCGCATCTATAATCAATGCCGACCCATCCCGTGATATTGTCCCCGTTATCTTCATCACGGCTCATGCCTATAATGAATTTCATCTAGAAAAGTATTATGAAACGGGTATCATTGATTTCATTATTAAGCCATTTCACAGGACAATCCTGTTAAGTAAAATTAAAATTCTGCTTGAATTAAGCCGGCAGAAGAATAAAATTCAGGAGTCAGAAAGAATGTATCGAACCCTGTTAAATGCCTCTCCGGAGGGAATTCTTATTATGGATTTAAACGGAGATATCAGGGAAATATCTAAAATGACTTCAGAAGTATTCGGGATTACTGATAAACATATTTTTATCGGGAAGAATATCAGTAGCTTATTTCCCGCAGAGGAACACGCCAGGTTACAGACAGTAATCGAAAGCACCCTGGCTGATGGGTTAACCCAGAATGTTGAATTTATTCTGACCAAAGCTGATCAATCGCAGTTCATAAGTGAGATCAGCATCACCCTGATCCAGGAAAAAGATAGCAGGCCTGTTTCATTTATGGCAGTCATCAGGGACATTTCACAGCGAAAAAAAATGGAGCAGCATTTGATCCAAACAGAAAAAATGGTGAGTTTGGGTGAAATGGCTGCCGGGATTGCCCATGAGATCAATCAACCGTTGAATACAATCTCGTTAGGTCTTGAAAACCTGTTACATGAATTAAAAAAAACCAAGGGCGTTGATGAGCTTTATTTTCATAAAAAAGCGACCAGGATTTTTGATAACATTTCACGACTTGATTACATCATTGACCACATCCGGACTTTTTCAAGAAGCAACGACACCTTTTTACAATCAAGTTTTAATGTCAATGAAAGCATCAGGGATGGGATATCAATGTTATCAGGACAACTTAACCATAAAGGAGTTGAGTTGATCCTGGATCTTGACGAAAACATACCCCCGGTTATTGGCAACACACACCGATTTGAACAAGTCATCATTAACTTATTGATTAATGCAAAAGATGGTCTTGAAGAAAAACAAAAACTACATGGTGATAATTTTCATAAACTCATCGAAATTAAGACCTATCAAAAAAAACAACTGATATTTGTTGAAGTGAAAGATAGCGGGATTGGCATCAAACCGGATGTGCTTGATAAGATTATGCTTCCCTTCTTTACGACAAAAGAGGCTGGCAAAGGTACAGGGCTCGGATTGTCCATCTCATTTGGTATTGTTAAAGAGATGAATGGGAATATAGAAATTCAAAGTGAATTTTCTATTGGGACCTCCTTACAAATTTCCATTCCGATTGAAAATAAAGTGGAGAAGAAAATAAATGAATAATCTCAAAGTACTCATTCTTGATGATGAACGGCAATTCTCGGAAGAGTTGGCAGAGTTTTTTCAAAATACCGGATTTGAAGCATTCATTGCCAATACAGGAACAGAAGGGTTAGCCACCTTGAAAAAGGAGGCCATTGATTTACTGATCCTCGATGTGAGGTTACCCGGTGTCAATGGCCTGGATATTTTGAAAGAGGTTAAATCCTCCTATCCCGGGCTGGAGGTTATCATTGTTTCTGCACATGGAGATATGGATACCGTGATAAGGGCAATCAGGTTGGGGGCCCTCGATTATTTGAGAAAACCATTCAGAACCATGGATATCCAGATTGCGATCGAGCGGACTGAAAAGTTTTTGCATCTTCAGCAAAGAATAAAACAAATTGAAGAAAGAAACTCGCTCATCTCTAAAAACCTGGAGGAAAAAATTGATCGCCATTTGATTGGTGTAAGCCCCAAGATTCTTGCTGTGCTTGATATGGCTATGAAAGCTGCCCGGTTTCCTGATACAAATGTGCTGATAACAGGTGAGAGTGGTACCGGCAAGGAGAACATAGCACGGATCATTCACTTTGCAAGTACCAGAAAGGATAACTTGTTATGCACTGTCAATAGTAGTTCCATCACTGATTCGTTGATAGGGAGTGAATTTTTCGGCCATAAAAAAGGATCCTTTACGGGAGCAGATACCGATAAAAAAGGTTTCTTCGAAGTATGTGACCATGGTACTTTGTTCCTTGACGAAATTGCTGATATGCCATTGACCCTCCAGGCAAAAGTTTTACGGGCGATTGAAGAGAAGAAAATAACACGGGTTGGAGACACGCGTCAGATCTCAACCGATTTCCGGATTATTTCGGCAACTAATCATGAACTGGACACACTGGTGGAAGAGAAGAAATTTCGACTCGATCTTCTGCATCGGCTGAATACCCTTCATATTCATATTCCACCTTTAAGGGAAAGAACCGAAGACATTGAACCGCTTTTAAATTATTTTACAGAGGATTTCTCCAGAAAGATTAATAAAACCACGCCCAGGATTGATAAAGAGGTGATTCAGATGTTGAAAAATTATGAATTCCCAGGTAATGTCAGGGAATTGAAAAACCTGACCGAACGGGCAGTAATTCTTTCCCACGGCACTTCCCTTACTTGTCAGGATTTTCCGGTTAAAAATAAAGAAAAGGCTTCAAAAAGAATTGAATCTCAGCGATCAACCTTATCAGAAACTGAAATAGAGATGATAAGACAATCGTTGCAAAGTTGTGATTTTAATCAATCAGCCGCTGCTGAGCTCCTGGGTATTAGCCGGGATACGCTGATCCGGAAAATGAGAAAATACCGCATCAAAGTCACACGTAACGAAAATCCTGCCTGAAACCGCACACCTGTGCGGTTTTTTAATCATCCTCCAGCCGATAGTATCATTTTTAATTTCCCTTCTCCTGTTAGATTGCTTTTATAAGATATTAAAAAACAATAGCTTGTGAGCTTGTAAAAGAAGGTCGTTGTTTTCCTTTGTACCCCGGCATGCCCTTTGCCTTAAGGGAAACTGAAAAGGTCTGTCTCCTTTTTTTTACAAAGTTCGAATGAAAAACATCCTGTACCGGAATTTGTATTCCCATTTTATGGTGATATTGATTTTGGTATTATTTACTTTTCATGCTTATGGTCAGAAGGAGATTACAGGCCCGGTTATTGGAACGAACCAAACTATCTGTTACAATACTTTCCCTGCCCCATTAACAATCATTAATAAAAGCGCCGGAGGTGTCAGACCGATTTATTATCAGTGGCAGCAAAGTATCGATAATGGCACAAACTGGGCTAACATATTTTCACCTGATTCAGCCACTTATGCCCCACCTGCACTTCTTGCTACAACCAAGTATGTCTTGCTGGTCATTGATTCAGATTCTCCTCCTGTTGTTGTATCAAGCAATATAGTTGAAGTCAAAGTTTTACCAAAACTGGTAATAACCTGTGCCAAAGCCGCTACAAAGTACAATGGATTACACATATCCCGGTTTGGAGTTGCTGATGGTGAGATCACCCTGACGGCATCGGGAGGGACGCCCCCTTTGATCTACACGCTGAATCCCAAAGGAATGACCAATACGAACGGAGTCTTCAATGGATTATCTGAAGGCGTGTACAGTTATGAAATAACAGATCAAAAAAACTGCGGCCCCATTACCGGACCGCCTATTCAGATCCGGGGACCACTGGGAGGGATGACACTTACAGAAACCCACACCAATGTTTCATGTTTCGGAGGGTTCAATGGTAGTATCGATCTCACCATCGATGGTGGAACAGCGCCTTATTCGATTGCATGGACAGGCCCGAATGGATATACTGCTAATAGTGAAGACATAACAGGTCTGGAGGCCGGATTGTATACTGTATCTGTAACTGATAAGGATGAATCTGTCGGGACCCTTCCGGTAACAATTACCCAGCCAATGACTTCATTATCTGCGATTGAAACCCATGTTGATGTTATTTGTCCGGGAGGGAATACAGGGAGTATTAACATCACCGTTACCGGCGGAACAGCCCCCTATACTTTTCTGTGGACAGCCAGTGGAGGAGGGTTTGTCCCTGTTGGTCAGTCAAATAATGAGGATCTGACCGGACTTATAGCAGGCAATTATATTATTTTAGTGTCAGACAATGCCGGATGCACAACATCCCGGAGTGTTACGATCATTGTTACCGACAATCAGGCCCCTACGATAATTTGCCCTGTGGGTAGTCTTTTTAGCCGCTTCACTGATGCCGGAAGTTGTTATTATACAGTTCAGGGAATTGAATTCAATGCAACCTTCTCGGACAATTGCCTGGGAACAACGCTGATCAATAGTTTTAATGGTACAGCCACCCTCGCGGGTGCTCAACTTCCGAAGGGAACGACAGTCATTACCTGGACAGCCACGGATGCATCAGGCCTAAGCGCAAACTGTTCTGTTACAATCAACGTGACCGACAATCATCCCCCGTTGGTTAGCTGCCCGGTAGGCAGTCCATTCAGCCGTAATACTGATGCAGGAAGATGTTACTATACTGTTTTGGGA
>CAISJJ010000529.1 GCA_903885595.1 uncultured Bacteroidales bacterium
CACCATATCGTAGGAGGTAAGGATCTTGATCTCATTCTGCACGCTTTGCATGGTTCCGTTCCCGCCCAGGTTGATAAAATCCATGGGGTTCATTCTGCTTTCCGATTTGTCCTTGATCAGGATGGTGGCCCGCACCGAGTAAACAGGGATGGCATACCGGTTAAAAAAGAACACAATAACCAGGGCAATGGGCACCGTAAGAACAAAGAGGTACCAGTACCGGATAATTTTAAAGAGGTAAACTTTATAGTCGGTGGTTTGCTCCCATTGCGGATCAAACTCCGTGGGATGCGCGCTGGCGTTTTGCATGGTCATTTAAAATAGTTGATTAACAGCAGGGTGGTCGAGAGGAGGCCGAAGGCGAATGCCCAGGGAATGGTGGAACCCAGGCCCCAGGTTTTGTATCCAAGCGGCATCACATAGATGATGTCGTTGGGCTGAAGGTAATAGTAGCTGGAGCTGAGGAGCTTGTCGCTCGTTAGGTTCAGGTAGATCACCCGCGACCCTTCGGACGTTTTGCGGATGAGCGCCACCCTTTTGCGGTTCGAGAAGTCGGTCATGTCGCCGGCCAGGGAGAGGGCCTCAAAGATGGAGATATCATCTTTGTATATGGAATACATGCCCGGACTGCTCACTTCACCCACCAGCGTGATGTTGAAGTTTACGATCTTCACCACCACCAGGGTCTCCTTGAGGTATTCATCAATTTTTTTCTGGATCACCTGCTGAATTTCAACGGCCGTCATATCCTTCACGTACACCTTGCCGATGAGCTGGAAATCGATCATCCCCTCGTTGGTAACAAAATAGCTGTCGAGATAATAATTGGAGGTGGCGGAGGCACCAGGCTGAATTCCCCTGTTGAAATAGTTGTTGGCCTTTTCATCCATGGTATATACCCTGATATAGAGATAGTCGCGCGGCTGGATTTTGCGGTCGGTCATCCGCTGGTTTTTGTAATACGAAGTGGTATCCTGTGCCTGTTTTTTCTGGAGATACTTGATCTCCCTTGGGGGCACGCAGGAGGAGATGAGCCCGGCAATCAGGAGAAATAAAAAAAGGGTGCGGCAGTGCATTTCACCATTTATTTTCATCAATAGCAAAGTTTTCATACAATGATTGTATTATTAATAGTATAACCTGTCAAATCTGCGAACGGCAGGTGAATCAATTAAGTTTTAATTGAAGAGGTGTTCAGTATAAAAACCCGAACAGCCACAGCGGAATTTTATGATCAAAGCCATATTCAATGTCATCTGCCGCAATAAATGCATTGGATATATGCTGAATCTGACGTTTATTCTTTCTTTTCCCCCCGATCTCAAAGGTGTATTTTTCATCAACCAGAAAGTCGCCTTGCACCGAAAAAGCGATCGGGTATTTATATCGCAGCTGATTTACAAAAAATGTTTCTCTTACATTCCCCAAATCAGAGTTGATTCCCCTGAAGGTGTACATGAGATTGGTGTTTTCGAGAAAAATCTTATCTGGTTTCTGCAAAAGGCTGATCCCATGTGCATCTTTATAAATGGAACTGATCAAATGCGCTTCATTCAAATAGTAGAGATAGGTAAGCATCGTTTGTCTGTTAATTCCGATTTTTTCACTCAGTTTCGTTATATTTGGGATAAACGGAGCCGATTCGGAAACCACCAGCAACAATTGCTTTAATTTATTGACATAGGTGATGTCAACCCCCCGCAGCAACGGAAGCTCAATTTCCAGAATCATATTGACAACCTCTTCTATACGGCTATGATAGAGGTCTGTTTCTTCTTTGAAAAAAGGATAGTAACCCGACTGTAAATAGCCTGAGAAGTACTGAAATGGTTTTATCTCCGACACTATTTCTTTGGAAATAGTGTCATGATGATCAAGAATTCCGGACAAGGCATGGATTTTAAAATCCGACCCGGTCTGCATATTCAAATATTCACGAAACGAAAGACCCTGCATGGAATAAACCACGGCCCTGCGACTCAAATCGGCACGTGCATTTAATATCTCCAGCAGGGATGAGCCGGTGAATACAAGCTTTAATTCGGGATAGTCGTCATATATATTTTTCAGTTCAACCGACCAATTCGGATATTTGTGAACTTCATCGAGAAAAAGGTATTTACCCCCTTTTTTAACGAATGAATCGACCAGATCGACCAATTTATGGTCGCTAAACCAGATATTATCCAAACTCACATACAATGCCGATTGAATATCCGACATGAAATGCAATTTAATATACTGCAGCAACAAGGTGGTTTTCCCAACTCCCCTGGCCCCTTTGATGCCTATCAGCCGGGCATTCCAGTTTATTTCAAACATGATACTGCGCACAAACCGGGTTTGCGTAATGGCTATTTTTTTTCGATATTTTTCAATCAGTTGATCCATTGAACTTTTAATATGATACAAAGATAGGTGTTTTGTTTACTCTAACAAACAAAATATGCATAATTTTGTTTGGTCGAACATGCAATTTAGATCAATGGCACAATGTTTTATGAGCAGAAAGTGACAAGTGACAAGTGACAAGTGACGATTTTTTTTCGTCACGTTTTCCGTCACATTTCCCGTCACGTTCTTTCGTCACGTTTTTTGGCAATAAAAGCACAAAAAAGGAACAATTATTGCACAATTAATGCGATCATTCATTATTTTTGTACAAGTATTAGCTTGCCTGTGACGCTATGGAATTTGATTTTGACCCTAAAAAGAGTTCTTCCAACAAGTACAAACATGGGATTGATTTTGAAAAAATATTCTCAAGATCCTCTGAAGCCAGAATTGTCCAGATCAGTCGAGCCATTTAGCAATTTTAGCATCTACCTCTTCTTCTGAAAATACTTGATTTCTATCAGCCTGATCCATCCCTTTTTCAATTTTTTCAAGAAGTACGATTTGATCCAAAATTTCATCAATTGTCACGGAATCAGGGAGTTTCTGAATTCCAGATATAATTTTTTCTTTTGTCAGCATCAATTATTTATATACAAAGGTAATCATTTGATAATTTCAGGGTACTGGCTACTTGATTAATTACAAACAAGAATTTTGTCTATGGATACTGTAAGTGTTAAGTTTTAAGTGATTAAGTGCTAAGTGTTAAGACCACCCGTAGATGTCACGTTTTTCGGCCCGCTTACTGTTAATTTATTCCGCACCTACGGAGCGGAAATTATTTATATTCCACGTGCTACCAATATTCGGCCCCGATGGGGCCGCGGTTTAATGTCACGTTCCGTCACGTTCTTTCGTCACGCATGTCACGTTCCCGTCTAAAGAGGTTCTAAGCGCTCAATCCTATTTGAAAATTGAAGAAACTGTCAGGAATTTAATCCCCTCAAAAGATGAGGACTATTTTCTATGTAATTTTAACTGGCATTTTATTCCGAATAAATATACCGGATATAGTGTGCCAAATCCAGCGAAGGCATCCAATTTACTGCTTTACTTTCTGTCAAATTGTAATCCTGAGTTTAATGACAAACTCAAGTTGAATAAAATGCTGTTTTATACAGATTTCTTAAATTACAAGGTCAACGGAAGATCTATCTCAGGAATATCCTATCGTGCGATTTCGTATGGTCCGGTACCAGCAAATTGTGATTTTATTTTCGCTCACTTTATTGAAAAAGAGGAAATTATTGAACCTGTATTTATCCGGGTCAATAACTCAAAAGTTAATGAATGTTATAAACCCCTGAAAGAGTTTGATTTGTCGGTATTTAGCGCCGAAGAGTTGAAAACTGTTAAGAAAGTTGTCGACTTATTTAAAGACACCTCCTCATGGGATCTGGTTGAATTGTCGCATACAGAAAGGGCTTGGATTGATTTGAACAAGACGAAAAGTATCATAAGTTACCAGGATTATGCTTTTGATATCAGCATAAAATAACACAGTGTAAATTAAGGGTTGATAAAGGGTTAAGTGTTAAGTGATTAAGTGTTAAACCTCCACGAAGGTG
>CAISJJ010000530.1 GCA_903885595.1 uncultured Bacteroidales bacterium
CTGATATCCTCCAACAAGATTCTTTTGAAATGGGTAGATTCTGTTTGTAAATCTGGGACTGTCGGAATAAACGCATTAACTTGCTGTTGCATATTCCTGTAAGCCTGTTGTTTGCCGGATCCCGATAACAGTTCGCGTGCAAATTCAAGATAGATATGGCAGGCCAGTGATGGCTGGGGATGGCCATGGGTAAGCCGGCTTACTTCGTCGGTGATACGGAAACGTTCTTCGACCGGTAAGTTCATCATAAAAAAAGCAAGAGGCAGTGTACGCATGAGCGAACCATTGCTGCACTCATGCTCATGTTTGCCTTTTTTCGGGTTGATTTTCCGGTGCAATTGCATTAGGTTATGCAACCTGTTTAGCGCTTTGTAGGTAACATTTCCATAGTCGAATGCCTCATCCCCTGCACACCAGGTTCCATTGAATATCCAATCTACAAAATTTCTGGCAATATCCTCCAGGTCATAGCCTTTGCAAAGACTTTCAGCCAGGCAAAAGGTCATGGAACTATCGTCACTCCAATTGCCTGCCATTTGATTATGTTTTCCAAATTCACGCATGCTAATAACGGGGTTTTGTTTCAACGACACACGGCTCTCATCCTCCACGGGAACGCCCAGTGCATCACCAATGGCCAGACCGAATAGGGCTGATAAAATTTGTTCCTGATTAACTTTTTGTGCAATTCTCATATACCATATATTTTAGGTGACTACTAAGGTAATAACTCTTATGCTACTTTAAATCCAATTGTTTTAGGTATCGGAATTGAAAAATCTTCATCCGAAAAATGACACACATCCGCCAGGGTCATTTCGTGGCAGAAATTAGCCGGGTGTCCCAGCGTTTTTGCAATATGCGCGGCTTTTTGGATCGTCAGCGGCTTGAATTCATATTTGGCGATGATCCGGCCTTTACGAAGTAAGGCTTTGTCGATCCTTGAAATGTCCGTATTGAAGGTGCAGATAAGTTGCAGGTTCAAACAGTCACTCAGCAACCCATCTGATATATTGAGTAGATTTGAAACGCTGATATTTTCTTCGTTCATCCTGTCGCATACCACATTCTCAGCATCTTCGATGATAAGTACCGCATTGGGATGGTCTATCATCAATGCCAGGAAATCCGGAGAAGCAAACTGTGGCGCCATTTCAGGCGTTATGAAGATCATCTTTTTACGGATCAACGATGCCAGGTGGCGGATATAGGTGGTTTTTCCTGTGCCGGGTCTGCCGTGCAAAAGAACGATCCCCTTACCATTGGATTGGTTGAGTCTTTCGACAATAGCATCATGAACAGTACGAAAATCATCATTGTAAGCAAGGGAGATATCAATATCAGGTTTAGTCACTTCAAATTCCTTGATATACAACCCCTCCATGGGATCGGCCACCAAAACGCCAATACACCTGGGTTTTGTTTCGGGTACCATTGACTGAAGGTATCCACAGACCTCTCTCAACAGCAATTTATTCGTGCTCCCCGAGAAAAGGATTGAAACCGTGGGCCCATCCTGCAGGTTTTCAAAATAGACCAGCAGGTTTTTTCGGATCATGAGCACCCCCTGGTTCTTGACATATTTGCCTGCCCGGGGATCATAATCCCATTGGATTATGGCATTGGTTTCCGGAATCTTGAACTGCCTGATAATCTCATCTACTGTTTCATCACCCGGAATAATCCAATGCATGACACGGTGAGATGGGATCTGTTTATTATGAAAGATGAAAAAAGTGGCAGGATCGAGGCTGCTAAAACTTGAATCATATTTTATCCTGAACGATTCACTTCTGGCAATGGAATGAATGCTGAAAGGAGTTGGACCTCTTTTTTCCTTGAATGGTTTTGCTGAGTTCATGATTCCGTTGATTGTAAAACAAAGGAAGAACATCACACCGTAATCTATTTATATCCCGCATAAAATCTTCTGTCACGCGTTCCGTGTCACCCGTCCCGTTTTTTTCGTCACCCGTCACGCGTCACGAAAAAAAAAATCCCCGTAATGTTATTACGTTCACAATTTAGTTATACATTTGATATGCTTCAACAAGGCCAAACAACTTAGAGCGTTTGTTTCATCCCAATTGCACAGCCTATGCCTGTTACAAAACATTCCTTCGCCCGCTATCAGGTCATCGATGCATGCATCCGCAATAAGCAGAGGTCCTATCCTGGCATTGATTATCTGATTGAGCGATGCATTCAGCGGCTTGATCAACAAATATCCAGGTCAACCATTGAAAAGGATCTGAAGGCCATGAAGGATGATCCAGAACCGGGTTATTATGCACCCATCCGGTTCGATCGCATAAAACGCGGATATTATTATGAGGATCCTGAGTTCTCTATCTCAAATATTCAGGTAAAAGAGGAAGACATAGATGCAATAGAATTTGCTGCAAAAATCCTTCGTCAGTACCGGGGTTTTCATATGGTAAAGCGTTATGCCGAGGCCATTGACCGTATTATTGACGTGGTCGATGTCAGGCGCATCCTCAGCATGGAAGAATTTGAGGAGTATGTCCAGTTCGAAACCCCACCCTACATGGAAGGGACCGGTTATATTGAGCCAATCATCCGGGCTATTAAAGAAAAAAAGGTCCTCCGGATCGAACATTTGTCTTTCAATGTATTTAAACCGCCTCCCGTTTCTGCTCAAAGTACTTTAAAAGGCACGGCTCCTGGCACAACATCCCGAATTCTTCATCCTTATCTGTTGAAGGAACATAATAACCGGTGGTATGTGATTGGTTGGGACGAAAAAGAGAAGGATATCCGCACCTTTGGTCTCGATCGGATCAAATCAATCGAACCAGTTGATAATCCTTATCGCAAATCAGATTTCGATCCCCATGAATATTTCAAGTACACCATTGGCATCATTGCTCCCCAATCGAAACCGCCTCAAATAAAGATTGAATTCACAAAACAGCAGGCACAGTATCTCATTACCCAACCCATCCATCATAGCCAACGGGTGCTGAAAGAGACCAAAGACAAGGTGGTGTTCGGGTTTGAATTGCATCCAACCTATGAATTTATTTCATTTATCCTTGGGCACAAGGATAATGTAAAAGTACTTACCCCAGAATGGTTGAAGGATAGAGTTATCGAAATAATTAACCGGATGCTGAAACAATATACTGCAAGTGAGAGGAAGAAAGGATAAATGCTTTCACCATAAATAGGTTACGTGAGGATGATTGAAATTTGTCTTTGATTAGATTTTTAGTTCGATATTACAATATGAAACGCGCAAAATGAAAAAAGAATATGAATTGCCACCCGTAATCCGCATCAAGCATCCGTCATATTTTTACCGAAAAGACATGGAAGAGGAAACGTTATTGCGGATCAGAGACCAAATCAACCAATGCTTCAAGAATTTTAATTAGTTGAAATGATAAACAAAGCTCAGGATATAGAAAAGGTTGCATCAATTCTAGAAGAAGTTGAGGCTTCATTCAAATTCATTACAGCAGGCTTGTTGAATTTGAAAGAACAAAAATCTCCTGCTTCAAATAACCATGTTACACTACAATTACTTGCATCAGGAATTGAAAGGGTTTTAAAAATATTATTGTTGCTCAAAGACAAACATCTCAATGGTCATTTCCCTGAATTTCAAAATGCAAAGGATAGATTTCAAATTTTCGATTCCGGACACGGCATTTTAAAAATGCTTGATGATTTGATTGAGTATTCAACCAATGTCGAACTGATGAATAGTAATCCTATGGTAGTTGAAGACATGGAATATTTGAGAAATGATCAAAACTTTAGAACCTTTCTGAAAATCCTGACAGATTTTTCAATAAAACAGCGTTACTATTATATTGATACCATTATTCTTGGAAATCAGAATGGAAGTTCAAATCCTTTTCAAGCATTCAAAAGTTTTATTGATCATAATTATGCTGGGGTTGATGAAAGTAAAATGTCCTATGAGCAAGAAGATAAGCTATTAATTTACAACACAATTATATGCATTGAAAAAGGAGTTCGGGCAATATCAAGGTTTTTCACTCATGGGTTAGGCACATTAGGAATACAGTATTACAATGATTTTGCTTCTTTTATTCTCCTCAGTGATGAAGATCTTGGAACTTTCAAATATGCGAAGCAGAAAAAACTTTCCTCTGAAAGCTACAAGCCAATGATACAGTTTTCATTGTCCTTTGTAAAAATCCATATACTTTCAAGTTCAAAATCAATTCATTCAAAAAATCATCCCGATTGGGCTTTTACTATTGACAGGGTA
>CAISJJ010000531.1 GCA_903885595.1 uncultured Bacteroidales bacterium
ACGGGACGCGGGACATGGGAAACGGGACGCGGGACACGGGAAACGGGACGCGGGACGCGGGACATGGGACGCGGGACATGGGACACGGGACGCGGGACACGGGAAACGGGACGCGGGACGCGGGACATGGGACGCGGGACACGGTCTTGTCGATTCCGCAACGCCAGGTTGGAAGTTCGATCATGCCTGGGAAAATCAACCCCGTTATCCCGGAATTTGTGATCAGTGCTGCTCACCGGATCTATGCCAACGATCAGCTCATCAGTTCACTGTCGGCCCAGGGATGCCTGGAACTCAACGCTTATCTTCCAATGATCGGTCATGCCCTGCTCGACAGCATAAAATTGCTGATAGCCTGTGATCAAACGTTAAAGCTGAACCTGTTTGATGGGTTGATCGTCAACCAGGAAGCAAGTCAGGAAAGGCTGTTCAACAGCCCGGCCATCACTACGGCTTTGCTGCCCCTGCTGGGTTATCACAAAGCCTCCGGACTGGCCAGATATATGAAGACCAATGGATGCAGTGTTTTTGAAGCCAACCGGGAGTTAAAAATCCTTGATGATGAAAAGCTGCGAAACTTGCTGAAACCGGAAAATTTACTGAAACTGGGATATACGTTAAGTGAGCTGGAATAAACAATGGACGAGTAGATACGCGGTCGGGCGGACGAGTGGACGAGTGGTCTGGCGGACAAACAAACGGGCGGACGAGTGGACGAGTGGCCTGGCGGACAAACAAACGGGCGGACGGGCGGACGAGTGGTCAAGCGGACAAACAAACGGGCGGACGGGCGGACGAGTGGTCAGGCGGACAAACAAACGGGCGAACAGGCGGACGAGTGGTCAGGCGGACAAACAAACGGGCGGACGGGCGAATAAAAGGGAAAAGAAGGTTTATCTCCGATCGTAATTTTTAATTCGTAATTTTTAATTATTTAATCTCCCTGTAAAGCCCATAAATAAAAGGATTTCCGCTTCGAACCCTGACCCGGAAATTATCCATGATGAAGGGTTTTTTTAAAGGGTTCCAGATGAAAGCTTTAATCATTAATCCGTGGTGGCGCAGTTCAACATCGCTGAGCCGGATTGAATAAAACACACGACCCAAATGTCCCGGATTCACAAATTCATTCACAGGCGTTGAATCCCATTTGATTTCCTTCCCGTTTGCCGATATGATCACTACCAGCCAGGCCCCCGGAAAAATCAAGGGTGTGCGGATATCGACTGAGATATCGATCACATCGTTATTTGAATGCATCAACTGGCGCAGGGGCATTGAGTAGGTTGGGCTGAATTCCATGCCAGCATCCGAAACAAATGATTTTTTTCCTTCGATGGTGAGCGAGTCGATGCACCGTTTTTCATTTATCCATCCCCACTCAGGCCGACTGGGCTCGAAGGTGTTAACAACACCATAAAAATATTCGCTCTTTACTGCATCATTCCTGCCCGTTTTGATTTGGTGAGAATCCGCACTTTCTACCTGATCCTGCTTTACTTTTGAGAAAAGGTAAAAATCTCCGCCACAATAGGTTTTATGCTCTTGGAGGAAAGGAAATTTCTCCAATATGAGGCAGTATATGTCCCCGGGAGTTGAGGAAATACATCCAAAGGCCAGGTACTTGCCTTTGCAGGAATCAAGGTAGCTGAGCAACCGTCTATGGCTGCCGATGGATTCAAGATACCGGAAGGGGAGATCAGGACAATTCAGTTTTTCGAGGTAATAGGGATTGATCTCCATTTTCGTATCCAGGATAACATGGCAGTTTGCGGCTCCCAGTGAATCAATTGCATGCTTTGATTCTGCCACAATTTCCCTGTAGGGCGATTTGTAAAATACCTGGTAATGACGTCGTTCAATGATCAGTGATGGAATGACGGTCATCGCTATCAGTGCGACAAGGATCAGTTTATGAAGAGCGACTGCCGTCTTAAAATATCCGAAAAGAATAAACAACAGGAAGGGAAATGAGAAGATCATCACGGAATACTGAAGGACGGCACTCCGGTATCTGGAATAAAAGAATCCGATAAGCAAAGGCAGAAGAAACCAAATCACAGAAATGAGGATGAATTTCCTGTTTACCGGCGGTTTTTCTTCATACCAAAGAAGTGATAGACTGATCAGCAGGAAAACCAGGAGGTAAACAAACCCTGAAAATTGAAAAATATACTGCAGGTAATCGAAGATGAAATCGAACCGTGGTTTCTGAAGCCACCCTTCCACTCCACCAGTTCCTAACTGGTAAAAGAAGATTGGAAGATGCGGCAGGTACAATATGATGATAAGAACTCCGGCAACTATATATGACCGGAGGTTGGTTCTGGAACAATAGAAGAGTCCGGTCACCCCGACCATCGTGGCGAAGAGCAGGCTGAAATGATGGTTATAGGTGCAAAAGGCCCCCGACAAAATATATCCGGCCAGGTTGAGATAATATTTGCGTTGCGGATGGAAGACGATATTTGTCCAGAACCAGACCATCATCAGTGAAAACATCAACCCGCTGGCATATGGCCGTGCGATCTGGCTGTACATCACCGGAAATTGCAGGAATGATACGAATGAAGCTGCAACCAGTCCGACCGTGGCGTTAAACCATGATTTTCCGATCAGGTAGGTAAACCACACCGAAAGAAAACCAAAAAGGATAAAGGGTGTTTTCAGGATGGCTTCAGAAACCCCGAAAATCCTGATCATGTAATACAGGAAAACCTGCACCCCTGCAGGATGTCCGTCAATTTTCACTCCTTTCTCAATCAGTTCGCCGAAAGTATCAAACTGCGAGCGGATAATGGCGCTGAATTCGTCGTGGGTGAAGGGGATGTCCGTCAGGCGGTAAAACCGCAGCAAAGCGCCAATGACCAGGATCAGTGTGATGATGGCATCATCTGCATTGATTCTGCGGATTAATTTCAGCATGGCGCGATTTGATTTGCCGGTAAAATTAATGAAAAGAATGCTAGCCTGAATTATTCATGAGGTTGATGTTCCAGTATCACACCGCAACTGCGCCTGGGGCTTGGATAACACACCTTATTCCTGAATTTATCTTCGCTTAGCCCCAGTCAAGGTTGCTTATGTGATACTGGAACATCCATGCAAAGAAGCTGCAATATTGCTCGAAAATAAGAGAGATTTAAAAAATTGCCGGTCAGTTGACCGCATAAGCAATCTCAGGCTGTTGCGGTCTCAATTAAACGGAAAACAACAGATACTGCATAAGCAACCTTAGGCTGGAGCGGTCTATATAAGAAGGAGAATATGACTTGCTCTATCGAGTGACAGCCTTAGTTGCGGTGCAGTATCTGCTGTTGACCTTGTTATCGAGTGACAGTTGCGGTGCGGTTAACTGACCGTCAACCCCAAAGTGGTCCTTATTATTTCGTTTTATCCGGGAACGGCGGCATACCTGGCAATTCCTTCGGCCATGATTTCAGTTCCTCTTTCATCAGGTCGATTGCTTTATTCAGCTGCTGGTCCTCACCTGCGTATTCTTTTGCAGGATCGTTATCAATTTCGATATCGGGATCAACACCATATCCTTCGATGATCCAGTTCTTGCCTTCGGTATCGTAAGGTGCAAACTCGGGCCGCATGAGTTGTCCGCCATCGATAAAGGGCAGGCTGCCACGGATACCGACCACACCACCCCAGGTGCGCTTTCCAATGGCTTTCCCGATCTTCATTTTCTTGAACTGGTAAGGGAACAGGTCACCATCGGAAGCTGAATAGTTGTCGATGAGGATGCATTTCGGGCCCCATTGCATTTCGAGGCGCCCGGGAGCAGCTTCGGTATTGCGGGCCATGTTGATCATGGTCATCTCCCGGTTCAGGCGTTCAATGATCATGGGTGAAACATTACCTCCGCCATTGCCGCGGTCGTCGATGATCAGCGCGCGCTTGGCAAGCTGCGGATAGAAATGTTTCACAAATTCGTTGAGTCCTTCCACACCCATATCGGGGATGTGAATATACCCAACCTCTCCGTTTGTGGCATCGCTCACCTTTTTAATGTTGTTCTGAACCCAGGTGTAGTAGTAAAGACCTGCTTCATTATCCGTAGGGATGACGATCACTTTCCTGGCGCCGGCATCTGAAGCTGTTCCATTCAGGGTAAGTTCAACCTGTACCCCGGCTTTGTTGACCAGCGCTTCGTTGATGTCGTTCATATCTTTGGTCGGTTTACCATTGATGGCGATAATAAAATCGCCCTCTTTCGCATCCACACCAAGTTCGGTTAGCGGAGAGCGTGATTCTGAGGTCCAGTTTTCGCCCTTCATGATTTTGTCGATCTTATAATAACCCGATCCGTCGCGGCTGATCTTCGCTCCAAGCAATCCCATTTTTATGCGTGCCGGGGCAGGCTTGTCACCTCCGCTTACGTATGAATGGCCGATGCTGATCTCGCCAATCATCTCGCCAATGATGTAATTGAGGTCATTGCGGTTGTTAACATATGCTAACAGCGGCTGGTATTTCTTCTGGATGTTCTCCCAGTTTGCCCCCTGCATGTTCGGGGCATACAGGAAATACTTCATCTGGCGCCATGATTCATTGTAAATCTGTGCCCATTCAGACTTCAGATCGACCATCAGTTTCATGTTAGAAAGGTCGGCCCAGTCTTTCACCTCTATTTTCCCGCCTTTTGGAAGGTCAATCACGCCATACTTTCCACTGCTGACAACCACCATTTTCTTGTTATCAGCAGATATCTCATAACCGTTGAAATCTCCAAGGTTTGATTCCTTGCGGTCTTTAAGGTTATAGGTCATCAAACCGCCATTCCCGCGCCGGCCTGCCTTGATGTAATAGACATTATCGCCAATACAGGTGATTCCAAAATAGTTGCCGGCATCGATCGGAAGCGCTACAACACGGTTGATGATCCCGTCGGGATCGATTTTTACAGTGATATCCTTTTTAGCATCGCCGTCTTTCCTGGCATCATCTGCTTTCTTGTCCTCTTTTTTATCGCCTTTTTCCTCAGCTTTTTTATCACCCGATTCCTCCTTTTTCACTGCGACCTCATCATTTTCGGGAGCAAAAGGATTGGGCGTTGCTTTGGCCAAGGTCACAAAATAGACTTTGGTCATATCGGAATAGGAGTGGTTCCATTCGGTTTGACTGTATGTTGGATTGAAATCGCGGTTAGAGGTGAAGAAAAGATACTTGCCGTCACTGCTGAAGGCGCCGCTGCCTGCATCATACCATGTATCGGTGACCGGCGTTTTTGATTTGGATGCCAGTTCATACAGGTAAATGCTGGAGGTGACGCGACGTTCGGGGTAGGTGTACACAATCCATTTGCTGTCGGGCGACCAGCTGTAATCGTTGAACTCCCAGCTTGTTGCCTTGTCGACCAGGGTTATTTCTTTGGAGTCGATATCAACATACTGCAATCGTAACATTTTATCGGCCCAAAGCAGTTTCTTGCTGTCGGGGGACCAAACAACAGAATATTTATAAGTATCAGCATTTTTTGTTACCTGAACGGGTTCAGAACTGCCATCCTGCTTCACCAGATAAATCTCATCTTCACCTGTTTTATCAGAAATATAAGCAATGTATTGTCCGTCGGGCGACCAGGCAACATCCCTGTCGTGCATCCCAGGCGTGCCGGTCAGATTCTTGGTGATCCCGCTTTTTGCAGGTACTGTCCAGATATCGCCACGGGCGCCAAGTGCAATTCGCTTGCCGTCGGGTGAAAGGGAGAAGGAATTGATGAATTTGCTGGCATCCTTCATCTGGTTGCGGCCCGTGATGAAATCATTGGCAATTCGAACCGGGACCTTCTGGGTTTTCTCTGTCGCCAGGTCAAATGTGTAGATATAACCTCCATTTTCAAATACGATGGCATTGTTGCCAAGGGACGGGAATTTTACATCAAATTCTTTGAAATCGGTCACCTTTTTGGTCTCTTTCGTTTTCAGGTCATAAGAATAGAGGTTTGTGGGGCGTTCGCGTTCAGAGACAAAATAGATTTTATCACCGCTCCACATCGGGAACATATCCTGGAAGATATTGCTGGTGACCTGTTCGGTTTGTCTGGTCTTGAAATCATAGATCCAGATATCATCGGCCATGCCGCCCTTGTAGTATTTCCAGGTGCGGAATTCGCGGAAAACCCTGTTGTAGGCCAGTTTCGATTTATCAGGCGAATAGGAGCAAAACCCGCCGCAGGGGAGAGGCAATTCTTCAGAAAGTCCGCCATTTATATTGGCCACGAAAAGCTGGCCCTTGAAATCATTGAAGGTTTGTTTGCGTGAACGGTATACAATATTCTCGTTGTCTTTCCATGTCATCACGATATTATTCGGGCCCATACGGTCCGAAATGTCATCGCGGCCAAGTGTTGCCGTGTAGGTCAGCCGCCTGGGGGATCCGCCTTCAGCGGGAATTACAAAAACCTCGGTATTGCCATCATACTGCCCGGTAAAGGCTATCTGTTTGCCATCAGGCGAAAACCGGGCAAACATTTCGTACCCGTTTTCATCATTGGTAAGTTTACGGGCCATTCCCCCCGTCTTATCAACGGTGTACAAATCACCGGCATAGGTGAACACTACCTGGTTCCCATGGATTGCCGGAAACCGCAAAAGTCGTGCTTCATCCTGGGCCACTATTATCCCAAGCAGGAGCATGAAAGTAAAAGTCAGTGTCAGTTTTTTCATTATTTTTTGATTTTAGGTTGGTACATGATAAAAAACAAAAATATTGAGAAAACCATCACGAACGAGATTAATTCGGTGAAGGTGAACAATTACTCGATGATATTCAGGCTGGCGACCACTAAAATGTAATGAGCAAGTGATTCGTTTATAAGTGCGGTGGGAATAAACCATTGCATTGCATCCAACAAAATCTAAAGGATAAGAGGCACGGAGGATGTGCTGGCCTATCGGGATATTGAATATTTGTTTGTACTTTTACTTACTCAATTGATGAGCGCCAAACAGGAAGCAACCTCTGAAAAAGACTTGAGAAACTTATGACCGCCAGCAAAGCAGGACGAAAAGTGTAAAGTTATAGTTACAAAAGAATTATCCAATAACACAATGGATATGCAACCTGCAAAGTTGAACACGGGAAGCCCAAATGACCACTATACTCCAAATTATTATTAATTTTATTCAATATGATGTTATCCTCCAGGTTTTTCCTGCTCAATGCGGCAGCCTCCATGCTTTGCCTCTCTATCATTGGCTGTACTAAAAAGTCCGCTGATCCTCCTGTTACTGTTACTGAGATTCCAAAACTGACCACTTCAGATGTTTCAAACATTGAGACCACAGCGGCGACCTGTGGCGGTACGATTACCTCCGATGGCGGGGCTGCCGTTACTTCGCGGGGGATATACCTGAGCCGGACGCCTGGATTTGAAACGTTTGACATAATAACTGCTGAGGGCACCGGAACAGGAACCTTTTCCTGTCAGGTTAGTGACCTGACTCCTGATTTTTCGTATTACGTCAGGGCATTTGCCACCAACAACAAAGGAACAGCCTATGGAGATACCAGATCTTTCAAAACGCTGAAAGTTGTTACCGACTCGGTTACCGATATTGATGGTAATGTATATCATGTTGTTACAATTGGCTCCCAGCGCTGGTTGCGGGAGAATCTACGCGTGACCAGATACCGGAATGGGGACCCGATTCCCAATGTAACCGGCGGTGAAGGATGGAAAAACCTGACAAATGGTGCCTACTGTGTTTATGATAACCTGGCGATCAACGGTTCAACTTACGGGAACCTCTACAACTGGCATGCATTGAGCGACAGCCGGGGTCTTTGCCCTACGGGCTGGCATATTCCTTCTGATGCCGAATGGGATGCACTGGGTACATTGCTGGGTGGAAACAATATTGCCGGAGGTCAGCTAAAATCAACCGGAACCCTTGAAGGAGGCACAGGACTGTGGTTTAGTCCCAACACAGGTGCCACCAACTCCAGCGGGTTTACCGGGCTTCCGGGTGGTTACAGGATCAATTACGGCAATTTTTATTCTCTGAATAACGTAGGCTATTTCTGGTCCTCATCCGACACGACAAACAACAATGCCTGGAACTATGTTCTGGATGCAAACAACGAAGCGCTGACTAGAAATTTTAACTTTAAGACCAATGGGTTCTCAATCAGGTGCTGCAAGGATTGACAGGACTTATGCCTTGTACATCAAAAATCAGATTTAGCCATAATAACGGCTGACTTCCTCCGGAAACAGGGATTTTAAGTAAATTGCACCAGTGAAAACAGATCCAGGATTCGTTAAATCAAAGCATAACTGATAACAGGGTATTAGTTGAAATTTAAATGAAGACCACCAAGATCAGGCCTTATGTCCTTGTTGTCGGGTGCATTCTTGCACTGATTTATCTAATCCTAATCGCTCTGGGAAATGGCGATTTCAAAGTTTTTTTAGAAGCGTCAAAACTAATTGCCGCCGGTAAAAACCCTTATCATCTCTGGATCTTTATTAGTGAAGGTAATTATGCCTATTATTTCAACAGTCCATTGTGGGCCATCATACTAATACCTTTCAGTCTTCTTCCCTCCTTTATCCCAAACTTCATTTGGTTATCAGCAAATGCATTTTTTTTGTATCGGATCTGGATATTACTTATAAAATATTTTGATTTCGGGAGCCTTTCGAAAAAACAGGTGAACTGGATTCTATTATTAAGTTTTATTCTTATTGCACGATTTATCCTGTACAATTTTGAAATGATCCAAATGACAATATTCTTGCTTTATGGGGCACTTGAGAGTCTTTTTCTTTTCAGAAGCAAAAAATATTTATCAGGAGGAGCATTGCTGGCATTAATTATAAACATTAAAATCCTTCCAATAGTCCTTATCCCTTATTTGATTTATCGCAAGCAATGGTTGGCATCTTTGAGTACTTTCGGTTTCAGTATTTTATTTGTATTGTTGCCAGGCATAATCCTGGGTTGGTCAGCCAATTTATTTTTACTTTCAGAATGGTGGGCTGTTATAAATCCAATTAATACGGAACACTTATTAGAGTCGGATTTGGGCCTTCACAGCCTGACGGCTTTGTTACCTTCACTCCTTACTCAAACAAATGGTGTTCTGGCTTACCCACGTAATATTTTTAATTTTGATTTTAAAACAACAGTTTGCATCCTGAATATAGTCAGAGCCGGTTTGATAATTTTCACGCTCTATTTTCTAAAATGGCCTCCGTTCAGATCAGCTAAATCCTTGTTTAATGAAGTGTATGAACTGAGTTATATTTTTTTACTAATTCCATTAATTTTTCCACATCAACAAAAATATGCTTTCCTTCTTGCATTCCCGGCTATTGTTTATATATGCTATTTTGTTGTTGTCAATTTCAATTCTCCAACAAGAATAATAAACAGCAAAAAGTATTATGGGATTATTATTTTACTGGTGATTTCGTTTTCTTTGATGACATTATCAACAGATGGCCTGATTGGCAGAACGCTTAATGAAATCACCCAACATTATAAAACTATTACGTATGGAGCAATAATTCTAATAATTATTTTAATAATATGTCCACCAGGTTGGAGCGACATAAAATCATGAAATTCATCCAACAAGCTTTCATCAGCAAAGAAAAACAG
The DNA here is from genome assembly GCA_903885595.1 of uncultured Bacteroidales bacterium. Lineage (GTDB taxonomy): Bacteria > Bacteroidota > Bacteroidia > Bacteroidales > FEN-979 > CAIVAT01. The sequence goes on from CAISJJ010000531.1 coordinate 9,621, forward strand.
CCATAATGGAGCTGGCATTTGATTGCCTTTACAGCCGTTGCAGGCAGGACAATTTATCTGACTGCTGAACTTTAATTCTTATCGATTCAAAACTATAATTCATCTGCCATGAAATTGAAACTTTTTACATTAATTTTTCTGACCGGACTGGTATCCTCACTTTTCATTCTACCAGGTTGTAAAAAATGCGGTCCCAACCCTTATGTTCCGGTTCAGTCGGTTACCCTGGGTGTAATTCTTCCGATGGACCAGGAAAAGGGTATGTTGCGCGAAAAGGCCCTGCGCACTGCTATCGATGCTATTAACGAGGCAGGCGGTGTCGGGGATGGTTGCCGGATCAACCTTGTAGTTAAAAGTTCGGCAGGGGCGGGCCGTGAGACAGTTTCAGCAGAAGCGGCAAAAGAAATTGCCGGATCGGCTAGCAACCTGGTTGGATTCGTCACCTCCTTTTCTTCCGAATCAAAAGGTGTTACCGAACAGGTTGCGATACCCGGCCATTTTCCGGTTATTTCGGGAGCCGCAACTTCAGGGTTTCTAAGCGGCATCTCCAACTATTTTCAGCGGCTTTGCCCGCCCGATGCATTTGAATCAACAATTTTTATTGAACGTGCCGCTTTATATGGTATTTCAACCGCAGCCATCGCGGTTGAAGAGGGGGATACCTATTCCGAGGACCTTGGCCAGGCCTTCAGGCAGGGCTTCAATGGTGGCACATCGACGCTGGTAAAGTTTAAACAGGGCGACCCGGAATATGCAGCCAAACTGAACCTCTTATTGGCCGGGAATCCTGAAGCAATACTAATCTCCATGCTGAATACCCAGGCCTATACCGAATTTATTACGCAACTCAATGCTATTCACAGTTCGGGCGGACTTCAGAACACCAGTTACATATTATGCGATGCATTATATACCGGAGCTCTCCTTAATGCACCTGTGACATTTATGACGGGCGACGTAAACGGTCATCCGAGAAATTTTGGAGCAATTCCTTCAGCTGATACCGCCAGCGGGCCTTATAAATACTTCCGGTCAGAGTTGTACAATCGCTATCAGCAGCAACCCGCCTCCTTTAATGCACAGTTTTACGATATCGGGTTTCTTTATGCCATGGCCATTGAGAAAGCTTTCATTCAAAGCGGGCTTGATGACATGGCTGTTTTCAGGGATAATGTTAACCGGTGGATCCGGCAGGTTTCCCATGGGAATCCCGGTGATCCCACGGTCATGCCATCTCTGGGATGGAAATCAGTCAAATATGCCTGCCGAAATGGCGGCGTGAACTATATTGGGGCAAGCGGAAACTGTGATATTGATGCCATGGGAAATACGATAACTCCTTTTGCATTGTTTAAAATCGTTCAGGAAAGTGGTTCTCCGCGATTTGAGGTTATATCGGTCATTTATCCCCGGTGACCAAGGTGTAAAATGTAAACGGGCGAACAAGTAAACGGATAAAGGAACATCCGGGTGAATCAATAAGCGTATGAATCACTACCCGGATGAATCACTACCCGGATGAATCAGT
>CAISJJ010000532.1 GCA_903885595.1 uncultured Bacteroidales bacterium
ACGATTGATCTCCCAAGGCATAAGAAAACTGGGGCAAAGCTCGCAGATCACGAGCGAATTGATCAGGCTGTTGAGCGGTTCTTTCAGGTAAAGCAGGATTATGGGTTGGTTATTGATAAAAGCAAGACACAGGTATACCATAAGAGAAAGTGGGTTGATCCTGAAAATCCTTTTAAAATCAATGTTTACCTCGATGGTACGCTGGATTTCGTTTCTCCTATTAAAACTCCAGGGTACTCATTCCCATCAGCCGTCATTGATCTGAAACTTACCAAGGATAAAGATGTGTGTGATTCATTCAGCAATGGATTATTTCATGCAACTCCCTGGGGAAATATGGAAGCAGCTGATTTTACCGAGCCTATGATGTATCGGTTGATATTTGGAAAGCCATTTGTATACCTGGTATTCGATTACAAGGGTGCGAATGCGGGTTTTAAGGACATTCCGGTGATTACTGATATCAATGATCCAAATCCAAAGAAAGCTCAAAAAGCTCAACATCGCATGGCTGATTTGCGAAGGACAATCCTTTGGGCTGTAAATGCCATTTTGGGATGGGAAAATTCAGGATGGCCCATGACCCCTATTGCGAAAGTTTGTGCATCATGCCCTATAGCAGACTGTCCTAAACGCAATGAAAACGCTGAGGTATGAAAACCGATGAAATCGTCGATTGGATCGGCATCCTGGAAAATGAGAACAAGGCGCTTCGGGCAAAAAACAATCATCTAAACCAGCAGTTACGCCGCTGCAAAGAGTCACTGGAAAGTGTGCTGAACATTCTGGAACCTGAACAGCTTGCGATCATTCACAAGGACATATGCGATTATAACCATATAAAGACTAATCAAAATGCACAATCTTAATTTTAATGACGGAAAATACAGTTTTGTGTCAGCCAAGGAACCTGCATGGCATAAATTGGGAACGGTTCTGGACCATGTTTTTACCGCCAAAGAAGCCATTGAATACGGTGGGCTGGATTTTACGGTAGAAAAACAAAGACTGCTCACTGAAAGATGGCTTGATGTACCTGATTACTTTGCTACAGTGAGGGAAGATAACAACGAAGTGCTGGGAATGGTTGGTGACGATTATACCATTGTCCAAAACCGTGATGTCTTCTCGTTCTTTGACCAGATTGTAGGTAGTGGTAAGGCCATTTATGAAACTGCAGGCTGTCTTGGGAATGGTTGGGTGATATTTGTTACAGCAAAGCTTCCAAAGCAAATTGTTATTGGCAGTGACAGTCCAATTGACAACTATCTGGTACTATGCAGCTCACATGATGGATCAATGGCTATTACAGCCTTCTTTACTCCGGTAAGAGTTGTTTGTCAAAATACCCTTAATGCCTCCTTTAGCAACAATACCAACAGGGTTTACATCAAACATACCCAGAATGTGAAGGAGAGGTTTGTGGAAGCCGCGCTGGTAATGGGGATACACTCAGAATATCTTGATAAACTTGAAGTTGCCTTTCGACTTATTTATGACAAAAAAGTGTCAGATCAGGATATGAAATCTATTGTTACAAGGGCATTCTTGAATAAAGAGGAGATCAAAACACTTGCTCTGACTGGTAATGTTGAACTTTCTACCAGAAAATCTAATATGGTTGATGGAGTGGTTCGTATTATCACCTGGCTGAAGAGATTGACTGCATCCGTGGTACTGGTTACGGGATATATAACGCTGTTGCTCGTTACATGCAGAATGTGAAGAATTTTCG
>CAISJJ010000533.1 GCA_903885595.1 uncultured Bacteroidales bacterium
AACTACGACTGGATGAAGGATTTTTCCTTCCTGAACTTCCTTCGTGAGGTGGGCAAACATATAACGGTGAATTACATGATTGCCAAAGATTCTGTGAAAAAGCGCATGGACTCAGGATCCGGCATCTCATTTACCGAATTCACCTATCAGCTCGTTCAGGGTTTTGATTATTCATGGCTGTTTGATAACAAAAATGTTAAACTCCAGATGGGCGGTTCCGATCAATGGGGCAACATTGTTACCGGCACCGAACTGATCAGGCGGAAGCACGGCGGTGAAGCCTATGCGCTCACATGTCCGCTCATTACCAAGGCTGATGGCGGAAAATTCGGAAAATCCGAGTCGGGGAATGTGTGGCTTGATCCGAAAAAAACATCTCCCTATAAATTTTACCAGTTCTGGCTCAATACCAGCGATGCCGATGCATCAGAATATATCCGGAAATTCACCCTGCTCACCAGGGAGGAAATCGAAGCCCTGCAGAACCAGCACAATGAAGCTCCCCACCTGAGAATACTTCAGAAAGCGCTGGCCGAAGATATTACCATCAGGGTGCATTCAAAAGAGGATTTGATCGCCGCCATCGAGGCATCCGAAATCCTGTTTGGCAAAGGAACCACCGAAACGCTGAAACACCTGGATGAGGAGATGCTGCTGGCGGTTTTCGAGGGAGTTCCAGGTAGCGAGGTGGCGAGAAGCGAGGTGGCGAAATCGGTTAATGTTGTAGATTTCCTGGCGGAAATGACGCAGATTTTTGCGTCCAAGGGCGAGGCCCGGCGAATGCTCAGGGAGGGAGGTGTGGCCATCAACAAAGCAAAGGTGGATGAATTTTTCTCCGTTGACCCGGCATGCCTGCTTAACGGAAAATATATCCTCGTACAAAAGGGGAAGAAAAACTATTTCCTGGTCAAGGCAGTGTAATTGGGAAGGCCAATAAACTTTTGGCCTAAAAGTGAAATCCTATCTGAATGACGTATCGGAACCCGATGCTGAAAAGATCAAGTTTCCCGTTTTGCCTGAATGATTTATTGATGACGAATTGATCGATCAATGGGTATTTTTCTTTGATTTTATTGTAAAGGTCCTCGTGTATCTCCTTCATCTCCTCCATGTTGATATTCCCTGAAATATCAACTCCCCCGCCATAATAACTCATGGCAGGCCCCACGAGAACCAGATCAAGGGTAAAGCGCTTCCAGAAAACAAACTGGTATCCCAATTCCACACCAAGGTTAAATATGTAGAAATTGGCTTTCAGCATTCCTGCACTGTCGGCCGACATTGGTATGATGTCCAGCCCATTTTGAAAATGATAACCGTAATAGCTCATGAAAGGCGCCAGGTAAAGACCATCGGGGATTGGCCTGACATTTCGCTGCATCAGATAAAAACGATATTCCAGGGCAACATTGATCCCATATTTGGTCCGGCTTGTGATGTTTACAAGCAGAGCGATTGTGTCGGCAAAAAGACTGGGAAATTCAAGGTACCCAAGGGTTAAAGCAATAGTTTGTTTCTTATTCAGGACTCGTTCATAACTTAAGGTGATGTTTTTCTTGCTCCACAATAGCATGGGCGTGGGATTGAACTTGATTACATTCTTATGTATCGGTTCAGGAATGAACCTTAAAGAATCCTTCTTTTGGGCTGAAAGAAAAAGTGGCAAAAATATTGAGATGACAATGATTAAATTACTTAAATTATTCATCTACGTTGGATTACACAGCGTTAAAAAAGTATTTTTTTGTTTTATTTGATCACAAAGTTATGAATAATACGAACTTTGCATTATGCCAGCCAAGAAACAAATGATGCAGCCATCTTTCTTGAATACCAGCACCGTATTGTCTTAGTCCGGATATTTGCAGGCCGCTGCATGAAAACAAATGCAGTTGGTAAAATTGCCCGGGAAAGTTCCTTAACTTTGTTGAAACAATAATATTCGAAACCATGATACTTTCTGCCTGCGGTCTTATTTGTTCCGATTGTGAATGTTTTGGCAAACAGTGTACCGGCTGTTACACCGTGAAAGGACAAACCTTTTGGGCGTTGGAACATATGCCAACCAAAACATGCCCTTTATTCGACTGTTCAGTGAACAAGCTGAATTATAAAGACTGTGGTGATTGTGCCGAACTGCCTTGTAAAATGTTCCGTGAAATGAAGGATCCGAATTCCACGGATGAAGAACACCGCCAGGGGCTTATTGATCGGGTAGCAAGGTTAAAATCGGGATATGAAAAACGGAACGCATAATATTGGTTTTAGCTTTTGATCATGTAATACCTTTGAAATAATTAATATTAATCATTATCACAAATTGATGAAGTTACTGAAAAACAACTGTTGCTGCACCATTCTGGCATTTCTTTGTGTGATTTTCCTTATTTCAGGATGTACTTGTTCATCAACAACGGAAAAGGACAAAAAAGGCACTTCTCAAAACTATCAGGAGAAGATTGATTCGATTAAACAAGAGATCGTCCTGAGCGCTGAACTCCAGGGTTTGCTTTATAAATTCCCTTCTCCAATGGGGGCTGCTATTGCACTTGAAAAATCTAAGGCAGGGTATTTTTTCGATATTACAAACTCACCCGAAAATATATCAAAATATGTTACTGAGAAAAGTAAAGCGCTCAATCTTGGTGTTTATAGCGCCGATTTGAGTTATTCAGTGACATATAACCGCACCGATGAGACTAACAAATTCTTTTACTGCACCAGCAGGCTGGCAGATGAACTGGGAGTTTCAGGGGTTTACGATCAGGCTACCAGAGACAAATTAAAAAAGTACATCAGCAACAAAGATTCTCTGATCGCATTGACTAATTCATTATCAACGCAAACGAAAAATTTTCTTGCTGAAAATGACCGCAGTCAGGTAGCGGTTTTAATCGCAGCCGGAGGCTTTATTGAAGGGATTTTTCTGGCTTCAGCCCTTGGACAATCGGATGTTCGGGATAATTCAAAGATCATGGGCGTTATTGCTGCTCAAAAGGATAATTACAAAAAACTCGTTCAGATCCTTACTGCCTATAAAAATGATCCGGAAATGCAACCAGTTCTCGATGCTATGGGTATGATGGATTACTTGTGGACAAACTTCAGCCTTGGCTCTGGAAAGAGAATTCCTCCTGAAAAAGCCGTTGAAATTTTTAACCTGGCTAAGGAGATTCGGGAAAGACTGGTGAAATAAAACAGAGATGCCAGGTTGGTTGATTAGAGATGATCCCGAAGATTGGGAATTCGGTGCCTGGCGCAAATGTTTACTAAGCAAAGTAGCTAATAAAATTAATACCAATGGTTATGAAAAAGGTTTATAAAAATTGTCAGAGTTGCGGGATGCCGCTTAAAAAAGATGAAAAAGGCGGTGGAACCAATGCCGATGGAAGTAAAAGTACCATGTACTGCTCATATTGCTATGAACAGGGCATTTTTACCTGGCCTGATGTCACTGTAGATCAGATGAAAAAACGGGTAAAAGGGAAACTGAAAGAGATGGGATTTCCTGGCTTGATAGCCTGGCTTTTCACCCTCAACATTCCCAGGCTGGAGCGCTGGAAAACAATAAAACTGATGCTCCTCATGGTTATAACCGGTGCCTCAATAATGGTCTCCGGACAATACCACCCCCAGGATAGCATTTTATTTGAGGTTGGTACGGTTCCAATAAATATTTATCCGGAACCGACCAACATATGGCAGGTTGGAACACCCCAGAAAACCTATCTAAATTCAGCCTGGTCACAACCAAAAGGTATTATCACGGAGACATTGGTTCCTTACCCTGTTAATACCTATTCCGTTTTTTCCTTTGTGATCGATTCAAAATCTTTAAAACAGGATTATGCAACCTATATCAGTTTCATGCATAAATTTGACACTGATTCACTTGTTGATTACGGAGAAATTGAAGCCCGCTATAATGATGGAATCTGGTGTCAGCTGGGAAATGAAAGTTGGCCATGTCCCGACGGACCCACATTGATAACCTGGGACCAGGACTCTTCGGTGACCTCTCATCAAAAGCACAATCATCTGGCTAAAACAAGCGGAAAATCGGACGGTTGGCTGTTTTCACGTTGTCATTTATATTGGATTGTCCTGGACAATTCACCGCGTAGTATAATTTACGATAGCGTATCTATACGGTTTATTTTCAGAAGCGATGGAACCGACAGCGGGAAAGATGGCTGGCTGATTGACAACATTGTTTTCGGGTATGAGGATTATTTTACCGGGGTTTCAGAAACTCCAATAAATCCCTTAGCCCTGAAAGTTATCCCAAATCCCGTTACCGGTCAGTCTGTCCTTAGGAGTAATCCATCTGCACAGCCCGTTACTATCAGCATTTTTGACCGCGCAGGCCGTTCGATCCGTAAGGAAGCAGGAGTAATACCGGAAAATTTTAAAATTGACCGCCAGGATTTTGCCCCTGGTCTTTATTTGCTGAAAATGGAAGATCGGCAAGGTAAATCACAAACAACCCGGTTCATTGTCCAATGAACGTTCTGGTAACCTATTGGTCGCAAACAGGTAATACCCGAAAAATCGCAGAGGCTATTTTCAGAAGCCTGGTGTGTGATAAAACCTTAAAACCTTTTAGCGAAGTGGAGACCCTCGATGAATTTGATCTCATCTTCATCGGGTTTCCGATTATGCAGTTCGGCCCGCCTCCGGCAGCAAGAAAATTCATCTCCCGGGCTGAAGATAAAAACGTTGCCCTGTTCATTACACATGCCACGGTTTCAAACAGCAGTGATCCAATACAACAGGCAATGCTGGCAAAGGAACTGGACAAGTGTAAAGCCATTTGCTTTCACACTAAACTATTGGGGATGTATAATTGCCAGGGCGAACTATCAGAGAAAATTTCAGATGAACTAAACAACAGTGGTATTCCGATGCTCATGGCGTTTGCAGCAATGCGACCCTCAACGCTGGGGCATCCAAATCCTGAAGAGATAAAACTCGCCGCCGGATTTGCCACAACAATCATGAAAGGATTTTAATCCCCTGGATACTCCTTCCTGGTTACATGTGTGCCGGGATATATCCCAGCCGGACAATGAAGTTGAGTTTATTGGACGATATGCCTATCCTTGATGAATAATCTTTTCAGTAATTTCAACAGCATCTTTCGCATATTTATAGCAGCTTGTTTTAAACAGGCCAAGGGATTCTATTTTTTTCAGATCTGCAGGATTATGCATGTCTAATCCCTGGAGTAATTCCTTGCAGTCTGCGGCCCCGTTCAGGTCTTTGAACGATTCAAAGAATTCAACTGCTTTTTCATAGGTTGTTATCTTGCGTGAGATATCATCCCCTTTTGCCCGGCCAAAATGCAACCCCAGTACCATCAGGGCGCCGGTGACTGCGCCACAGGTGAGTTGCTGGCGTCCCATGCCACCGCCGAACGCACAGGAAATCTTAAGGCAATCATCTTCCGAAATGTTATATTCCTCACTGAATGCTGTCAAAACAGACTGCGAACAATTAAATCCCTGGTCAAAAAGGGCGATTGCTTTTTCTGATTTGGTCATGGCCTATAAATTGAACTGCAAAAGCAGCAAAATGAACATTGGGGTTTGATGCACTGCTTCTCATAAGATCTCTTTCCTGTTGTAAGCCTGCAAAAATAAAGGCTGAAGGCAGGTTTAGTCTACAAACTGCCTGGCGTAGTATTTCGCAGTCAGTCTTTCTCCGGTGGCTTTTTCGATCATGTCATTCCAGTACCAGCGGCTTCCGGGCATGAATACCCTTTCCTTCAAATAGTTGCCCACCTCCTTATTTCCTGCAAAACTCTGAAATTTATAATCGTCCGATTTGATAATGTTCCCAACGAGGTAGTAATATAATTGCGAAGCAAGGAGTTCTCCGAGAAGATAATTGTGATAGTAGCAGGGATAGGTTGCGATGTGGATCTTTGTGGCCCAGTCAGGTTCGTTGCGTCCTTCCGGACGTTTCATCATCTGGTATTTTTCAACCAGATCCCACCACAATACATTCAGATCCTGGTCAGGGTTCTTGTACATCTCCTTTTCAAAACGGTACATTACCTGAGCCCAGCGGCTGAATACCAACTGTTCAAGACGTAGTGTTTTAAAACAGTTTTCTGCAATCTTCAGTTTTTCTTCTTCACTGATCCCGGCCATGTCTTTCAGCCACTGCGGATTGGATGAGAATCGTCCAAAAAGCATGGCAATGGCTTCGGTGGTAAAGGTATGGGCGGGATCACGGAGGATAAACGGAAGGGTGGTATCTATGTTTTTATCATACACGGCATGCCCGTATTCATGAAGCATGGTGTTCATCCAGTATTGATTTGACTTTACATTGCAAAGTACACGTACATCGCCTGCATTGTCGATATCGGTGCAAAAGGCATGCTGGTTCTTTCCTGGTTTTTCATACAGATCGCTGTTTTTCAGTATATCGTTAACCGGAAGCCCGATGCCACCGTAAAAATCAGAGGTGAGTGTTTCAAGATTCATATCCTTGTAATATTTATCAAGATCAACATCATAAATCTTCGGGGCCTCCTGAAAGAACCTGTTCTGGTAATTCCAGGGCCTCAGATCATCTTTGGTTTTCAGGTTATAGTATTTTACAAAGTAGCTGTCAATATCATCCTTAACCAGGGCAAAGGATTTTTTCGTAAGGCTGTCAAGTTCATCGAAAAGTTTACTGACTTCTTTCGGATCCTGGTCGCTGAGGGTGAGACTCATTTCATGGTAGTTCTTGAACCCCAGGTCTTTGGCAACTTCGTTACGCAGCTTGACCAGCTTTTTCACATCGTCGGCCACCACGGTCCCTATTTTCTTCTGTGCTTCCCACACCTCCTTCTGGTACTTTACATCCTTTGAATTCCCCAATATCTCCTCCACCTCATTGTCCGACATTTTTTTACCCTTTACTTCCGTACGGAAATTGCCGTACTTCTGTTCGATCACTGTTCCCATCCGAACCATTGCATTCAGTTTTCCGGTATCGGCCTTGGCCATGAGAAATGAGCGATACAACACATCAAGCTGGCGGTTCAGGAGGCTGTCGGTGATCAGCCCTGAAACCTTGATCTCTTCCAGCTTCTTCAGTTTCTCCTTGTCGGAATAAAGCGCCATCATTTTCAGGTTGAGATCTTCAGCCTTTTTAAAATCTTCAGGCTTCCCTGAAATAGCAGCATCCCAGGATGCAAGTGTTGTTTGCTTATACAACGGGATCAACAGCGAATCGTGATTGCTGATAAAATCGGTCAGTTCCTTTTTCATGGTTTCCTGTTTGGAGGTGCAAGAGGTCATCAATATCAGTGACAGTGCAATTGCGCAGATTGATTTCATATTTGGTGGTGTTATTGAAATAAACTCAAAGATCAAAATTCAAAGATCAAAACTACAAATCAAAATTCAAAACCGGGGATTACTAAAGTAAACGTGTGATCATTGTAATAGTAACACGCAGTGAAAACTTCATAATTCATCATTCGTTGATCAATACTCGATATTTATTTTTTTCCTTACTCAGCACTCCAGCTCGATCCCTCTTTCCCATCCTTCACAATGATATGTAACTTCTGCAATACATCCCTGATCTGGTCCGATGTTCCCCAGTCCTTGGTTTCACGCGATTTCTGGCGGATGCTAAGCACAAGTTGCATCAACCCGTCAAGTAATGGCCGCTGGTCATTCGCTTTTTCATTCTTCAATCCAAGGATATCGAATAAAAAGGTGGTAAAAATTTCTTTCAGCATCTCAAGGTCCCCAGCAGAGATCGACTCTTTTTTATCTGCCAAGGAGTTGATGATACGCACCCCTTCAAAAAGGTTGGCAATCACGATCGGGCTGTTAAAGTCGTCGTTCATGGCGGCATAGCAGGCATCTTTTATCTCCCCTATCCTACCCTCTCCCTGCGGCAGAGGGGTCGGGGATGAGAGCTTTTCCGTGGCAATAAGCTTAACCAGTGTTTCATATCCTGTCATCAGTTTTTTTAGCCCCTTTTCGGCAGCCTGCAGCGCTTCATTTGAGAAATCGAGGGTGCTTCGGTAATGGGCCTGCAGAATGAAAAAACGAATGGTCATCGGGCTGTATGCCTGATGCAGTGATGCATGAGTTCCGGTGAAGAACTCATCCAGGGTGATGAAATTCCCTAGCGATTTTCCCATCTTCTGACCGTTGATGGTGATCATGTTGTTGTGAAGCCAGTATTTTACCGATTCGTGGCCAATCGCGGCCTGGCACTGTGCGATTTCCGACTCGTGATGCGGGAATAAAAGGTCCATCCCACCACCATGAATGTCGAAATAGTCGCCGAGGTATTTGGTGCTCATGGCAGAACATTCGAGATGCCATCCGGGAAATCCTTCGCTCCAGGGTGAGGGCCAGCGCATGATGTGTTCAGGTTGGGCCTTTTTCCAAAGGGCAAAATCAGAGGGATGTCGCTTCTCATCCTGGCCTTCCAGGGTCCTGGTGTTTGTCATAAGGTCGTCGAGCACACGCCCCGACAATTTTCCGTATTCATGGGTTATATTGTACTTCTCCACGTCGAAATAAACCGAACCGTTCACTTCATAAGCATAACCGGCATCAAGGATTTTGCTGACCATCAGGATCTGCTCGATCATGTGCCCCGACGCCCTGGGTTCGATACTTGGTCTCTTCACATTGAGGGCATCCATGAAAATAAAATAACGGTCGGCATAATACTGGGCGATCTCCATGGGTTCAAGCTGCTCAACCTGCGCTTTTTTAGCAATTTTATCCTCCCCATCATCAAGGTCGGCAACAAGGTGACCTACATCTGTAATGTTCCTGACATACCTCACCTTATATCCCAGGTGGAGCAGATAACGGAAAACCACATCGAATGTAATGGCTGGCCGGGCATGGCCGAGATGCGGGTCCCCGTAAACCGTTGGGCCGCATACATACAACCCGGCAAAAGGAGGATTGATGGGTTCAAAAAGTTCCTTTTTCCTGGTGAGGGTATTGTGGATAAAAAGCTTGTTTTCCATGATAAATGCATTCGCCGGGCAAAGGTAGGAATTTTTGATTAAAGGATGCACGGCCAAAAAGCGCTGCTCCCGAAGGTACTTTCGGGAGCAGCAAATTGATAAGATTCCGGGAGAATAAAAAGCTGTCTAATTGATTATTATAACCTTCTCCATCGTCTTTGTCGTACCGGTTTTCAAACAGCAGAAATAGATGCCTGCCGGCAGATCTTTCGTATTCCAGGTAATTTCATGTTCACCCCGTTGTTCAAAACGGTTTGTCAGCACATCAACCTTAGCGCCGGTAATATTATATATTTCGATGTTCACTGTTCCGTCCTCAGTTGTATTATAGGTGAGTTTTGCCTGCTTATTAACCGGGTTTGGTATGACACTTATCGAACAACGGTTGTGTGCGTTCAAATTATCAATCCCCAATGAGTTGACCTGAAAATAATACAGAAAATTATAGATGGTGGCATCAGCATAGGTCATCATACACTTGTTTTCACCGGCAATTATATATACGGAATTATCCGTTGTTGCAGCAATGGCTGCCCATTGGGTAGGGATGGGCAGAATTTCTTCATTGGTCCAGGTGTTGGTCTCAATATCATAGATCTGAAGATTTTTCGTGGCAGTATTTACAGGAAAAACAGCGCCACCAAAAACATATATTTTATTTCCGATGGTGGTGGCAACCGCCCCGAACCTTGCATAGGGCATGGGCTTCTTAAATTGCCAAACTTTGGTTTCCACATCAAATACCTGCAATAAATCTACACAGTTATAATTCTGATCGACCCCACCGATCGAATAAACTTTTCCGTTTGCCGCAGCGGATGCCATTCCTGCAACAGGATGAGAGAGAGCCGGGAGAGAAGTCCATGTATTGGTAGCCGGATCATATACTTCAGTAGGCCAGTAAGGATTATCATTCATTCCGCCAAATGTGTAAATTTTATTATTTACCACTGCTGTACCAAAACAACTCATGGCTGTAGGCTTGGGCGTTTTTTTTGTCCATACGCCTGTCACCGGATCATATGCTTCATTCGCAGCAGAAAGATATCCGCTGAAACCTCCTCCGATAGCATATAAAATTCCATTAACCTGTGCGACACCCAGCATCATCCTTGGATATTGCATGGCGTTTCCTGTACCCCAGCTGTTTGTTTCTGGATTAAAAATCTGCACATAGGATTCACCATACTGTCCCCCATGTATTGATTTATCGGTGCCTCCAATGGAATATGCCTTGCCGTTGAGGAAGCTTGCCGCATGGGCAGCGCTGGGATAGATCATGTCATTCAACTCCGTCCAGGTATATTTCTGCGCCGTTCCCTGAAAAATAATGAAGAATAAGAATGCCGTTGCAATGACAATAAAGCCATAACGAAGAGATCTGTAATGTCTTTTCATAACTTGAAGTTTTAAGGTTAATCCGTCTTCAAAGTTATTTCAGGAAATCGCCGGAAGTCTTACTCCAGGTTTCTTCTTCCGGATAAAAATAAAAAGTTCTGGATTAATGTTTCAACCTCTTGACAAATGTTTCATTGATGATTCCTGATGCCTTTTCTGAGTTCGGTGGGGGGATATCCAAACTCCAGGGCAAATACCCGGCTGAAATAATTGGGATCACTGAAACCTGTTTCGTAGGCAATTTCGGCAACGGTCTTCGTTGAGTTCAATAACAGTTTTTCTGCTTTTGAGAGACGGTGGTTACGAATTACGTGTGAGGCGGGTTGACCTGTCAGGGCAATGAGTTTGCGGTGTAGTTGTACCCTGCTGATGCCCATGGAGGTATACAGTTCCTTTATCCCGAATTGCTCGCTGGCATAATTGGCTTCAAGGATTTGATGTATCTGTGCCATGAACAATTCATCAGGACCGGATGAAGGTTTTTTATCAGACAGAGGTTGAATATTGTATTTTATCCGGAGTTTTTCACGCTCAATGAAAAGATTCCGCAGACAAACAATCAATTCACTTTTATTGAATGGTTTGGTCAGGTAAGCATCTGCGCCATGTTCCAACCCGGCTATTCGCGATGCCTGGTCAGCGCGGGCGGTCAGCAGCACGATAGGAATGTGGCTTGTGCGAAAATCACGTTTCAGGGTACCGCATAGTTCGAAACCATCGATACCGGGCATCATGACATCGGAGAGAATGATATCCGGAACATTTTCCAGGGCTTTCCTGATGCCTTCTTCTCCGTTTAATGCTATATTCAGATTAAATGTGCTGGCTAAAATCAAGCTTAAATAACTGATCACATCCTGGTTGTCTTCGATGATCAGCAAGTGCGGGCGGGCGGAGGTCCCACCTTCAGACGACGACCACCCTTGTATTGAGAGGCTTTCATCCTCCGCTTCTACTTTTTTCCGAGGTGTACTCTCTTGAATTATGGCATGATGGGTGACTGGTAAGGTGATGATAAACTCCGACCCTTCTCCCGGATCGCTGTGAACCGTGATTTCACCGCCCATGAGTTTCAAATATTCACGCACCAGGGTTAACCCAATCCCGCTTCCTTCTTCATGGGGCGATTGATCATTCCCGGCCCGGTAAAAGCGTTCAAAGATGCTGGTAAGATGCTCTTCGGGAATTCCAACACCGGTATCCCTGACCCTGATCACTGCATTTTCGCCTGTCATGGCATTGACCGTAACGTAAACATCCCCGTCAGCGGGTGTATATTTCAAAGCATTCGACAACAGGTTCCCGATGATATCCTCTGTTTTTTCCGGATCGAAATCCATAACCAGTTCCCTGCACTCTGGCAGAAAATGCAGCCGGACTTGCCTGTGGGTGAACAACCCGGAAAAAGAACCTGTCAGGTAACGAAGGAAGGCTACCAGGTCGCTTTGAATAGTATGCAGGGGCACGGAACCTGCTTCAAGCCTGGCGAGGTTGAGCATCTGGTCAACCAGCTTAAGGATCCGGTTGGCATTGCGAAGGATCAGGTCGGTACGTTCCCTGTACTGTTCTTCCGGATTGTCCCGTATCATTTCCGTCATTCCGGATATGACGGTGAGCGGCGTCCTGAATTCATGGGCAATATTGGTAAACAGCCTGGTCTTTAATTCATCCTGTTCCTGAAGCCGTTCCGATTTTGCTTTGGCTATTTCAGCGCGCTGTGCAAAGATGTAAAATACGCTGAAAAGCATGAAAACGGAAATCCATACGGCGTTGATCACGAAAAATGCGACATTGATCCCAGGGGATAATTCCGGCGAAGTGGTTAGCCAGGGATGAAGAATTCCTTCGAGCAGAAGAGTTGCCAAATATATGCAGAAGAGCCAAAAAGCCATTTTTTTTGTTGGGAACGCCATGGAATATACCACCGTGGCCATACCGACAAAGATGAGTCCGCCCGAATGGGGAATCCCGCCCAATCTTAAAATGGTAATAAAAGTGATGATCAGAACAAAGAACTGGCCGAAAAACAGGAACCAGTGCACGACCCGCCTGACGAATAAAAAAATTGAAATTGTTACAGCATAGGAAACAATCAGGCAGATGCCGAAAGTTGTCAGGATTTGCAGGTGCATCCATCCTGTGATTATTGTCAGAAAGGATACCATAAGAAGCGTGACGGACATGGAAAAAAGGAAATTTTTTTTGCTCTTTAAGTCCTCCTCCGTATCTCCGGGTAGTGAGATCAGCCGGGTTCCCAGCTGGTCAAGCATTATAAATCCCTTGTTGATCATTTGTTCGTTATCCCTTCAAAATTACAAAATAAAAGACATCTTGTTACCCTGTCAATCAGTCACTTTGTTGCTTCAACAATATTTCTTCCTACTTTTGCGTGAATTTTTTAACAATCAACTCATGGAAAAAATACTCGTTATCGGATGTTCGGGACAAATCGGCTCGGAACTCACCCTCGAACTGCGTAAAATTTATGGAGAATCAAAGGTAATTGCTACTGATATCCGCCCTGCTCCGTCTGAAGTAGCCGGCACCGGGCCTTTTGAAATCCTTGACGTCCTTGATGCATCCAAGCTTCAACTGATTCTTGAACATGAAAAAATTACCCAGATATATCATCTTGCCGCCATCCTTTCAGGGAATGCGGAGAAACGTCCGCTGGCATCATGGGATATCAACATGCGAAGCCTGATGAATGTGCTGGAACTGGCTCGTGAATTGAGAATCCCGAAAATCTTCTGGCCCTCCTCCATTGCGGTTTTTGGCCCGACAACTCCACGCTTTGATACACCCCAGTATACCATCATGGAGCCCAATACGGTTTATGGGATCAGTAAACTGGCAGGAGAACGCTGGATCGAGTATTATTTCAATAAATATGGGGTTGATACGCGTAGTTTGCGTTACCCGGGTCTGATCAGTTATAAAACCGAAGCCGGTGGCGGAACGACCGATTATGCCGTTGAAATTTTTTACGAAGCCATCAAACATAAGAAATACGAATGTTTCCTCGGTCCTGATTCAGCCCTGCCTATGATGTTTATGCCTGATGCCATCCACGCCACCATTGATGTAATGGAGGCCGATGCATCCAAACTTTCGTTGCGTTCAAGCTACAATGTGGCCGGCATCAGCTTTACCCCGAAAATCCTGGCTGAAGAAATTAAAAAGCATATTCCGGAGTTCGAGATCACCTACAAACCCGATTTCCGCCAGGCCATTGCCGATTCCTGGCCGGCACGTATCAATGACGATGTCGCCAAGAAAGACTGGGGGTTGCATTATGAGTTCGACCTCCCGAAGATGACTTACGTCATGCTCCACGAAGTAGGTAAAAAGCTGCAATAAACCTACCTGGCGCTGGATATTGGCCCATTTGAAGCCCATTTTTCACAATACTCAGCAACCTTTGAGAGCTTGATAATCCTTACATTTAATATCGTGCTATCAGGAAGCAACCCCGGGTGATTCTCTTCCATGAAATCAATTATAGCTTCAGCCATTACGATATTGCTGGAGAGTCCAAATTTCAATATCAGAAAATGAACATAATGTAAAACCTCTTCGCGGCAAAATGCGGTCTTTCCCGGATAGAAATTTTTCAGATGCATTCTGTCAGGAATGCTTTGTGAAACACCCCCGGATATGTTTAATAAAAGTGAGGACTCATATAAATATTGAAATAAAATATAGTCTGGATAGCGCTCGGCATAAATTTTAAAAGTTTTAGACAATTTTCGTGTCCCGGAAATCAGTTCCTGATACTTCAGTTTCAGATATTGAAAAACAAGGGCCACCGGATATTTTTCAATGAGTTTTTCGATTTCGGGCTGACCTTGCGACAACTTTTGGTCACTGATTTTTTGGCATAACCACTCGGCTTCTTTTCTCACCAATAGTCTGTCAGAATGAATCTTGTCATCTCCAAAAAGCAAATAATCTGAAAAAACTTCCCGCGTAATTTCGAATTCAAAAAGTTGCTTAACGGTTTCACAGGCCGTGCTCGATTCCTCCTGAGACATCATGTATTCGCTGAAAATTATGTCGGAATAATCAAGTAATTGATGAATTTTCTCAGGATCCTCACGGGAAAGCTTTTTTGAATGATCTATCTGGGACAAGAACTTGCTGATCAACGAATGCTTCATTTCGGGATCTTGATAATCAACATATTTCCTGTCCTTCTCGTCCTCGCTTTCAAAAAACTCACCAGCCTCCTCTTGTGTAATAAAATAGAAATTATCGTGTCCCAGCCTGTTGGTCAGATGCTCCAAAATCCTTTTTTTCTCATTTGGATTCTCCGGACTTGAAATATACAGTGGTTTTCCCTTGAACCCAAATTCAACATCGATCAACTTCACGTGTTCGTCATCTTCCTTAAGAATATACCTGGTTAATTCAAAAGATTTGTGTGGTTTTAATCCTAACTCCTCAGCAAATGCAATGGCGCCATAAATAATATTATGAACCAGGGGGTAAGTGGTTGGGATAAGCCGGAAACCATCCTCGTTTTTCTTGCGTTGAAGATCCAGATGCTCTGTAAAATCAAGCGGATGCTGATTGAACATCCAGAACGACTCTTTCAGTCCCAAGCAGTACAAATCAACCATATAGGCTGCATGTGTAATGTTGCCATTGATGTGCTCCCGTGCGATAACGATCATGGCAAAACCCATATCACGCCACCCATCGTTGATATAGCATATACCAATAGGAATACTCCTGGCCCGGGTACGCAAATAATTTTCAGGAGATAAAGGGGTTTGTTTCTTTTTATTCATCGCCATAAGAATTTTGATACCATCCGGGCTTCCCTTGTCGATACTGTTCTTCGCGAGCTCTTTTCTGCCTGATTTTTTCCCATTGTTTCTTCATCTCCTCCATCTCCTTTTTTTGTTTTTCCACCGAATGACTCATCATCTCCTCAATACTTATTCCCTGACTGTTAATGATATCTTGTGTTGCGATCCAGGAATCGCCATAACGGATTTGCATAATCGGATTAAGAATATAAACGCCGCGTTCAATCCGGAAAAATAATTTTTTATTATATGGATTGTTGCCATTTACCTCATGTTTAGCGAGTATGGCCAGCCAATATTCGCGCTTTTTGCGGAAGGATGGAAGTACGTTTTCGGGAAAATCCTGGAATTTTTCAATGAAGTCGTCCACCTTGATTCCAATACCCTGGAAATGGCGTTTCGATTGCTGAATAGCCGATTGCACCGCCAGAAACAAATGGATAAGCAAAAACTCTACTTTGTGCGGATCGATCTTGATCAGCTGACCATTCACCTGAATACCCAGTGACTCGGAAAGAAGTATTGGATAGATTTTACCAAGTTTTGATTTTGCATACTCTTTGTTAACAAAGGCCTGCAACAAAGCAATTTGAACCGGAGTTTTGTAAAAGGTATCGGCCAAACCAGGATTCGCCCCATTCTCAAGCAATGAAGAGGTGATTTTTACCGATCCTGAAAAGACAGCCGCATGCAGTGGGGTAAAATTGTGGATGTCCCGGTAATCAATCCCGTATTTGTTTACCTCCTGCACTACCATCTTCAGGTTCTCGTCACGATAATGCTGATAATATTTACGGAAGATGGAACTGCGCTCAGATTCGTAGTTTTCGGCCCGGCGGTAATTCAAGCCCGCAAGCTTTTCAAGGATCAGTGTCTGGTTGTGAATCAGGGCAAAGTCGAAAATATGGTCTTTGGCTTTTTTATTGAAATGTTCCGGATTAAGCGCTTCATCTCTTAATTTCAGATACCGGTCATGGGTTATGGGCTCCCAGTTAGGTTTTGCCGTGACGAGGATATTCTTACGGATGGCTTCAGCCTGTTCCTCCTTCCCCATCATGTCGAGACGCCTGGCTTCGCGTTTCCAGTCATCAGCCGATGAAACCTCTTCTTTGATCGTCCGGTCGCGGACCTCTTCGGAAATTCCCAGCAGGCCAATCAGTTTATGTCCCCGGCTCCTTTCAACAATGTAAACATTCCTGACCGCCCGGGTGATGGCAACGTACAGGGCGTTGATATAGAATTTGTAAGCATCAAGCGATTTATCAGTCTTGTCTCTGCCCCTTAAATAAGCAGGATCACTGCCATTTAGATCCTCCATATTCACGCCATCGCATATGCTGCTGTATTCAGTTGAATTATCTGAGATAAAGTTGAACAAAATGATGTTCTCGTATTCCAGTCCCTTCGACTCCTGAACCGAAAACAACAAAGGCGATGGGAACATGCCCGCAGCCTTCTGTTTATCCTCATTACGCAATACCAGCACAGCATAATTAACCGACTTCCCGGTCTTTCGGGCAAGTTCGGCCACAGTTTTATTTCTTTCTTCAAGAAAAACCATCTCCCCTGCCAGTTTTGAAACCGTTGTGACAAGGTAATTGCTTTCTTTGTCGATAGATCCGAATCTGGCGATCTTGATCTTCAGCAACCGGTTGGCCAAATCTGAAACCACTTGTGTATTCCGGTAGTTGGCGTGTAAAATCCGGAACTCATCTCCGCGAAAATCCTGCTGGTAAAACATGGTCTTCAGGTGCGACCAGGAGAAGAAATTTGGATGAACCACCTGGTTTGCATCGCCGCAGAGGATGAAATTTACTGGTTTGATCAGCGATTTAAGGATCAGGAAGAGCTGGATGTTGGTGAAATCCTGCACCTCATCTACAATAATGTAATCATATACTGGCTGGCGGGAGCCCAGCAATTTATGAGAATACATGTTGATATCGTAAAAACCCTCTTCGTTCAGAAAGATGAGATATTTTTCAAATAAATTATACACAGTTTCTCTTACTGACGAGAGGAATATTGACTGCTTGACCCCAAGAGCGCAGTATTCATCCCGACTGAGGCGCTCCTTTCCTATGTCCATACCGGTAATCACCCCCCTGAACTCTTCGTAAACCTTGTGGGCATCTTTTATCCCGGTCGATTGCCGGTATC
>CAISJJ010000534.1 GCA_903885595.1 uncultured Bacteroidales bacterium
AAGTCTTGTCTAAGTCTTGTCTAAGTCTTGTCTAAGTCTTGTCTAAGTCTTGTCCAGTTATCGGATAAGCAATGTATATGCTTTATATATGCTTTGTATATGATAGGCATCATGTCATATACGAAAATGTCTATACGGAAATCGCAATACAGGACACTTCAACCCTTAAGAAAGATAAAAGGTCATTGTTTTACATATTTCCCTGTTACCACAGATTTATCATTGGTCAACCGCACAAAGTAAACCCCGCCGGGCAGATTTGTGACATCAATTTGTGTTTTGAATCCCGTAATCTGGCATGTGAAAAGATTCGTACCGCCTGAATTAAGGATGGATAATTGATCGTGTCCGGAGATTTCGGATGTTTCGATGGTGAATGCGCCGGAAGAGGGATTTGGATAGATATTCAGCAGGTTGGAAGTACTTGACAAACCGGGCGTGCCAACGGGGAAAGTTCCTCCTACGCTCGTTTTTATGATCGTTCCAAAAATACCCGTTACATAACCGGTATCAGCATTGGAGAAGTAAATCGAAAACAAACCATCTTCTGTTCCCGATGGTATCTGAAACCAGGTATTACCTCCGTTGAGGGTTTTAAATATTGTTCCCATGCTGCCTGCCACATAACCTGTATTGTTATCGGGAAAGAATACGGTGCTAAAAGTATTACTTGTTCCGGTTGGGTAATTGGTCCATGTTGTGCCCCCGTTTATGGTTTTTAGAAGCATTCCGAACATCCCCACGGCAAACCCTGTTTCGGTACCGGTAAAGTCAACGGAATATAAACCATTAAAGGTTCCGGCCGACAGGGTAGTCCAGTTATCACCGCCATCGGTGGTCTTCAGGATGACCCCTCCTGTCGCCATGAAGGGATTGATCCCCACTGCATAACCTGTATCGGCATCAGGGAAACAAACTGAAAGCAACACAGCAACTGTTCCGGTTGAAACATCTGTCCAGGTAGTTCCACCATCGATGGTTTTCAGGATGGTTTCATTCCCCATAAAATCACCCCCAACGGCAATCCCGGTATCGGGACCGGTAAAACAAATTGAAAACAGGTCGCTTGTGGTTCCTGTTGGCAATACCACCCAGGTTGCGCCCGAATCGATTGTTTTCAGGATTAGTCCCATCCTTCCTGCCGCGTAACCTGTATCGGCGCTGGTAAAATAAACCGATTGTAAATCATTGGTTGTCCCACTCGGCAAGGCTATCCAATCAGACCCGGCATCGATGGTTTTCAGGATGGTCCCCGAACTACCTACAACATATCCCGTGTTGTCGAAGGGAAAATAAACAGAATTCAAATGATTGGTTGTGCCGCTCGGTAAAACCGTCCATTGTGAAAAAGCAAGCATGGCATTCAGGGAAAGGCAAAAGAATACAACAACTTTTTTCATATTTTATGATTTTTTTGCATTTTGGTTATGCAGAACACATATTTTGTCATCAATGGGTTTGGATCTACCATCAAAGGTAGTAATGTGAATCATATGTTAAATCCGGAATAAAATTAGTTGTTAACAATTCTGGCAGTCTGATATAGATTTAGAAAAAGGTTAATCCAGTACATTGAAGACTAACCATGCGATTGGTTTATTTTAACCCATTTTCGTTATGTCAGGGGTTGTATGTTTTGATAACTGTCTGAATCAAATATCTTCTGTTTAAATTTTTCATACACATGGATAGATCTGCAATGTGGGGAAGGGATTGCCATTCTGTGGTGGGATGAATTGTAAATGATTGATGCTGCGTCTCTATTTTCAAAGGCATATCAAAACCAGGAATGCAGGATGACCATTTGAAACAGTAAGTTTTGCTTCGGGTTTCGTGCTGGAATTCGAGGACCGGAATTTTCGGGTTATACACATACTGATCGAAGAAACCGGTGTAATCGTATTTAAAAAAACGGTTCACGTAACTGATCAGCTCAGTGGTTGAAATGCATTTATACCTGAAGTCTGCCTGGAGTTCGCGAAGAAACGCGAACCACTTTGCATCGTCATTCACAATATTTCTGAAGGTGTGCCACACAGAACTCCCTTTGAAATACAAATCAGTGCCATAAACAGTTCCATTAACCGTATCAGAAAGCGAACTGGCATTCATCAGCAAATGATGAACATCGCTCATGATGTATGAGGCAGCGCTGTCATATCCCAGCTTGTTTTCGACAAAAAGGGATTCGCAATAGGTGGCAATACTTTCGCTGATCCACAGGTCGTTCATGGTTTTGACCGAAACACTGTTTCCCCACCACTCATGGGCCGTTTCATGTAAAATCATGTAGTCATAATTAAAGGGAAAAGGGGCGAAATTGAACCCAGCGTAACCATTCTTGAATTTATTGCCATACCCGATGGCGGTTTGGTGTTCCATGCCCAGGTATGGCGCCTCAACCAGCTTATAACCAGTTTTGGGGAATGGGTATTCACCGAAATACTTCTCATACACCTCAATGATCTCCCCGACCTGGGAAAAATGCTGTTTCGCTGCCTCCAAGTGATCACGAAGAACGTAAAAATCAAGTGTCAATGAATCAACAATGCTGGAGGTATCTTCTCGAAAATGGCTGTAATTTCCAATATATACGGTCAGGTTATAGGGTAACATGGGATATGGAGAAAACCAGGTGTAACGAATTTTGCTTTGCCCGATCGTATCTGTTTTTTTGAGAATTCCATTTGAAATTGCCTGCAATCCGGCAGGGACCTGAATTGAAAAAGTGATGCTGTCGGGCTTGTCTGCCCAGTCATTTTTATTTGGCCACCAGAGCTGGGCCCCTTCCAGTTGACAGACAACACCGACAAAATCCAGACCCGTAACGTCCTTTTCCCAAACGAAGCCACCATCCCAGGGAGGAAAAGTGGATGTTTTTGGCATTCCATGATAGAACACAGTCAGGTTCGGCATCACTGAAGCAGGAAGTTTAAAAATGTTGGTTGAAATTCTGATACAATCATTTGTCCTTGAAAAATCAACAGTTGTGCCGGTTTGGCCGGTGATGCTGTCAATTTCAAGCCGGTGATCAAGGTAAAATTCCAGCGTATCATGATTATTCAACAAGGAAAAAAAGATGGTGTTGTACCCCGAAATATGCTTTTTTTCGGGATCAATATCAAGAAACAAAGAATAATATTTTACATCGTAGCAGGTAAGGAATTGATTCGTTGTGCCAGCCGGCAGTTTTTTTTCTACCATGGGGAGTAGCTGACCGAAGCAGATATTCTGTATTGAAAGGAGGAGGATCAAAAATGGCCGCATATATGGGAAATAATCAACATATTTTTAACCCCGGAGATTCCTTTCAGGTTTCAAATAATCTGCCGTCTTTTTATACAGGATAAAAATTCCTAAAACAGCGAAGACAATCATCATTGAATGCTTCGGCTCCAGGCCAATATACAGAAAATACAGGATTGCCGGAAGATGTAATCCGGCATCAATGAAGAATCTTGCTTTTTCATTCTTAATCAGCCTCAAAGGTTTGAAAAAGTATATCAGGGCATACACGACCACCGTTACTGAAAATATCAACATCATAGTTGTGCTCATCTTTGAATTTTTAGTTGATTCCTGGGATTATGGCTGTTCCTGAATTTCTCAAGCACCTTATCGACCCCTTCAATATCACCCCGATAAACAATCTTGTCATTTTGAATGACAATGGTAGTAGGTACACCGGTAATGTTAAATTTTTTCGCCAGGGTATCACCGTAAACAACCAGTACGGGAAAGGAATAGTTCAACCTTCTGATCGTATTTATTGCCTGGTTTAAGGTATCTCGTTTTAAATTCAGGTTGATAGCATATATTTCAACACCTTCCGTGTTTTTGTATGTATCATATTTCTCCTGCAAAGATGGGAATTTCTTAAAACAAACTCCGCAGGCAGTATTCCAAAAATCCAGGACTACTATTTTATTCCTGAAAGTTTCGTTGGTCATAACCTGGTTGTGGGAGTCTGAAATTTTTATTTCCGGCGTATTTTCTGTCACAATCCCCGTGAAAGTTCCATAGTTTATTTTGTTCAGCCATAAATCATATCCGGAGAAAAACATAAAAACAGCTATTGCCAGAGCGGCCAAACCAGCA
>CAISJJ010000535.1 GCA_903885595.1 uncultured Bacteroidales bacterium
ATGACTCATGTTTTGGAACCAGTTATAGGCGATTTTATGCCTCTCAGTTTGAAGTCAGGATTCATGGTGCTGGTTCTGCAGACAATACTCTCCACCTTGCTTATTCTTTTTGTTGCCGAATTCGCTCCTAAGGTATTGTTTCGGATCAACCCCAATAGAATCTTAAAGCTATTGATACTTCCACTGACTGCTCTTTATTACATTTTATTCCCCATTCAGTTTGTATTTGTCAAGTTGTCTGAGTTTTTGCTAAAATATGTGTTCCGGGTAAAGTTTAGCCATTACCAATACGAATTTAATTATTCTGACCTTGATCATTATATCCGCGAATATTCTGTCGCAGCTTCTGACACAGAACATTATAATCCGGAAATCCAAATGTTTCAGAATGCAATGGATTTTGCTCAGATCAAGATAAGGGAATGCATGATACCTCGTAATGAGATCACAGCCCTGGAAGAGAGTGAATCAATAGATATCCTGACCGAAAAATTTATCAGTTCTGGTCATTCAAAAATACTGATATATCGTCAGAACATTGATAATATTATCGGTTATGTTCACTCTTTCGACATGTTCAGCAGCCCCCGAAATATTAAATCTATAAAAAAGCCCGTATTGATAGTTCCCGAAAGTATGCCAGCCAAAGAGACTCTGCGCATGTTCATCAATCAGCATAAAAGTATTGCTGTCGTAGTTGATGAGTTTGGAGGCACTTCGGGTATGGTGGCACTTGAAGACCTGATAGAAGAAATAACCGGTGAAATTAATGATGAGTTCGACGAACACTATCTTTTAGAGAAACTAATAAGTGAAGATGAATACATTTTCTCAGGACGGCTTGAAATTGATTACCTAAACAATAAATATCAACTGAACATACCGGCTGAGAATGATTATGAAACCCTGGCCGGCTATATTATTTCAATCACCGAACGCATACCTGAACCTAAGGAAAAGATCATGATTCCACCTTTTGAAATTACGATTTTAAAAGCCAGCAATAACAGGATTGATCTGGTTGGCGTTAAAATCATCGATGAGAAATAGAAAATGAGTAAAAAACTTTCGTACATAACACTTAAAGTTGTAAATTTGCAACCTTGTTTTAAAAAACACATATATTATGGCAGTAATAGGTAGAATACGCAAACACTCAGGTTTACTCGTTATTTTAATAGGATTGGCTCTTGCAGGTTTTGTACTGCAGGATTTTTTCAGAAAAGGCGGTGGTGATAGAAAGAGTCAGATTTTTGTAGAAATCGATGGGGATAAAATTAACAAACTCGATTTCGATCAAAAAGTTGATGAGCAAACAAAACGCTATTTACAACAAACAAAAAAGGAAAACCTTACTTCGGCAGAAAGCTTCCAAATCATGACATCCACATGGGATCAATACGAAAAGGACCTGATCATGCAAAAAGAATATGAAGAACTGGGGTTGGCCGTAGATCATGGTAAAGCAAATAAACCCGGCATTAGTTCTGAAGAACTTAACGATCTGTTTTTTGGAAAATATCCGCAC
>CAISJJ010000536.1 GCA_903885595.1 uncultured Bacteroidales bacterium
GATTTGAAAATTTGAGGATTTGAGGATTTGAGGATTTGAAAATTTGAGGATTTGAAGATTTGAGGATTTGAGGATTTGAGGTAGCATTTGAAGCAGAGACCTTTATCCATGCGCGCTCCGTAGGAGCGAAATATTGGTAGAACGATAAGGTTCAGGAACATTTCGCTCCGTAGGTGCGAAATTATTGCGATCATTCTATTTAAAAATTTGAAAAATATTGGTTATGAGGAATGATAAAGAAAATCTGATTGTTAAACTGAATATTGGCTTACCCTATGTGAAATGTCGAAAAACCAC
The DNA here is from genome assembly GCA_903885595.1 of uncultured Bacteroidales bacterium. Taxonomy (GTDB): domain Bacteria; phylum Bacteroidota; class Bacteroidia; order Bacteroidales; family FEN-979; genus CAIVAT01. The sequence goes on from CAISJJ010000536.1 coordinate 298, forward strand.
CCATCCAATCCAGAATTAAAGGAGAAATTAAAATCAATCACGAACATCTTGTCTAAAATTATTATCACCTCAAAATCAAAATAATCATTTTCACATCCTCAAATTTTTCAAATCCATTTTCACATCCTCAAATCCCCAAATCTATTCTTTATGACAACAAAACTTAAATTTCTAGACCGCTACCTTACATTATGGATTTTTCTTGCCATGGCCATCGGCGTGTGCTGGGGCTGGCTCTTTCCCGGAATTGCCGGTTTTTGGAATTCAATGTCATCCGGAACTACCAATATTCCGATTGCCATCGGACTTATCGTGATGATGTATCCCCCATTGGCCAAAGTCAAATATGAAGAGCTGGGAGATGTTTTCAAAAACACGAAGATACTCGGATTGTCGCTTGTACAGAACTGGCTGATCGGCCCGGTGCTTATGTTCTTGCTTGCCATTATTTTTCTGCAATTCAACATTGATTATATGTATGGGTTGATACTCATCGGGTTGGCCCGATGCATCGCCATGGTGATCGTATGGAATGAGCTTGCAAAAGGAGATAATGAATATTGTGCCGGACTGGTTGCCTTTAACTCTATCTTCCAGGTCCTACTTTTCTCCGTATATGCCTATTTGTTCATAGCGGTTTTCCCGGCGTGGTTTGGACTTCCTACTAACAGTGCAGTGGAAGCCATTACCATAACACAGATTGCTGAAAGTGTTTTTATTTATCTTGGAATTCCTTTCCTGGCAGGATTTCTCACACGGTTTATCCTGATCCGGGTAAAAAGCAAAGACTGGTATCACACGAAATTTATACCTAAAATCAGTCCGCTCACCCTGATCGCATTGCTTTTCACAATCCTGGTTATGTTTTCCCTGAAAGGTGAATATATCGTAAAAATCCCCCTGGATGTGATCCGGATTGCCATCCCCCTGAGCATCTATTTTGTGATCATGTTCCTGCTATCATTTTGGATGAGCAAGAGGGTAGGGGCTACCTACGAACAGGCGGCAACCCTCTCATTCACAGCGGCCAGCAATAATTTTGAACTGGCCATTGCTGTTGCAATTGCTGTATTTGGAATTAATTCAGGTGAAGCCTTTGCAGCAGTTATCGGTCCCCTGGTAGAGGTTCCTGTTCTCATAGGACTGGTGAATGTTGCACTGAAGTTCAAAAAGAAGTATTTCCTAAGTAAGATAAGTTAACATAAACTCACTTTACCGGTTTGATGTACATCTTTGTGTTATCGCGATATCCGGGTAAGTCCTTATACCAATCCTGGTAGGTTGTACCACCTGATTCTGCCCAGGGGCCGAACTTGAGGTTTCCATATACAATTTCCACGGTTTCCCAGGTATAATCGTATTGTTCGGGGATGCTGATGGCCCAGGGAAGATTGTTATCAGTCTTGTAATAGCGTCCTGTTGCAGGATCAGAATCATCATCACCGGTACCAAAGAGCGACATATTAACCAGTGAGGTTGGCATATGATCAGGGAGATGAATCTCAACACTCCGCTCCATATTCTTGATAATAAATGGATTGTAGGGTGGTGCGCCGATATTTGATTGTGACTGGGGTGTGTTGAAGTGCAGGTTTATTCTGATGGTATCGGAAATGCCATATGGGAAATCCTTTTCGGTATTGAAATAAGCCCCTCCGGTTCTGTGAATTACCTTTTCGACATTATCGATGGCAATGATAACAGCCTTCTCCTGATTATTTTCGGTGCCATTCAACGCATTGTCAATGTAGCCGTATGTAAGGCTCTGGCCTGAAACAGATTCAACCGTGACGGGCAAAGCGCCATCAAACTGCCAGCCGAATCCATTCTGCAGGAAAGCCCCCACAGCGCGTATGTAAAAGGTAGGCTTCACATCCACAACTTTGTTTTGTGCATTGGTGATATACCAGTAATTACAATCAACTACCAGGTCATTCATGTCATAATCGCCCCTGCTGGGCCAGAGGTCTTCAAAAGCAAGTGAGCCAAATTTATTTTTACCGGGATAAAAATTATCATATGCCCGTGTAGGATCATCGGGATAATCATCGAGGTTATCAGGTACACCATCGCCGTCGCGGTCGTTTGACGGAGGGGCCGGGGGCTGGTTTCCTTCCGGATTGCATTCAGATACAGGTATGGTGATCGTGGTGTTGGCAATTGATTTCAGGGTGGCGCCATGCTCGAAATTGGCGGGATAACTGCCGTTTAACAAGCTTCCGCTTAAAGTCAGCATTTCAATGGGACCGTCGATGTGTTTACCGCCATTGATCCTGGCCGTGTTTGTTGATTTTAACACGCTGGTACTGCCTTCTCCCTTGATATCATTGTTCACGATCAGGTTGGTACACATCACCATCGATTTGTTCCTGAGTTTTAATTCGGCTCCTCCATTCACAGTGGCGCCCAGGTAAGCACGGATAAATCCTCCGTCAGATGAATATTCAACATTGTTGAAGTTGATATTTCCATGGCTGATAATGGCACATTCATTTTCGACTTCACTTTGGTTGAAATTGATGTCACCCGAAACTTCGATCAATCCTTCGTTGGTCACCTTGTGAATAACATTCCATTGCCCGTTGTTGATTGTCAGCGTTCCGGTATTAAACAGTTCCCCGCTACTGCCGTTCATGTTGTAGGTGCCATTGATCGTCATATCTCCAAAATTCTGCACCAGGTCGTTGGGATTGAAATTTGCATTTACGGTCAAGGTTCCTGAATTCATTACCTGGGCATCCTGATTCAGATTAAATGATCCGATGGTGGCAGTTGAATTGGAATAAACCTTCAGGTAGCAGTTTTTGCCCATGGACAGCGAACCAATTGAGGCGCTGCCACCTCCTGTAATGATTAGGGTTGCAGCGTTATCCTCCTGCCCCGACATGCTGATCGTTCCGTTAAATACACCACAGATTTTGAGTTTGCCTTTATTGATGGCAATGCTTCCGTTGTAAACGCCTGTTATGCAATATGTTTTACCATTATTAATTGTAAATGAACCTGCAGTGGGAGTGCCGTCACAACCGGAATCACAACTCGGGTCAGCAATGGCATTTTGAGATTTCAACTTGCTTTTAACGGTTTCCGTGAAAGTGTACGAAATCACATCCGATACAGCCATCGTTACGATCCGTGCGGTACCATCGCCAGTTTTCAACTCAATGTAGATCTGCTGGAGTGCGGTAGGTATGCGGATTCCGGTAACAAATGGAAAATTGTAACCCGCTGAACCGGTCAGCAAAACATTACCATCAGAGAGGGGATTTCCGTCATATACTGTAATTTTATCCAATTCCCCGATACTTGCAGGGAGATCGACAGCTATCTCAAGACTAACCAATCGCGATGATTCCCAATTGAAAGATGCAGGAACCTTAAGGTCTTCCATCTTCTTTGGTCCCTGCTGGGGATCTGGTTCCTTTTCCTTATGACAGGAAACAAGTGTTAAAGCGACAACAATGGATAACAATAGGTAAATTCTTTTCAATGAGTTCATGTGTTTGCGATTTTTTAAATATTCGTTAGGGATATCTGTCAATTTCTTCATGCTTTTCATCAGTGTAGTGAAGGTGGTCTTATTTGTTTTAAGAATGTTGTGATTTACAACCATACAAAACTAACAAGACCTGCATACAGTAACAAGCGGAAATTTGTATGTGCTTACCTTAATCTCGTAATCGTCTTTAAAAATGCACTTAAGGTAATTTGCTGGAATTTACCTTTGCTGAATTTTTATCAATTTCAGCGCAAAAGCAGGAAAGGTTTTGTCCTCATTATCGATTCGCCTGTTATGCGTAGAAAATAAAATCCGGCAGGCCATTGATCTATTCCCGATTCATTGGAATTGACATATATTGTCTGCGGTCCAGTGTAAAGAAATCTGTCCTCCGAATGCCACACCTTTTTGCCATTGCTGTTAAAAACCGTGAGTGAGAAAATCCCCGGACGATCCGGTGTAAATGATACGGAAAAATCCGACCTTACCGGGTTTGGAGTTATAAATAACCCGCTGCTGGCCTCTGGTGGTGGATTAACCCATGTTACCGGATTCCATTCGTATGCCCCGATATCGATCCGGTTATTGTAAATCCGGTCATTACACGCAAGATCTTCACCAGGCACCTGTAACGATGTGGTATCGGGAGTTCCCCGATCAATAAACGGGGAATTGTTCAGCAGGGAATAAGGAAATTCTCCGTTACCTGTAAAGCCGGGAATCGTATCGAGGTTGTTTTCATATTCACCATGATAGCCCTGCTGGCCTCCGCTACCCTGAAAGTCATCAATGCCTCCTGCAACATTGCAATAATAAAAATTCGGAGCTGAACGAACATCCCAGATATAGACCTCCTGTCCCAACCCTGCGGCATTGTCATAAAGAATCGTATTGTAATTGCTGGGGCAGGCCGAATCGTTGGCATATAGTCCACCCCCATAGGATGCCTGGTTATTCACGATGGTGTTGTTTGACAGGCTGACGTTACACCGGATAATGGATATGCCGCCCCCGAAAAAGAGTGCGTTGTTGCCATCAACAAGATTGTTCGATGCTACATTTGTGGGTGAAGAGCGGAGATAGGCAAATCCACCTCCCAAACCCGAAAAATTTTGATGGAAGATGTTAAATTGTAAAACCGGGTCGGAAAACTCAAAAGAGGCTCCACCCCCGATGCCGGTGGAAGAATTATTCTCGAAAAGGCAGTATTGAAGAACCGGGTTGGAATGAACCGCACAAAAAGCGCCGCCATAACCATAAGGAAGGTTAGGGGTACCGCAGCGGTTTTCACGAAAGGTGTTCCTTGTAAGCAGGATATCGGCATATTTGGCATAAACAGCCCCTCCCCATTTATGCGCAAGGTTGTGGAAGAAATCGCAATCGGAAATTGCCACTTTATTCCAGTTGAATACGCGCATGACCCCTCCGTTGATCCCTGTCGTGTCCTGGGATACCGCCTTCCCATACTCGAAGTGACAAAATGAAAAAAAGGAGGTGTCAGTGGTTGGTGCCAGCTGGTTGAAAAGAAACCCGTGCCATCCTCCCGAAACAGACAGCGTATCGGCAAATCCGGATGTATCGGATACCGTGAAAATAATCGGATACCCGGCATTGCCTATCGCCCTGATAACGCCCAAAACCCAAATTTCATAAGAACCATGGAATATGACCCTGGTACCCGGCAAAATAACCAGGCTGGTATCGGCATTAATCCGGAGATCCCCCACCACATTTACGGTATCCACACTCCATATTCCTGAAACCTTCCCGGTAACAGTGATGGAACTTCCATGAACAAAATCGAGAATACATAAGGAAACGAGGAGCAGGAGCAAGTGTTTCATTGTCAGTTGTTTTTATGTTACCGGTCACATGGAATACCCATTATTGTCATTGATGGTAGGGAGGAACAGGCCCATATAGGTATTTCACGATTAAAATTCTGATATACCAGCGTCGGATGGTAGCGGTAACAAACTTACATATTTTCAATAAAAGATGCTCAGTTACAATGAAAAAATGCAGACTGGAAGGAACAGGGATTACTATTCTTCTTATTTTTACCTGCAATATATTACAACTTGCTTTTTGATTGATCACAATTGCAACAGTTGAAATCAATCAACCAAAGTATTTCAAAGTTAAATCAGTTAATATCCGCTGATATTATTTCGATCAACCAAATTACCAGTTAAAACGACTAATAATCCAAATCAAAAAACATCCATATGCGCAAAAATTTCCTTTTTATACTTCTGTGTTTATTTATCTTTTCATTCGCAAATTCGCAGAAAAATGCTGTGGATTATACCATCCATTTAAAAACAGCTACATTGGTCCCGGAGCCCAATGCAAAAGAATACCTCTCTTCCTGGATTTCTAACCGGGGGGATTCTTTCAATTCTCACTATTTCAGGATCGTTCAGTTTTCACGAACCCCGGTAGAATCGGAAAAGGTGATGCTGAAAAATGCTGGGGTAGAACTGCTGGATTATTTGCCCAGCCTGGCTTATTTTGCATCCTTTACAAAGGATATCAATGCAGATGCAATGTTAAACCTGCCAGTCAGAAGTATTATGGATGTTGCACCCGATTACAAACTCGATCCGTTGCTTTTCAGTGAAAACTATCCTGGTCATTCCATCGTCGATGGCAACAAGATAAAGTTAATGGTCAGTTATTACCCAAACCTTGATCCTGCGCAGGCTGTTGACGCGTTGCGTGCCGAAGGATTGGTAATCACAGAGCGGGATGATTTTGGGAAATTTGTTACTGTGATTACGCCCATAACGGAGATCATGAGAATTGCATCATTGCCGCTTGTTCTGTTTATGGAGCCTGTTTCTCCCGATCCGGCACCCGAAAACTACACCGGACGTACTTTGCATCATACCAATGTTATTGCTTCTGATTATGTTACCGGACGCCATTACGACGGTACAGGGGTTCATATAATGCTGCAGGACGATGGCGTGATCGGCCCTCATATTGATTATCAGGGCAGGATTGGGGCACAGTTTGTAACCGTCAACAACGGAAATCATGGCGACCATTGTGCCGGGATCATCATGGGTGCGGGGAACCGCGATCCCAAAGCCAAAGGGAATGCTTTTGGCGCTGATATATATGTTTACAATGTCTCGCCGAGTTATCCTGGTTTTTCTGCGATCCCTACGGTCTACGCAAGCCTTGGCATCAGGGTGACCTCTGCTTCATACAGCGACGGCTGCAACACGGGTTATACTTCGCTCACACGCACACTCGACCAGCAGGTGCGAACCTATCCATCGCTCTTTCATGTTTTTTCTGCAGGAAATTCCGGTGTTGAGGATTGCGGATATGGCGCCGGGGCGGGATGGGGTAACATTACCGGTGGACATAAAATGGGCAAGAATGTTATAACGGTGGCTAATCTTGATTACCAGGATAACTTATCATCCTCCAGCAGCAGGGGACCTGCACATGATGGCAGGATAAAACCGGATATCGGAGCCAAGGGAACCGATGTCAATTCAACCATCGACCCAAATGACTATGAACTTAAATCGGGCACCTCGATGTCATGCCCCGGAATAGCCGGGACCCTTGCCCAGCTGATCCAGGGATACCGTGAGTTGAATAACGGAAAGGATCCGAAGGCCGGATTGCTGAAAGCAGTAATCCTTAACACCGCCGAAGACCTTGGAAACCCCGGGCCTGATTTTAAATTTGGCTGGGGACGGGTCAATGCCCTGCGTGCCATACAGGTGATCGAAGAAGAGAGATATGATTCAGGGGTTATCACCCAGGGGTCATCAGTGATCCATAGCATTTCTGTACCTGCCAATACAGCCCAGTTGAGGGTTATGGTATACTGGACTGATTATCAGGCCTCAGTTAACACAAACTGGGCGCTGGTGAACAATCTTGACATTACCCTGACCGATCCGGGTTCAACGGTATGGAAGCCATGGGTTTTGAGCCGTTACCCGCACCCCGACAGTCTTGACAAGCCTGCCACCAGAGGAGTTGATAACAGGAACAATATGGAACAGGTCACCCTGGAAAACCCAGGCGCAGGAACCTATACCTTGAATGTGCAGGGATTTAATGTCCCGCAGGGTCCTCAAACCTATTATGTTGTTTATGAATTTATTCCGGATGCCGTTATCCTTACCTATCCCATTGGCGGTGAATCGCTTGTTCCGGGTGAAACCGAAACCATCAGATGGGATGCATATGGCAGCGGTGAACCATTCTCACTCTGGATTTCAAAAGACAATGGACAAAACTGGGATCCTATTGCCGAAAACTTGTCAGGAGGTACCCGGTACTTCAACTGGACAGTAGCTTATAATCTGACAGCCGAAGCATTGGTGAAGGTGACAAGGGGAGGATCGGAATCTCAAAGTGCGGTACCATTTTCAATATCAGGGGTTCCGTGTAATGTTACCGTTGACTGGGCCTGTCAAGATGCTTTACATCTCAGCTGGAGTGAAGTGGTTGGCGCAGCTTCCTATGAGGTATTCAGGCTTGGAGAAAAGTACATGGAACCCATTGGGATAACTTCAAACACCTCGTTTATTGTTAACGCTCCCAGCCCAACCACCAGTACATGGCTCAGTGTGCGGGCAATTGGTGAAAACGGGGCTGTTGGACGCAGGGCTGTTGCTGTTGAAAAAGCGGCAGGAACATTCAATTGCCATCCGGTTGATGCAATGATGTCAGCTGCTCCAACTGCCGAATGGGGCGTTTTTCAATCATGCATGTCCCTGAATGCAGTCAATGTCCCGGTTGAGGTGAAAAATTTTGGCCTGGAGCCAATCACCAATCCCACTTTGCATTTTCAGCTGGATGCTGGTCCTGTATATACCGAAACGTACAATGGAACCATTGATCCGGATTCAACCGGGTATTACACGTTTACTGAAAAAATCGACATTTCCGCCATCGGTTCCCATATGCTGACAACCTGGGTTGAATACCCGGCAGACCAGAACCCTGTTAACGACACCTTGCAGAGACCAATTGAAGTGATTGAAGGGAGCACAATGTCGATCGGGAGCATTCAAACATTTGATGCCTGGGTTAAATGTCTCTCGGCACCTATTTGTGAGCTCTATTCCTGTCCGCTTGAAGATGGGTGGATTAACCTGGCGAATGATGTTTACGACCATCACGACTGGAGAACATTCAGGGGAAATACACCTTCACCGGGAACGGGTCCGGGCGTTGATCATACTACGGGTACCTCAGCCGGAAATTATCTTTACATTGAACCTTCGGTTTATTGCCTGAATAAACTGGCTTCCATGTCAACACCATGTCTTGACCTTACCAACGGGGTCAACCCCGGGCTGTCGTTATGGTATCATGCCTTTGGTGCAGATATCGGATCGTTTCATGTTGATCTTTTTTCAGGATCTGATGTAATTATGGATATTGCAGAACCGGTTGCCGGAAACCAGGGTGATGAATGGAAAGAGATGGAGATTGACCTTACGCCATGGATTGGCCAGGTTGTCGGGATCAGGTTCAGGGGTATAACGACCTGTAAAGATAAGGGTGATTTTGCCATCGATGATTTTGGTGTTGCAGAGGTGATCACCTCAGTTGATGGACTTCAGACAAGCCAGCCTGATCATCTTTCAGTATATCCAAACCCGGCCGGGAAAGAGGTGACAGTTTCGCTTCCGGATGCCGGAGATCAATCATGGGTTCTTCGCATGGTCGACATGTACGGACGGGTCGTTTACAGCAAATCCATCCGTGCAGCCGATCAGAAAATTCAGGAAGTAATCAGCCTGTCAAACCTTCAAAATGGCACTTATCTGCTTGATTTAAAGTCGGATAAAAAATCTTATCAAAAGAAGTTAAGCATCATGGGAACGCAGTATTAACAGTTTTAAAAATCGGGCGCTCCTCCATGCTATGGTTTTAGCTGGCATGGAATTTACGATTGAAACAGTACATGGATGAAAAAAAACCAGGTTAAGTTTTTATTTTTAACCATGATGCTTTTGGCTTGCATCGTTTCTCCGGCACAGGGGACATGGGAGAAAATGGATATTCCCACGCATCACTATTTGAAATCGGTTTATTTTACCGATAGTTTGTATGGATGGGTTGCAGGCGATTCCGGCACAATCCTCCATACAACCGATGGTGGAGTTTCATGGCTTATGCAGGATTGTCACAGTTTCAATGAAATTGTTGATGTTTTTTTCCTGAACCGGAATCTCGGATGGGCCTCAGCCTTAAATTACAACACGCCTCCATTTGGAACCGTATTGCTAAAGACAACCAATGGCGGTGATGATTGGGTTGAATATCCCTATCCCGTCGAAAATATTTTTATATCCTGTATCCTTTTCAGGGATTCGCTCACCGGCTGGATTGGTGGCACCCCGCATGCGCTGGCCAAAACGACGAATGGAGGCCTCGATTGGCAGGAGGCTTCGGTTGATACGTCCATTCTTGCATTCTTTCCGGTGCTGAGCATCCAGTTTTACGATGACAGGTACGGTTATGCAAGTGGTGGAATGTTTGATATTGCAGGTGTTATCTGGAGGACCTCTGACGGAGGCTCGATGTGGTATGCGATTGATGCGTCAGAAGCCCCGGCCGATGAGGTTCATGGTTTGCACATTTTTGATTCCCTCAATGTTATGGGTGCAGGCGGAGATCCCGATTTTGGTTATGGTGTGGGAATGATCAGAACGTCGGACGGGGGAATGCACTGGACCTACGATGAACTGGATATACAGGGCAATGCCTATGATATTGATTTCAGAACCAATTCAGAGGTTTGGGCGCCTTTGGGCCCCAAACAAAAGTTTATCTACAGCCTCGATGCCGGGAATACATGGAACTGGATTACAACGCCGGATTCCACTGCCATCTACGATGTTATTTTCCCCGACTCGCTGCATGGATTTGCCGTCGGTCAAAAGGGAGCCATGCTGAAATACAGGCCACGGATTGTGCCATCGGTTCCATCAATCTCAGCAGTTTATGAAGGATTTATGTTATCCCAGAATTACCCCAACCCCTTCCGGATTACGACAAAATTCAAATACTATGTTCCGCCCCCGGAGAAAAATAATCATCTTATTCCCGACCAATCCGACGCTTTTCTTGAGATCGGGGTTTATAACATGTTGGGAAAGGAAGAAACCTCCTTGACAGGGTCCAATACCCTGACAGGGTGGCATGAAATGGAACTTGTGACCGGCGATCTTCCGGCCGGCATTTACTTTTATCAGTTGCGCCTTATCAACCGAGGACAAATATTTCCGGTAACCGCGCCCAGGAAATTCATTCTAATGAGATAGGGATTGATCAATAACGATCATCCTTTTGGTTTCGACCCGGTCTTGAAGGATCAGCCTGAAAATGTATATTCCATTCCCAGTGAAATGTGATTTGTTAATGAGTGCCGGATTGAATTCAACCTCGTAATATCCCGGATATTTGATCTCATTTACAAGTTCCATCACTTCATTGCCAGGAAGATCATAGATTTTTAAGGATACATGGCCAACCGAAGTTATCCGGAATCCAATCCTGGTGTTGTTCGTGAATGGGTTGGGATAATTTTGTTTTAATCCGGCAACATTTGATTGGTCCACTTCTCCGATGTGATTGACATCAGAAAAATCGATCGGGACAGTCCATATCTGGTAGATCCCCGTAGAATTATCCATCCAAACAGGGATCAGCCTTGAATCAGTCGATGTAATGTCGATATTGTCACCCTGGTATCCTTGCCCGAGGTAACCGATTGGCGCAGGCTGAAAATTATGATCACTGATCTCATATTCATGCCATGAATTGCCGCCATCAAGTGATCTTGCCAGAAATACCCCGGCTGAATCATTTGTGGTATGCCGGTCATCATAAAAAATAATGTTGATGGCACCGTATTTATCGATGTGCATCGATGGAAAGTATTGTGTTTTTCCATTGTTCAGCGCATCCTGGTTTACCCTTATCCCCTGCGACCAGGTATTCCCGCCATCGGTGGACCGGTGCAAAATAATATCCGGATCCGATCCCGCAGGTGCAAGGTTCTTCTGCCCGCTCACAATATAGATCCATCCCCTCCTGACACCGCTTGTCGTATCTACCGCGATGCCTGGCAATCCATTCACCCGGATGTTCTTTTTATTGGGAAGCACTCCGGTAATGCCGTTTACAGCAAATGCATTCTCAGTGACACTCCAGTCTTCTCCGCCATTTGACGAAGAGGCGAACCCGACCAGAATTTCATTAAAAGGAGTCACATCAATGACCCCTGCCCAACATGCGTAAAGCGTTCCATCCGGGCCAATGGCAATATCACCGCCGGCGCTTCTGTTTAACGGATTGTTAATGGGTTTTGGTGTAATCCAGTGTTGAGCAGCATCATCTGTATAAGCAACCATCAGCGGATAGGGTAGGGCGAACTTAACCCAAACCGCATAGGTTCGGCCAAAATATGAACTCTCAGGGCCAACATCGGTGGCCAGCGCTGCCCGCTCCAGGTCATCGGTTGAAATTACATTTTGCGGTGACCAGGTTTGCCCGTTATCCAGGGAATAGTGCGAATACAAACCAACAAACGGCGACCGTCCCATGCGGGTAAGGATAAAGGTTCCGTTTTTATCGATGGTTATCCCGGGATCGCCGCCATGGAATTCGATGGGTGTACCCGTGCATGTATCATTACCCGTCCAGTTGCTGCCTCCGTTTGCGGAAGTGTAAATCCCCTCACTGATAAAAAAGGGATAAAATTTTAAGGTGTTGCACGCGGAAAAAAGAAGTTGGGGATCCAAGGGGCTTTTAACAATGAAAACCTCCGTTTGGTTTAAATTTCCCGGATATATCCTGTAATTCGTTCCGAATTTAAGCGGGTAATCACCATGTTCGTGGTTTTGTGCAAAAACAGCTGTCAGATTAATCAGGAAAAATAATAAAACATGTAATATTCTCATTATAAATTTATTAATGAATTTTCAGGCTGAAGTTCTCCTGGATCCGCAATTCCTGTTATCATCATTTCCGGCCCTTGTGAAAACCGGCTAAAAAGTATATCCCAGGTTAATTGAAAGGTAATAATCCCTTGGGGCGCCTGCTTCATAAAATCGCTTATCGGCTGAATTGGTATTGGTAAATCCGACATAAATCTCGTTAAAAATATTATTGATCCCCCCGGAAGCCATGATGTTTAATTTTCCGAATCTCAGATCCAGTCCCAACAAACCATTCAGAAGGTTATAGGCCTTTGTCTTGTCGGTGTTTTCATCGTCAACCCACAGACCGCTGATTCCCTGGTAACTGGCTTTTGCAAATATGTTTACATGCTTGCCAAGCGGTCGGGAGTAGGCAAGCGAAACATACAGATTATTTGTTGGAACACTCGGTACAATGTTGCCTGAAAAATCCTTGGTGTGGCTTACCAGATTTCCAAGGGAGTCTTCAATGGTTTTGGCTTCATAGGTCAGATATTTGAAATCAGACCAGGTATAGGTCAGTCCGAAGTTAAGGCCTTCATATATTTCAAGCTGTGCCCCCAGTTCAACACCCAACCGGTTTGTCTTGGCTGCATTCCGGTAAAATACTTCACCTAAAACCTCATAAGGAATGATTTCATTGTCAATGCGGATGTTAAAGATGGTCGCTTCATATATGAATCTTTTAAGAAAACGCTTATCCCATCTGAACATATTCCCCTTGATCCCGATTTCGAAGTTTTGCGACTCTTGAGGGTTTAGATCCTGGTTAAACAGATAGGCCGGAACAGGACTCGCCATTTCATTCGCTGCGGGAGCATCGAAACTTAATCCGAATGAGGTGTATAGTGCAATCAAAGGGGTTAGTTTATAATTCAAAGCAAGTTTAGGCGTAAATGCATTGAATGGCCTTCGGTCGGTGCGCGATGGTAAAGTCTCCTCCGTTTGGTCATATACGACATTGTCATAACGGCCTGTCAATAATACAAACATTTTTTCCTTGAGAATTTCGAAATTATCAGATATGTAAAAACCCTTATTGACAATGTTCTCGCTTTCCAACTGAAGGATCTGGTCTCCCTTTTCCCCGTTGATGTTTTCGTAATATTCGGTTCTTGCAGGTTGCGAGAACAGGTCACCACCAATTGAAAATTCATTATGTCGTTTCCCCAGCATTGATTTATTGGTATACCTTCCACTGAGTCCTAAGCCGTAACGGTTTATAATCCGGTAGTCTTTTGCCGTGCGTTCAAAAAATTTAATGGTACCGTAGGCAGTGATCTCAATTTCATTATTTAAGTTCCCTCCGAATGCTGCATCATACCTGATCACTACTCTTCCCTTTGTCGTAATCCGTTTCTCATCACGGCTGACCGATTTGGGATTTGCCTGCCAGGGATCTGCTTCAAATTCCGCTTTGGTCAATGAGCCCGGCAGTTTAATGGCGCCGTCGACAAAATACCCCAGGATAGAAAGTGATGTGTGCGGAGAGGGATTGGTCTCCAGTACCATGTTCACAATGTGCCAGTATTCGTTGTTGTGCTGTCGGTACCCATCATAATTTATGTAGCTGTATGTCGTAAGGAACCGGTATTTATCTGTTTTGACTGCAGCTTTAAACCCATTTTTTCGCAATCCGAAAGATCCGAACTGATTGAACTGAACAATGGAGGACCGGTCAAACTCGATGTCATTGATGAAGTTTGCAACTCCTCCCGGCGCATTGGTGTAAAGGGATGATGCGTTGCCCTTCACGATCTCTATCCTGCCGATTGAATTGAAATCCAGCGCCTCCAGGCGAGTTTGTCCATCAGGTTCCGATTCGGGTATGTCATCCAGTAAAATCCTGATTCCACGTACCCCCGAATTCGAACGGCTGCCAAAACCCCTGATTGAAAACCTGACATCATGATCGCCGTAGCGTGATTGTAAAAATAAACCAGGGACAGCAGAAAGCATATCATTAGAGCCTATTTTCCGGTCATATTTGTATGAAGTGTAATTCAAACGGACAACCGAATAGGGAATATCGATGATGCGGTGCGACACCCTGGTAGCCGTAATAACCACCTCATCCAATTCACGGTATATGGTATCGGGAATGGAAGGTAATGTGTCATTCAGGGTGATTTTCTGCGAAAAGGCATTCAAGTTCCCAAGTCCAAGCAGGATCAGGAGCATCAATGTCGAAAAAGTAATTTTTTTCTTACCGGAGTTCCTTTTCATAACTAATTGTTTGCCAAAGATTCAATTTCAATATATCAATGGTGATCTTGTTGAAAACTGATAACAACCATAAAACAGGTAAAGTTAATATTTTATACCAAAGAATGCAACAGTGTCCCGGATTGATTTTAAATGAGCGAACTTTAAGGGCGCTGGAATAGCGATTAAGAATGCCGGTGCAGAAGTTTCATGAATCCGGCGGCTATTACATCGAGGTCGAATTCGCTGCAAAGGAAATCGTATCCCCGGGTTCCGGCTTCTGTAAGCAGGGACCTGTTTTCGGCCAGGAATCTGATTTTAACAGAAAGATCAAGGGCATTTTCGGGCTCAAAAGCCCAGCCTGCTTTTCCTTGTTCAATAAAAAGTTCTTTGGCTTCACCCTCAACACCTAGCAAAACGGGCTTGTGCAAGGCAAGGTTTTCGAAAATTTTGGATGGAATGGCCCCTTTGAAAAGGTCCAGTTTGCGCAAGGGGATCAGGGCGGCATCCGATGCCCGGATGATTGGAACAACCTCGCGCTTGGGACGGTTGTCGAGGAAAAAAACATTTGAAAGGTTTAACTCCGCTTTCAAGGCGATAAGCCGGTCACGGATGGGGCCGCTTCCGACCAGGATGAATTTAATGTGAGGTCTGTCTTCCAGTATTTTAGCAGCATGGAGTATGACTTCCAATCCCTGTGCATGTCCAAGAATCCCGGCATAAAGCAGCAACAAATCATCTTGATGAAACCCATTCCTGGCCCGCCACATGGGTTCTTCATCAGTTTTGCTCAATTCATCCATGTCCACCCCGTTCTTGAGCCAATAAACGGTCTTTGAGGGAAAACGACCGGAGATATTTTTTACAATCCCCTGTGTTTGCCCCGAAATAATGACTGAATGGCTATATAGAAATTCCTCCAGCCGTGTCGATAATTTTAACAGCGCCGTATTGGTAACCAGTCCAAGTTTTTCAGCGCTTTCAGGCCAGAGATCCGATACATTGAATATCATCCGGGCTCGTTTAAATATTGACAATAGCCAGGCTGAAATTCCAAGGAACAATGGCGGCGATTCACACATGACGAAATCCTGCTGCTTAATTTTAAACAGCCCGATCAGAAATGACGTTATAACAAAACTGAAATAATTGACCAGCCTGGGAAGAATGGCTTTGCTTGTTCCTGTAAAAATCCAGCAACGGTGAACTGGGATTCCCTCAATTTCTTCATGGCAGTAAAATTTCCCCCGGTAGCCTTGATGAATATGCATTTGAGGATAGTTTGGCATAGCGGTCAGGACCACAACCTTAACGCCCTGCTTTTGCAATCGTTTGGCAAGTTGAAGTAACCGGTTTTGCGGTGCCCCGGTTTCCGGTGGAAAATATTGGGTAATGATCAGGAAGTTCAACAGGAAAGCAATTTAGGGAACCAAAGTTACAATAATTCCCGATACTCATTTTCCCATGGCAAGCCTTCTTTCATTAGGATGGTCGGAGTAAATCTGCACAGCTCTCACCGGAATCACCTCCTTGTGCTGAGCCCATGCAAGTGCCTCCATGGATTTTGTCTTGTTTTTTCTGGCAGTGACAACAGGATTGATGAGGGCTGTTTTTCCGGTGGAGACCAGCGTGGTGTTGTCATAATGAAAAACCTCCTGAGCATGTATGTTTGCCGGGGGCTTGTGGGTTAGAATATAAGCTTCCCATGCACGGTGGCGAAAAGGTTGATCAACGCCGGCACATGCATAGCATAGTTCATGACCAGTGGCAAGATGTGTCATCCAGGATAATCGGTTTTCCGGAGAAATTACCTCTGCCTTGATATTCTCTGCTTCCCCGATGTATATTAGTTTTAGCAGGTCTACAGTCTGATCTGCTGCATTGTAACTTGCTTCATAAACAAAGAATATACCTGAATATTCTGCCAGGCAGGCTTGGTGCTGGTCGCGCCAGTATCCGCTGATATGTATAACGATTGTTTGTTCAGCCATCAGGGAGATTTAAAATGGGAAGCATTAACTTCAATAACTGTACCAAAATCATAAAACACATATAATCAGCAATATGACGTATATTTATAAAAATTTGAGTGTAAAATGTGTAAAATAACTTTACAGTTAATGTAAAATTATTTTACATTTGTTTACACTTTTTACAATCGTATTTGACATGGACAAAAAAGCGAAATTACTGATCGTTGAAGACAACCCTGAAATACTGCAGGCGCTGCAATTTTTCCTTGAGTATGAATTTCAGTTGATTACCTCTCTGACGAATCCCAACCTTATCCCTTCAACCCTTCGTGCAGAACAATATGACATAGTGCTGCTGGATATGAATTTCACAGCTGGTATCAATACCGGGAATGAAGGCCTTTTCTGGCTTGCCGAGATCCTGAAAATTGATCCTACTTTATGTGTGATCATGATGACGGCTTATGGCAATATTGATCTGGCGGTGAAGGCCATCAAAATCGGAGCCACCGACTTTGTAATGAAACCATGGGACAACGATAAATTACTCGCAACGCTCAATGCGGGATTGAAAATACGTAAGTCTTCCATTGAATTCAATAAAAAGCATGAGAATTCCGACCAGTCCAATATGGATCTTGAACAGCAATTTTCGGAATTTATTGGCGAATGCCCTGCGATCAGGCGGGTGATGGACATTGTTGACAAGGTTTCACAAACCGATGCAAATATTCTGTTAACAGGTGAAAATGGTACTGGTAAAGGATTGATTGCCAAAGAAATACATCGAAGATCCCATCGTACACAGCGTCAAATGGTAACAGTCGACATGTCGTCGATCCCGGTTTCTTTGTTTGAAAGTGAACTGTTTGGTCATAAAAAAGGAGCTTTTACCGATGCCAGGCAGGACCGGATCGGGCGGTTTGAAAGTGCGAGCCTCAGTACCCTGTTTCTTGATGAAATTGGGAACCTGTCGTTGAATATGCAGACTAAAATCCTCAATGTTTTACAGGAACGTCAGATTGTACCGCTTGGATCAAATAAGGTTATCCCCATCGACGTCAGGTTGATTTGTGCCACCAATAAGCATTTGGAAAAAATGGTCATGGAAGGACTGTTCCGTCAGGATCTTTTATTCCGGATCAATACCATTCAGATTGATCTGCCGCCGCTTCGTGAGCGTGGACGTGATATCGAACTGATGGCGGGATATTTTCTTGATAAATTTTCTGTGAAATACAACAAAGGTCAAATGAGTTTCGATCACCTGGCCATGCTTGCCCTGAAAAGTTATCCATGGCCGGGAAATATCCGTGAGCTGGAACATTCCATCGAAAAGGCAGTGATCCTTTCCGATTATCGCATCGTTCAGGCTGACGATCTGTTATTGAAAAAATTTCCCGTTCAGGGAAATAACCTGGCCGAGATTCCTGCTTCGTTCGACGAATATGAAAAGAATATTATCAAGAATGCATTGCTCAGAAATATGGGAAACCTGTCGAATGCAGCCCGGGAACTAGGAATCTCACGACCTACGATGTATAAAAAGATCAAGGAGTATGGTCTGTAGACAATACTATGTCAGCATAGTAATGAGAGTTCTTTTTCTGGCATTGAGTTGCCTCCTTTTTTTTTATATCATCTTCCGTATTCCCAATTACTCGATGATATTCCTTGCTGCTGCAATGGTAGTTTACAGCATTGTTTCGCTGGTGCGGTATCTGAATAAAATCAATCAGAAGCTGGAGAACTTTTTCCTGTCTCATCTGAGCGGCGAAGTCAATTATACATATGTCCCGGTTGGAAGGTCTGATGAATTCAATAAACTATATTCTTACTTTAACCAGATCAATCAGAAACTGGAGAAAGCGAGGATTGAAAATGAGATCAGGAATAATTATTTTAAAACCATTGTTGATCAGACCTCTATCGGACTTATTTCATTTACCGGTGATGGACGGGTGGAATTTATCAATGATGCAGCCAAGCGCATATTCAAAGTTTTTGTTGTTGGAAACCTGAAAAAGCTGGATATCTTTCATGAAGGATTCAGCGAATTCATTTTGCGCCTTGAACCTCAGAAATTAGAACTTACATCGGTGGTGGTCGATGGCGAAACAGTTCAGCTATCCATTAAAAAGGTCGATTTCAAAGCGGGAGATAAACATATTCACCTGATTTCGCTGCAAAACATCAAAGCTGAACTGGATCAAAAGGAAATGGAATCATGGCAAAAGCTGATTCGTGTGCTTACCCATGAAATCATGAATTCTATTACTCCGATAACCTCCCTGGTGAATACCATTTCACGGATTTTCAAAAACAGGGAAACCGGTGACATCACCAAGCCCGAACATACTACATCCCAGGCCATTGAGAAGACTGTAAAAATGCTCGATATCGTTGAAGGCAGAGGGGCCGGACTTGTTCAGTTTGTGAATAATTACCGTGATCTGACAAAGTTGTCAAAGCCCCAGTTAATGCTCATCAATGTCAATAACTTGCTTCTGAATGTTCAATTGCTTTTTGCCGAACAGTTGAAGGAACAAAATATTCGTGTTCTGATTTCATGCCACCGCACCATCCATATCCAGGCCGACCGTAAATTGTTGGAACAGGTTTTGATCAACCTGTTTAAAAATGCCATGGAAGCCTGCACCGGCAGACAGGATAGCCTGATCAAACTCTCGGCACTGTCGGGTCAGGATAAGACAATCATTGAGGTTGAGGACAATGGTTATGGAATTCCACCTGTGGTTGCTGAAAATATGTTTGTTCCCTTTTTTACAACTAAAGAAAAGGGATCAGGGATCGGGCTGAGCCTGTCGCGACAGATTATCAGGTTGCATGGCGGAAGCCTGAATTACTATTCTGTGCCCGGACAGAAGACTATCTTTACAATTAAAATATGACATCAGAATCGTTCATTTACGATCTGACCATCAAAGAGATTCACGATACGACCGCTGAATTCTGCATCACGCTGAGAGTGTGTTACCATTACAATGGTTGTTCCGGTATTATTGAGCAGGGTAAGCATATTCATGATCTCTTCTCCTCTGGCTGAATCAAGATTTCCGGTTGGTTCATCAGCCAGGATCAGTGAAGGATTGGTGATCAGGGCACGCGCCACGGCCACCTGCTGCTGTTGTCCCCCTGAAAGCTGCACCGGGAAC
Source organism: uncultured Bacteroidales bacterium (assembly GCA_903885595.1). Classification (GTDB taxonomy): domain Bacteria; phylum Bacteroidota; class Bacteroidia; order Bacteroidales; family FEN-979; genus CAIVAT01. Next base: position 20,123 of record CAISJJ010000536.1, read on the forward strand.
TGATTTTTCCGGTGAACAATCTCAAATTTATTCAGTATTTCATCTACCCTCGATTTGCGCTCACTGCCCCTGATACCCAGGTATACCAGAGGGAGTTCAATGTTTTCGAAAATGGTCAGCTCATCGATGAGGTTGAAATTCTGAAAAATGAAACCAATTTTTTCTTTTCGAAGTTGCGCCCGTTGTTTTTCGGAATACCCGGCAACATTTTCTTCCAAGAAAAAATAGTTCCCCGCAGTAGGGGAGTCAAGTAGCCCGAGAATATTCAGCAGGGTTGATTTTCCGCAGCCTGAAGGCCCCATGATTGCTACAAATTCACCCGGAAGAACTTGAAAATCGACCTTATTCAATGCCCTGGTTTCTACGGCATCCGATTGAAATACCTTGACCAGTGATTCTGTTCTAAGCATACCTACCCATATTAATGTTAACCTAATTCAAGCTGGTTACGCACAAGTTCATAATAAAATCCTTTCAGTATGATCAATTGATCATGCGTGCCTTGTTCGACGATCCGTCCCTTTTCCAGGACAATGATCTGGTCGGCATGCCTGACGGTACTTAAACGGTGAGCAACAATTACCGCTGTTTTTCCGTGAAAGAATGCAGCCAGGTTCTCTACGATTTTTCGTTCGTTTGAGGCATCAAGTGAATTGGTTGCCTCATCAAAAAACAGATATTCCGGGTTGCGGTAAATTGCCCGTGCAATCAGGATCCGCTGTTTTTGTCCTTCGCTGATACCGGCTCCATCCTGCCCGATGCGTGTGTTGATACCCAGAGGCAAAGTGGCAATGTAATCGTCAAGATTGGCTGCCCCGATCGAACGGGATAGTTTTTGGTCATCGGTAGCATCTCCGCTTAAGGCAATGTTGTTGGCAATGGTATCTGAAAAGATATATCCATCCTGCATCACCGATCCGCATTGACTTCGCCAGAACCTGCAGGAGATGTCGTTTAGCGGGACCTCACCGATGCTGATCCGGCCGGTTACTGGTTTGTAAAATCCAAGCAGCAGTTTGACCAGGGTTGTTTTTCCACTCCCGCTGGAGCCAACGATGGCGGTGACTTTTTGTGATGGAATGGAAAGCGTTATATGCTGCAGGACTTCTGGTGAATGCGGGCCTTCATATTGAAAAGAGACATCGCTGATGTTGATGTCATGGTTTGAAGGCAAAACCCGCATCCCCGGTAAATCCGGATCCTCTTCATCCCTTTGTGCATTGATCTCCTCCAGCCGGTCCATGCTGATACTGGCATCCTGAGCCTCCCTGAGAAAATTAACCATTTGCTCTACCGGGTTGTTCAGCTGTCCCAAAATATATTGGATGGATAACATCATCCCAAGCGTGAGTTCTCCCTTGATTACCAGGCCGGCTGCCAGAAAGGTGATAAGAATATCTTTCGTTCTTACGAAAAAGAGCGCCCCTGCACTCTGGTACTGGTTCAGGGTCAGACTTTTGATGCTCAGCTTATAGAGATTTTCCTGGATGTTTTCCCATTCCCTGCGTTTCTGATCTTCGCAGTTATACAGCTTTATCTCCTGCATGCCCGTGATCATCTGGATCAGGGTATTCTGGTTTTCGGCCAGCCGTGCGAACCTGATATAATCCAGTTCCCTTCTTTTTCTCATAAAAAGATAAACCCAGGCAGCATACAGGGCGCTTCCAAGCAGAAATACCATGAAAATGAGAACATTGTAATAAAGCAGTACGGCTCCGAAAATGAAAAAAGTGACCATGGAGAAGAGCACATTGAGGGAACTTACCGTCAGAAACGATTGAATTCTTTGGTGGTCCTGGATCCGTTGCATCAGGTCTCCGATCATTTTGGAATCAAAAAACCCGAGCGGGAGCTTCATGATCTTGGCCAGAAAATCGGAGATCAGCGATATGTTAATGCGCGTGCTGATATGCAGCAATATCCAGCCCCTGAGGTATTCGATCACCGTGAGCCCGGTGAAAAGCGCAAGCTGCCCCAGAAGTACCAGGGTAATGAAACCAAGATCGTGATTCCGTATGCCCCTGTCAACGATCGACTGGGTGAGAAACGGAAAGGTCAGCTGGACCAGACTGCCAAGCACCATGCCCAGGAATAACTGAAACAGGGCTTTCTGACGCGGCTTTAAATAGGGCACAAGGAATTTGAATTTTGACGGGGGCGAAGGTTCACCTGGTTGCTGGTTAAACGTTTCTCCTGGTTCAAGTAACAGGCAGACACCGGCATCGTGATCCTCATTTCCTGCAAGCCATGATTTCATGAATTCATCCTTCGGCAAGGTCAGTTTTCCATGAGCCGGATCGGCAATATAAACCCACTCTTTTCCCCTTTTATTCCTGATGTTATGCACGACCACAAAATGACGCTGGTTCCAGTGTACAATGCATGGGAGCGGCGCTTCACCGGCTAGCTGGTCAAAGGTAAGCTGGGCGCCAAGCACATTGAAGCCAATTGCTTCGGCCGCGTCGCTGATCCCCAGCAACGAAACCCCGTCGCGTGTAATGTAACACTTTTCGCGCAAAGTGGTCAGCCGGTATTTTTTCCCATGATGCCTGGCAATCATCTGAAGGCAGGCCGGGCCGCAGTCCATTGAATCGTGCTGGTGATAAAAAACAAAACCCATCATTCGTATTTTAGGACATTTGCAGGATTTTCGCGTAAAATCCTGAGCGTTTTCATCAGCAGGATCAGTGATACAAAACCGCCAACCGCAACTACTGATAAAAAGAACAAGTGCCATTGCAACGAAACCCGGTAATAAAATTCATTGAGCCATAAGGATAATACATACCATGCCAGGGGTATGGCAATGGCAGCGGCAATGATCACAAAGACAATGAATTCTTTTTGAATTAAATAAATAATGATCCCCGGTGATGCACCAAAAACCCTGCGTATGGTCATCTCTTTCATCCGGCGTTCTACGATCAGCATCGCCAGTCCGAATAATCCCATCCCGGTAATGACAAAAGCCAGGAAGGTAAACGAACCAATAACCCTTCCGAAATTTTGTTCCTTGATGTACAGCTCGTTGAGCTTTTCATCAAAAAACTTGTATTCCAATGGAACGTTGGGCGTAAGCCCTTCCCACGATCGAATGATCACATCCAGGACATCTTCCTCCTTCCCGGCCTTGAACCTGATAACCAGCGACTGAAAAGCCTCCGGGTTAAAAAGGAAAATGGCCGGATTGATCTGTTTATGCAGCGAATGAATATTAAAGTCTTTTACCACACCAATTATCCTGAACCGCCCGATTGTATTCTGTAAAGGATCCCTGAACTCCAGCTGCCGCAATGCCTCTTCGTTAATGATGACTGATTTCGCGTTGACGACCTGTTCATTGGGATTAAAATCTTTCCCCAGTACAAAATCAATCCCCATTGTTTCAAAGAAATGATGATCAATGGACAGCCGCTCAAAAGAGACCGTTTTCTTTTTATCCCCCGGGAGTTTGAGGTTCGTCATAGAGACATCTTTGGTGGGAAGCGCAATGGAGATTCCGGTCAATGACAATATATGAGAGGAGGTTGCCAGGACTTTTTTAACCTGCTGATATTGGCTGATGTCAAATTGCTTCAAGGATAAAACGATCAGGTTTTCCTTGTTAATACCATTCTTCTGACCCAGGAACAGCTTGATTTGCTCATGAATGGTGAGCAAAGAGATGAAAAGTGCAATGGTTATCAGAAATTGGAACACGATGAAAATTTTACTGAAACTTACCTTCTTGTATATGTAGTAGTTCGATTTCAGTGCAGTAAGCGGATCAAGGGACGAGAGATATACCGCAATGTATGATCCTGACAGGATTCCTATGCAGATGGTGATCCCTGCGGTAATGGCAATGTAGGATATCGCATTGCTTGAAACAAAAAAGATTTCGTATGAATAATAGTATTGAATAACTGGTGCAACCAATCCCAGGATAAGAAATGCGAGTGGAAAGGCAATAATCGTCAGCAGGAGTGATTCGGTAAGTACCTGGCTCCTGAGATTCCGCCGGGTTGCGCCCAAAACCTTTCTGACCCCGATCTCCTTAAATCGCATGGCCGAACGCGCGGTGCTGAGCATTGAGTAATTTATGGTTGCAAGCAGAAGAATGAAAAAGGCCAGGGAAAGGTAAATAAATATGTTTTGCATGCTTCCTTTGGCAATGAAATCATTTTGCAGATCATTTGAATGGAGATAGATCTTGGTGAAGTTTTGAAATTCAAATGATAGACCTGCATTGGAATAGTAGTTCGTGGTGAACCAGGGTAATCTTTTATTGATGGATTCAATGGAGCCGTTTTGCCTGATTACAATATAAGTTTCTACCATTAATTCATTTTCCAGCGATTCGTTCGGCTCGGCTAATTGCTGGCTTTTAAGCCATATGTCAGTAAAGAGCCCGATCCCGCAAATAAAATCCGGTTTTAAAGTTGAATTCCAGGGCAGGTTTTCATAAACTCCTTCAACTAAAAGATTATAGATGAGGCCGTTAATATTCACCTCCAGGTCTTTTCCGACAGGCGACTCCTTCTCGAAAAATCGTTTTGCTGCATCAGATGATATGAATACAAAAAATGGATGCTTCAGCGCCTGGGACCTTCTGCCCGATATTATTTTAATTTTTAAGGAATTAAATATTTCAGGATCAGCACAATAAAATTTTGAAACCGGAATATTTTGCGAATTATTGCGAATGTCAACTGCTCCATAATAATTATCAAGGCTGATAATTCTGAAAGATTTGTCAATTTCCGGAAAAGATTTGATTAAGGAGGTTTTAATATTCAGGGGCCCCAAAGGCTGCCTGTTCCCTTTCATATCATTGACAATCAGCCGGTATATACTATCTGCATTTTTAAACCAACTGTTAAAGCTCAACTCGTTGATGGCAAAAATGATCAGGATAAACGATGCCGTCAGTCCCAATACGAGCCCCGACAGGTTTATTGCAGTGTAAATCCTGCTCCTGCTAAGAATCCGGAAGGATAATTTTAAATTATGCAGAAAAACCTGGCGCATCATGAATGGATATGGCAAAAGTTGAACCGGTTGAGATAGATTTCGTAATTACTGATGGGTGGGCAAAGGAATTGAAATATACAATCACTGCATGGGTTTACTCCCGTCCGCATCCTTATCCAGCTTTTCCCTGAACTGATCTCCTGCCTGATGATGCTTTCAAGAGACTCGGTAGCGGCATTGCCAACCGCCTTATCGTTCATATTTGCCAGTACGCTGCCATCGGGCAGAATAATCAGTTTGCCATAGTCGTTTTCATTCATGGTCATCCTGGAAAATATTTGATATTGAGATGGTTGCGACAATTTTACATCCTCTTCGGTAATGAATACATGATCTTTGAAAAACTGCATATTATCCCCATTGAAGTATGGCTTGAAAAATGCCTGTTTTATCGAAAACTGCCTGATTATTTCTATCGCCTGATCAACATCTTCGCTTTTCTGAACGATAAAATAAAACTCAACATGTTGAATATGATCGTGATGCTGACAAAGAGCTGTTAATTTTTCAATTTGCAGCCGGTCAAGCGGAAAAGAGAAATACAGGGACAACCAGTCAAATTTTTTCAACACGTTCCGGCAATCCTGATCTGATTGACTGAAGGGCATGTGAAATTTCCGGCGGAATGAAGTGCCTGCGAACATGCTGCTGAGTTTTTCCAATTTGGAGGCCGTCATGATGCCGGAGCTGACAAAGTTAATGGTTGCAAGCGGCAACGCGCTGATCTGGCTGAATACCGAATGTATAATGTCGTCCGATAATTCCACGGCCGCATGTGATACGAACATGGGATAAATAAATTGTTTTGAAGCATCCTTAAATCTCTCCAGGCTTTTATCAGAGCCTGTATCCAGGTGAAAAGTGATCTCATGCAGGTGGTGCTCTATTGTTTGCAGCCCCTTTTTGATCACCGGTTCCGGAATAATATTAAATGGTTTTGATGCCGACCATCCGGGGGCAAAAACATCGCCCATGTACTTTTGGCGAAGTTGTGCAATAAATTTCTGAATAACAGGCGATTTGATCTGGTCATCCGTTAATTGATAAACATAGCCGTTTGAAGGATCGAGAAGTTGCTGAACGATTTCAGAAATTTCAGTCAAACCGCTGTATATCAGATATTTTTTGTTAACCGTGTTGTAGAGGAGAACCTGGTCGTTTTTTACAACGCCGTGAACAAATGGTTCAATTGAGAGCCAGCCGGCCCGGGAGTTATTCATGAAAAGCTTCATTAATCAGGTGGCGGTACAACGAAAAGTTTTCCTCAATCAAATTGAAATTTCTGGCCAGGTAAAGCGGAAATTTTTTAACATCCATAAAGTATTCACATACAGGATTTTCTGTTTCAACCCCGGTATTAAAAACACACTCTTTACAATTATCGGCAAGAAAACACTGATTGCAAAGTGGCCTGATTTTATCGAAACACCGGTTGAACAAATCGGCAACTGTTTCATTTTGTATCCTGATCTCATTGTTTTTCAATTGTCCGATTTCAAAAACCCTGCTGATGTGTTCACAGGGTACGATACAACCATCGGCAGTTAGAAAAACCCGCAAAGAAAACGGGGAACAGGTCGCTGTGGGCACAAACTCCTTTGTTCCGCCATTGCCATTACTGGTGGTCATTATCTCGAAATGGTTTTTAAATATATAGCCGGAGTATTTTTCGATGACATTTGACAGATCTTTCATCGCCGGGTGATTGAGCATCAGTTCGCGGATAACTGTTTTTTGATGCTCATCATTCCTGGTCCCTTCGATAAAGGTTTTGTGAAATTCCTCCTTATACTCCTCGTTGATATGCTGCGTACTGATCAGCGAGACAAGGGGCGTTTTACCATATTTCTGTTTGAAAAAGGCATGAACACTGCTGAAACTGTTTTTGTTGTGAAGAACTGTAAGAAAGGAGATGTTTTTATCAAAATAGTCAGGAAAATTTTCTTTTATGAAATCAAGATTTTTAACGACCAGGTCAAAGGATGACTGTTTGTTTGGCAAAAGCCTGAAGGAATTTCCAACCTCATCGCCGTCGAGGCTGACAGAAATTTCGAAATTATTCGACGTCAGAAACCCGGCGTATTTTGAGAGCAGCAAACCATTGCTTGACATGGTGAACCTGAAATTATAACGATCGCCATACGTATTAGTCAGATAATCAACTATTTCCTGGATGAAACGAATGTTTTTCAATGGTTCACCTCCATAAAAACTGATGGTGAGCTGGCTTGCATCCTTGTCTCGCATTGAAAGCATATGATCCAGCGCCTTACGGGCATCGGCCGGATTGAATTTCCGTTTTCCGCGTTCTTTGTTGATATAGAATTTGCTGTAGGTGCAATAGGTGCAGGAGAGGTTGCAATCTTCGGTCGTCTCAAAAATCACCTGCTGGATCCTGGAGATGTTTTTCGAAACCCGGGAGGGGAGGAGCCTTCCGTTCAGATTAATATTTCTGGGTATTTGAAAGAAACGGTTTTTTTTAAGGAAACGGAACTTATTCCATTGATAAATCAATTCACTGAAAGGGAAACCTCCATATTCAGGGATTTCAATTTCCTGGCCGGGTCGAAAGGATTGAATGTATTGCTTCAGGTCTGTTCCTGATTCATTCAGTTCAAACAGATGCCTGATCAGCGGATGGCACAATAAAACCTGGTTCCTGAAGGGACTATAAAGAAACAGATTGCCTTTTGAAGTTTTAAAAATGACTGCTTTTTTCATAAACTGCCTCCTTCCTGGTTTTCTAAGCCAGGATACTGAGGGGCAAATTTAACGATTTTTAAATGCGCGATCAATTGTTATACCAGGGAGGGCCTGTCCTGAACAGTGCTGCTGGTGGTTGGGGATTCACCGCATACGCACAGGTCGCCAATCGGACCACCCGACCGTTTAGTCGATTGATGGGGATTATCAACTGAACAAAAACATTTAACATCAATACCGCCTTTAATCTGGGCTAACATATTCTTTCTGATTTCGGCTTTGTACAGGGTAACGAGGCTAAGTTTTTTCATGGCTTTATGTTTTTATTTTTGGTTTAGTTTTCAATGTTATGCCAATAGCATAACAAAATTAATGCCAATGTGATAATGTAATGATATTCAATAGTATATAAAATTGTAATAATTGAAATTGTGTAAAAATATTTTACACTTATGTAAAATGTGTAAAGAAGATTTACACGACTATGGATGTTTTACCAACCTGATCAGGGCAATTTCAGAGGCGAGAAACAGAAGGGCAAGGATGATAAATAACTTCCACAGGGGGGTGCCTTGTTTTATTTGATGGATTTCCCGGATAATCGAAGTTCTTTTCTCTTTGATAATCCGGATATCTTTTACAGGTAATCGTTTTATCTGTTCATCGAGCGCTGAGGGGCTCAAACAGGTTAAATCCGATTCTTTCCTGTTGAAATTAAAGGCGATTCCGGAGATGGTATTCTTTCCTGAAATTACATGGTAAAATCCTGCATCTCTGACCTGGTCATTAATTAAAAGTGAAATATTCGTTCCGAATTTCCTTATTCCCGGAATTATTTCAAATTCGGAACCCGTTTTTTTTAATTTGAATATATGGGTTTCGATTACGGAATCAACTGGAATTTGGATCGTTGCCTGCTCTCCGGCAGTATAACAGAGGGGAGGAGGGTGATTGCTCAACAAGGCGATCTTAAATAAGGTTGGTACAAAGATCATGTGTTTCGGGAATATCGTCCAGGATTCGTCCAGGGGTGCAAAAAAAAGATAGATCTTTCCCTTTTCACAGGGGGCTGAGATTAAAAATGGCTGGTTGTCAGGTAGTTTGCAAAGAGTTTCTATGTCACTCCCGATAGCAGGTTTATAAGCATAGTGCCTGAAAACCATCGGAAGGTCAATGTTCTTTGGAAGCGCCACCTTCCCGTTATCATCTTTGTCAAAAACATCGTTGTAGAGCTCACTTTCCACATTGATGACCGCCAAACGTTGCCGGGCGGTGTCAACTGTTCCGTACCCGCTGAGATTGAAGAGGGCAAGCAATGCGTTATAGGAGTCGGTATTACCCGATAAAGGCGGAAAGACCACCAGGTTCCCACCTCCACGCACAAAACGGTTCACCTCCTGGGCTAATCCCGAGGAAATTTCCTCAGGGCTGTTGAGGATGAGTAAAGAATTGGAAAACAGTTTTGTATAATTAAGCTGTTTTACCTGGCCATTGGTGAATTGAATCGATGAATCATTGAGAAACAATGCGTTGAGGTATACGTTTTCATTTTTTTCGTTGATCGCGAACACAGGAATTGAGGGTAAAACAGGATAGGCGAAATAGTATTTATCGTCATATATTATGGGATAATCAGTGATTTCAACCAGCCCATATTGAATTCCGGCGCCATTTTCAGTATAGGATAAGGTAATTTCAGTAGTGGAATTGGGCTCAACAGAGATACTTGCCAACGCTTTCTGAATGGAGTTTATGGTGAGTTTGACCGGTATTTTTTCGAGTGACTCGCCGGAGGAATTGCGAATAACTACCCGCAAACCAGCTGGCTGCCCGGGCTGATGAACCGGTGACATGAAGTAGACGGAATCGATATACAGGTTGTTTCTTTTTGTAGCAGCCAGGGGTACCAGGAACCAACTGATGCCTGTGTCGGGTTTTGCAGTGAGCAGTTGCGAAGTCGTTTTCTGGAAATCTGAAATCAGGTAGGCATCCATGCTCATTTTCCCGGTTTCAGTCGTCATATCATTCTGTCGGTTGATGACTTCCGAAATTGTTCTTGCTGAGGCTGAAACCTGCACTTCATCAACGAGTTTGCGAAGTTCCTCTGAACTTACGAACCGCTGGTGCCTGCCTTCGAAGTCATTGGTGACCAGTTGAAACAGATCGGACGGGGAATAGGCAGATGCAATTTCCAAAGCCTTATTTTTCGCAACATCAATTAATTTGCCATCTGTGGTCAGCGATTCCATCGAGAATGAATTATCCACATAAATGCTGACAGCCCGCTGGCCGGTAATTTTCTTCTGTTGTTTAGAAGCAGGTATGTAAGGCTGGGCAAAGGCAATGACGAGAGAGGCCAGCGCCAGTAAACGGGCCAAAAGTATAAGCAGCTGCCTGAGCTGCGATTGTTTTTTAGTCTCCTGCTGAATCTCCTGAAGCCACCTGACATTGGTAAAATAAACCTTTTTGAATTTCCTGAAATTAAAAAGGTGGATGAGGATCGGGATTGCCAGCGAGGTCAGGGCAATCAGGAACAAGGGGTGAATGAATTGCATGGCCAAAGTTAAAAAAAATCCCGGCTGGGAGGCCGGGATTTTTGAAATTGATAGTTATATTGTTGATCATCAGATTACACCCTGATCAAGCATGGCGTTGGCAACCTTTAGGAAACCGGCAACGTTGGCGCCCTTAACATAGTTTACATAGCCTTCCCTGTCTTTGCCATATTTTACGCAGGCCTCATGAATGCTGCACATGATGTGATGCAGGCGCTCATCAACCTCTTTTGCAGGCCAGCTCAGTTTCATGGCATTCTGCGACATTTCGAGACCTGAGGTAGCGACACCGCCGGCATTGACTGCTTTACCCGGTGCAAACAGGATCTTGTTTTCCAGGAACTGCTCAATGGCTTCAGGTGTGCTTGGCATATTGGCGCCTTCAGCAACACACATTACGCCATTTTTAATCAGGTTCTGTGCATCCTCCTTGCCAAGTTCGTTCTGGGTGGCGCAAGGCAGTGCAATGTCGCATTTCACTTCCCATGGACGTTTGCCCTGGTGGAACTGTGCATTCGGGAATTCGTATGAATAGGGCTTAACAATGTCCTGGTTCGAAGCTCTCAGCTCGAGCAGGTACTCAATTTTTTCACCTGAAATGCCATCGGGATCGTAAATATATCCATCGGGACCTGAAATGGTAACTACTTTGGCGCCCAGTTCAGTTGCTTTGATGGCTGCGCCCCAGGCTACATTGCCAAACCCTGAGATGGCCACAACTTTGCCATTGAAAGTTTCACCTTTGGTGGCAAGCATTTCCTTGGCAAAATATACAGCGCCGAATCCGGTTGCTTCAGGGCGTACAAGACTACCGCCCCAATTGAGTCCTTTGCCGGTTAAAACGCCCGAATTTTCACGTGCCAGTTTTCTGTACATGCCATATAAAAACCCGATTTCACGGCCGCCAACACCAATATCACCGGCAGGAACATCGGTTTCAGGTCCGATCAGTTTCCAAAGTTCGAGCATGAATGACTGGCAGAAACGCATGATTTCTGCATTCGATTTTCCTTTGGGATCAAAATCGGAACCTCCCTTGGCGCCACCCATAGGAAGCGTTGTAAGGCTGTTCTTGAAAATTTGTTCGAAACCCAAAAATTTCAGGATGCTGAGGTTTACACTTGGGTGGAAGCGAAGGCCTCCCTTATATGGACCAATGGCGTTGTTAAACTGAACCCGGTATCCCAGGTTTACCTGTACTTTTCCGCTGTCGTCAACCCAGCAAACTTTAAATGTTAAAATGCGATCGGGCTCAACAATCCGGTCGATGATGTTTGCCGATTCGAAATGAGGGTTCTCATTGTATACCTCTTCGATTGATTCAAGTACTTCCCGAACTGCCTGGAGGTACTCATTTTCTCCCGGATGTTTTTTCTCCAGGTCGTTCATGATTTTCTCTAAGTTCATTTTGATTCAGTTTTAAATGTTAATGACCAGTATTTGTGTAATCGTTAAAATGCTAACATTGTGAAATTAATAACAAATGCAAAATTACAGAGTTCGTGCCGACTAACCAAACAAAAACACATAATTTTTTGCACTGTTCACTTTTTAATTTTTACGACCAGTTTACCTCTTTGGTACCGGTTGATGTACTCAACGGAACCATCGGGTTTGTAAAAAACATCATCACCATCTTTTTGGTTTTGCGTATAATGGGACAATTGCTTCGTAATCCCGTTGCTGTAAAATGCTTTCTGTGTACCGTTTCCCTGGTTGAAATGTCCTTCGCCGATAATCGAGCCAAGTGCATCATAATACAGCCAGGTACCCTGATGGTTCCCGTTGAC
>CAISJJ010000537.1 GCA_903885595.1 uncultured Bacteroidales bacterium
AAAGTAATAAATTAATTGCTTTTCGCTAGTTTTGCAGCCGCAAGAAACTTATGAAAGTCCTTTTTTCGAAATATCATGGCACCGGCAATGATTTTATCATTGTCGATAACCGGGTGCTGCAGTGGGAACCAGCGCTACCTGAAGTATCCCTTCTGTGCAACCGTCATTTCGGGATCGGCGCCGATGGTTTGATGCTTCTTTACGAAAAGAGCGGATACGATTTTGCCATGACCTATTACAATTCCGATGGCAATGAGAGTACGATGTGCGGTAATGGCGGGCGTTGCATGACTGCCTTTGCCAAATCGCTCGGGCTTATCACGAACATTGCACATTTTTGGGCTGTTGACGGCAACCATGAATCCGAAATTTCCGGCGATGCCTCCTCCTTAATTTATCGCCTGAAATTAAAAGATACGCGAATAGAAAAAAGGTTTGCCGACGGTTTGTTCCTGAACACCGGTTCGCCTCACTTTGTGAAATTTGTGGATGATGCTGCCAAAACCAATGTAGTCGGCGAAGGCAGGGCATTGCGGAATGATGCCCGGTTTGCTCCGGGAGGCACCAATGTTGATTTTGTTGAAATGAAAGCCGATGCTCTTGTCGTTCGGACATATGAACGAGGTGTGGAGGATGAGACCCTTTCCTGCGGCACCGGGGTCACCGCCTCTGCCATCGCGGCAGCGTGCGGAAATCCCCGAAATCCAGGGTTTTATCACATCGAAACGCGAGGGGGGCCATTGAAAGTCAGTTTCAAACAGGATGGTGACTTGTTTACGGATATCTGGCTTGAAGGCCCGGCAACCTTTGTTTTCAAGGGAGAAATTGAAGTTGGCAAGTTGGCAAGCTGGTAAGCTGGTAAGTTGGTAAGTTGGTAAGTTGGTAAGCTGGTAAGTTGGCAAACAGATGAGTCAGTTTTAAATCGTATATCGTAAATCGTAAATCGTACATCGTATATCATAAATCGTAAACATGAGCAGTTTCCTCACAGGTCCCAATCTCCGGCTTCGGGCTATTGAGCCTGGTGACCTTGATACTTTGTATAATTGGGAAAATGACACGTCGGTTTGGAAGGTTAGCAATACCCTGACGCCATTTTCGAGATTTCAGATGGAGGAGTATGTTTTGAATGCACAAAACGACATTTTTGCAGCCAGGCAATTGCGTTTGATGATCGATCTGCTTCAGCCTGCCGATGGTGTTGAAAAATCTGTGGGGTCAGTCGATTTATTTGATTTTGATCCTTTTCATTTCCGGGCAGGTGTGGGCATCATGATCAGGGAGGACTGCCGTGAAAAAGGTTTTGCCCGGGAAGCGCTGCAAATCATGATCCCTTACACATTTAATACGTTACATCTTCACCAGCTTTACTGTAATATCTCACCTGAAAACCTGCCAAGCTTGCATTTATTTGAAAAGCTCGGGTTCGAACGGTGCGGAATAAAACGCGATTGGGTCAACGAAGCCGGACAATGGAAAGATGAGTGGATGTTTCAACTGATCAACCAGCATGGGTAGATTCCTGATTCAATATAAAAACAATCCCAGGCGATCGCTTGCCGCAGACCTGATGCCCCTGACCCTTGTGGGCGCTACGTTGTTCATCCTCTTACTGGCGCTTGTACGTTTTTACCTGATGGCCACCTGGCCGGTGATTGATCTGCACGGACAAAAAAACGTCTTTTTTTACATTCAAACCGGATCGGAATTTACCGCAGTGAGGGATTCCCTGCAAAAAAAAGGCTGGCTCAAACATCCCGAAGCATTTGAATGGTTAGCCCGGCGGAAACATTATGATCTGAAAGTTAAGGCCGGACGTTACCAGCTCAGGAATGGCATGAGCAACAACGAACTTGTCAACCTTCTCCGGTCAGGAAGGCAGGTTCCGGTGAAGATCATTATTCAGAACATCCGGTCAAGGGAGGAACTTGCAGGGAAGATTGGCAGGCAATTAGAGGTTGACTCGATACACCTGATCAGGCGGTTCAACGACCCAACCTATCTGTTGGAATTCGGGCTTACACCTTCCACCCTCCTTGTGCTTTTTATTCCCAACACGTATAAATTTTTCTGGAACACCTCGGGGGATCAGCTTTTCGAACGAATGAAAAGGGAATATAACCGTTTCTGGACATCCGAACGGCGTCACAAAGCAGACTCTATTCGTTTGAGCATCCCTGAAATTGTCATCCTGGCATCTATTATTGAAAAAGAGAGCAATAAAAATGATGAGAAGCCCGTGATTGCCGGGGTTTATCTGAACCGGTTGAAAAAGGGGATTCCACTTCAGGCTGATCCAACCATAATTTTTGCCTGGAATGACTATTCCATCAGGCGCGTTCTGAATGCACACTTAACGATCAAATCACCTTACAACACATATTTATATGGCGGTTTGCCGCCCGGACCGATCTGTCTTCCTTCGGTTGCCTCGGTTGATGCTGTTTTGAATCCGACCCATCATCCATATATCTTTTTTTGTGCACGGGAGGATTTGTCAGGATATCACAATTTCGCGGCAACACTGGCCGAACACAGCAGGAATGCCAGAAAATACCAGCAGGCCCTGGATAATCTCAGGATAAAGTGAACCCCCGTTGTGAGAAAAGGAGAACTTATTATATCCTGGGATTTTACCTGATATGTTTACTAATTCCTGGCGCCCTGCAGGGGCAGTCGGCAGGGCAAGCGGAACCCGACACCTCAGTAAGGACGCTGGCAGAAAAAAATATCAGCGCCGATACAGTTCTACCATCATCCGGCACATCCGGTATTAACAAAAAACGGCTGACCGGTGTATTAGCTGTCCAGGGCGCCTTGTATGTGGCCTCAGTGACCGGATTGTATTTCGCATGGTACAAAGATTATCCCCAATCTTCATTTCACCTGTTCAATGATGCGGATGAATGGATGCAGGTAGACAAATGCGGTCATACCGTAACGGCTTTCTACATCAGCCGTATCGGGTATTCAACCTATCGGTGGGCAGGCGTAACAGAGAAAAAGGCAGCCTGGTATGGTGGTTTGCTCGGGTTTGCCTACCTGCTGAATATTGAGATCCTGGATGGCTTTTCAACGGAGTGGGGTTTTTCCCCCGGCGACCTGGCGGCAAACACCCTGGGCAGCCTGGTTTTCATCGGGCAGCAATTAGCCTGGCATGAACAGCGGTTTTCATTGAAATATTCATTTCATCAAACCGGTTATGCGCAATACCGGCCCGAATTATTGGGCAATAACCTGATCCAGCAAATGCTGAAAGATTACAACGGTCAAACCTACTGGCTTTCGGGTAATATATCCTCCTTTCTGCATAAGGGCAGCAGATTCCCGGGCTGGTTCAACATTGCAATAGGCTATGGCGCCGAAGGGATGACCGGGGCCCGATACAATGCAACAGGTCAAACCGGAGCAACCATACCCGGTTTTGAACGCTACCGGAAATTTTACCTTTCAGTTGATGTCGACCTGACGCGAATTCCTGTAAAATCATCCTTTCTCAAGGGTTTATTTGCCGCGCTCAGCTTCATAAAAATTCCGGCGCCTGCTCTGGAATTCAACACCCTGGGACAAATAAAATTTTACCCTTGTTATTTTTAAAAATTCACTGTACTTTTACTTTTTTATTATATATGGAACAACCATCCAATCATCCCGGCTCCGGTCAACAAGGAGGTTTATACAACAACCCCGTTCCTAAAAACTTACCCAACGCCAATATAATCATGATCCTGGGTATTTTATCCATTCTTTTATGCTGGTGGCACTTTGTGTCTGTTGCCGGAATTGTACTTGGAATCGTTGCCATTATGATGGCAAGGAAAGAAAATGCGACATACAGCGCTGATCCTTCGCGTTATACAACCAGTTCATTCAACAATGTCAAAACAGGCCGTATCTGTGCGATCATCGGACTTACAATCTCCATTTTGGTATTTGTATTTGTTACACTGATGATCATCGGAGTTCTGGTCGCCTTGCCATTTTGGGGAATGATACGTTAATCATGGAATGTCCTTAAGCCCCGGGTTCATGCACAGATGAATGATGATCAAGGATATTCCATGTGACTATTGAAAAACGAATTATCGGGAAATGAAAATTCTGCCAGTTCCGCTGATCAGGGAAGCGGATGCGTACACGATTCAGCATGAACCGATCGATGACATCGATCTGATGGAACGTGCCGCCTCGAAATGCTTTCAATGGCTGGAAACAAACCTGGACAAAACGCAGAAAATCATTGTTTTTTGCGGATCGGGAAATAATGGCGGTGATGGATTGGCGATTGCCCGGATGCTTATTCAGACAGGGTTTCATGTGGAGGTGTTTGTATTGCAGGGACCTGAAAAAATGACACCCTCCTGCATGATCAATTATGAAAGAATGCAGGCAATCGGGGGCGCAAAAAGTGTAATGGCGGACAGGGCTGGCGTTTTACATATCATAAACAAATCAGGAGAATTTCCTGAGATTGGATTTCATGATATTGTGATCGATGCAATTTTTGGCAGCGGTTTATCTCGTCCGGCTGAAGGAATCGCCGCAGAGGTCATTCACCACATCAATTCCAGCGGTGCAAGAATTATAGCTATTGATGTTCCATCGGGGCTTTTTTGCGACACCACCACACACACCGGTCATCAGCCGGTTGTGATCAGGGCTGATTATACGCTCACCTTTTCACCTCCGAAACTGGCCTTTTTCTTTCCTGAAAACGACAGGTTCGCCGGTGACTGGCAATTGCTCGATATCGGGCTCATGCAGTCGTTTCTTGATTCGGCAGTTGTGCATAATTTCATGCAGACCCGGAGCGATATACAGCCAATCCTCAAAAAACGCAACAAATATTCGCATAAGGGAAATTTCGGACATGCGCTTCTTATTTGTGGTTCAACAGGGAAAATGGGCGCTGCGGTTCTTTCAGCCCGGGCTTGCCTGCGTTCGGGAGCCGGATTGGTTACCGTTCACATACCCCGATCAGGAGTTTCCATTTTGCAAACCGCCGTTCCTGAAGCAATGGTCTCCATCGATTGTGATGAGGACACCTATGCAACGGTACCTGATTTGTCGGTCTATTCTTCAATCGCCATTGGGCCAGGCCTCGGACAGTCGGCTAAATCGGCTGCGGCGTTAAAGCTCCTGATTCAAAACACCAGGGTGCCCGTCATTTTTGATGCTGATGCCATTAATCTGCTGGCAGAAAATAAGACATGGCTTGGGTTTATACCAAAAGGTTCCATTTTCACACCACACCCGAAAGAATTTGAGCGGCTGGTGGGCAAAAGCAGCAACGATTTTGACCGGAACCAGCTGCAACAGGATTTTTCTGTCAGGCATCAATGTTACGTCATACTGAAAGGAGCTCACAGCGCTGTCACGGGCCCGGATGGATGTTGTTACTTCAACACCACGGGCAATCCCGGAATGGCAACGGGTGGTTCCGGCGATGTGCTAACAGGTATCATTGCCGGATTTATGGCGCAGGGTTATTCTTCGCTGGAGTCATGTCAGCTGGGTGTATACCTTCATGGATTGTCGGGCGATATTGCTTTATCAGCCAATGGCTGCGAGGCACTGATAGCAACTGATATCATAACAAACCTCGGGAAATCATTTCAAACACTGTATGGAAAATTTTGAAAAAGACATTCTTGCCGGAATGGTCATTGCGCCGTATCTGCAGAAAGCAACCGCGTTACGCGGCGTAAAACGGTATGTTGGGGGCAACCAGTTCAGGCATGCTTTTGCTACGTTCGCAATTTTAATCGATTATCATTATATGGACGCCATCTTGCTTAAATCATCGGTTATTCACGATCTGATCGAGGATGTAAAATGCACCTCTTACGACGAGATCAGGTCGATTGATAAGGATGGCCAGCAGGTACTGGAACTCGTTCTTGAGGTTACCCGCAGGAAAACGGAAAACAAAGAGGAGTTCCTGAAGCGGATTCTTGTTGAAGGCTCCGACAGCGCTAAGGTTTTAAAATGTGCCGACCGGATCAGCAATCTCACCGATCTCCATCCTGATATTTTCGATAAGGAGTATATAAAAAACATGCTGGCCGATACGAAAAAGTGGGTAATTCCGATGGCGGAAAAGGTAAACAAGGATATGTTGTTTGAATTACAGGACCTGCTGAAACGTCGCGAAACCAATATGAAGTTTTCCTCCACGATCTGGCCGATGAAAAGGAAAGATTAGATCAGGCCAAAACAGCTTCTTCAAGAATATCAGCCTCCACCTTCAGGTTGTCGATAATGAAGTTCTGGCGTTCCGGGGTGTTTTTTCCCATGTAAAAGGTAAGCACATCCAGTATTGCTGAGTCTTTGGTAAGAATGACCGGATCGAGGCGAATGTCCTTGGCAATAAAGTGCGTGAATTCATCCGGCGATATTTCGCCCAATCCCTTGAACCGGGTAATCTCCGGATTTGCACCCAGTTTATCCATGGCTGCCTGTTTTTCCTGCTGCGAGTAGCAGTAAATGGTTTTCTGCTTATTCCTGACCCTGAACAACGGAGTTTGAAGGATATACAAGTGCCCGTTGCGAACCAGGTCGGGATAGAACTGCAGAAAGAAGGTGAGCAGCAGCAGCCTGATATGCATTCCATCCACATCGGCATCGGTGGCAACAACAACATAATTATAGCGAAGGTTTTCGAGTCCCTCTTCAATATTCAATGCCGCCTGGAGCAGGTTGAATTCCTCATTTTCATATACGATCCGCTTACTTAATCCAAAGCAATTCAATGGTTTGCCCTTTAAACTGAACACTGCCTGCGTATTCACATCCCGGGCTTTGGTGATCGATCCGCTGGCCGAATCTCCTTCGGTAATGAAAATGGTTGATTCGTATCGCCGGTCGTCGTGGTTGTTGTAATGGATACGGCAATCTCGCAGTTTCTTATTGTGCAGGCTGACTTTTTTAACACTCTCTTTCGCAATCTTCTTAATGTTGGCCCACTCTTTGCGCTCCTTTTCGCTTTGCATGATCTTTCGCAGCAAGGCTTCAGCGGTATCGGGGTTCATATGCAGGAAATTGTCCAGTTGTTTTTTGACAATATCCATGATATAGTTTCTGATCGTCATACCATCGGGTTCAACATGCAGTGAGCCCAGCTTGGTCTTGGTCTGCGACTCAAAAACAGGATCCTGAACCTTGATGCTGAGCGCCGCAATAAGCGAAGCTTTGATGTCATTGGTATCAAAATCCTTTTTGTAGAATTCCCTGATTGTTTTTACCAGCGCTTCACGAAATGCGGCCAGGTGGGTCCCTCCCTGGGTTGTATGCTGCCCGTTGACGAAGGTATAATACTCCTCGCCATACATTTCGCAATGCGAGAAGGCGCATTCAAAATCGCCGTCGCGCAGGTGAATGATCGGGTAAATATTGGGGGTGTCAATGTAACTGTTGAGGAGGTCGAGCAACCCGTTTTGCGCATGAAAACGTTCCCCGTTGAAAATGATCGTGAGGCCGTTGTTGAGGAATACATAGTTCCACAGCATCTTCTGCACATATTCGGGGATATAATGATATTTGCCAAAGATCTCTTCATCAGGCATGAAGGTAATGATGGTCCCTGAACGCAGTTCAACCTGTTTCTCAGGTTCATCATTGACCACATCTCCCTTGTGAAACTCAACGATGCGCGTTCTGCCATCGCGTATAGCCTGGGCTTTGAAAAGCGACGATAACGCATTCACTGCCTTGGAGCCCACCCCGTTCAATCCGACAGCCTTTTTAAAGACCCTGGAATCGTACTTTGCGCCTGTATTGATTTTTGAAACACATTCCACCACCTTGCCCAGGGGAATTCCCCGGCCATAGTCGCGTACACATACCAACTGATCCTTGATGGTAACCTCGATGGTTTTTCCATATCCCATGACAAATTCATCGATGGAATTATCGAGAATCTCCTTGATCAACACATAAATACCGTCATCGGGCGACGATCCGTCACCCAGTTTGCCGATGTACATTCCGGGCCTGAGGCGGATGTGCTCACTCCACTCCAGCGACCTGATGCTGTCTTCAGTATAATTTAATTCGTTTGCCATCCCTGCGTATCCTTATTGACCGGCAAATATACGGGAAAGGCCTGTCAACACTACATAAATCGCAGGAATTTTTCAATTAAGTTATTCACATCTCCACAGAAATCACTTACTTTGCACGTCATTATTTAAGAGGCTGTTTAAATTTTATCAAATTCCTGATTTAAGTGACCTCTCCCCGGCCCTTCTATGGAGGGGAGGGGGGCTTAACGCTATGTTTCGGCCGCTAAAAGCAAATTAATTAAAAATGACTAATCTAAACTGCAGGATTGTAACATTAAAAACAAAAAACCATGGCACTCGTACTTAAAGAACTGAAGGATCAGATAGGCTGGATAACCTTAAATCATGATGCAAAGCGGAATGCGTTGAGCAATGACCTGCTCACCGAATTGCTCCAGGCATTGAAATCACTGAAGGAGGAAAAAGCAAGGGTGATCATCATCCGGGCCAATACCGGAACAAAAGTATGGTCCTCAGGTTTTTATATCGACGAACTGCCCCGCGATGGCAGTGATCCGTTAGCCTATGACAACCCGTTGCAGAAGGTAATCCGCGCCATTCAATCTGTTCCGGTGCCTGTGATTGCGATGGCCGAAGGAAGTATCTGGGGAGGGGCTGTCAATATTGCATTTGTTTGCGACCTGGTTATCGGAACCAAAAACACCTGCCTGGCGATCACACCTGCAAAAATCGGGGTACCCTACAATACTTCCGGAATTCTGCAATTCCTGGATATCATTGGATCTCATATCGTTAAAGAAATGTTTTTCACCGCCGATCCAATCTCTGCCGAAAAAGCGCTGGATCTCGGAATAATCAATCACCTTGTGGATGCCGGCGACCTCGAAAATTTCACCATCAGGCTGGCTAATAAAATAATAGCCAACTCTCCGCTTAGCATCCAGGTCATCAAGGAGCAACTAAACATCCTTGGAAACGCATTGCCTATGACCCCCCAGACATTTGAACACATTGACATGCTGCGCGGTATTGCCGGAAAGAGCTATGATTATATCGAAGGACTCAATGCATTCAATGAAAAAAGGAAGCCGGAGTTTAAGGGGGAATAGACGCGGGACGCGGGACACGGGACGCGGGACGCGGGACGCGGGACACGGGACGCGGGACGCGGGACACGGGACGCGGGACGCGGGACAGGTATAATTTATCAGATACGATTTACGATAAACGATTTTTCGTCACGCGTCACGTGTCCCGTTTTTCGTCACGCATCACTATTTTCCTGAGTTCACTAAACAACACCCTGATCTCAGTTCTTGTGAGCATAAAGTCCCTGAGTGTGAGTTTCGTCATCCGTGAAAAAATAATGAACTGGTAAAGTGTAGCGAAGGAATATGATAAAGTGGCGGAGATACCGGCGCCAATGATGCCGTACCTGGGGATCAGCAGAAATCCGGAAACAAGGGTGAAAATCAACCCGATGGCTGAGCTGATGGTGTTATGATAGGGCTTGTTGATGCTTGAAAAGAAACCGCTGAAGATCATGGAAACACTCAGGGTGACGATTCCAAGCGAAAGGGAGAGGATGACCATTTTCACATTGGCAAAGCCGGCCGAAAAGATCGCAGTGAAAATAAACCCGGGGATGGCGAGCAGAAACAGCATCGCGATACCGGTGATGACCCAGGTTATTTTTGCAAAGGTCATGGTGAGCCGTACAGAATAATCATAGTTCATTTCGTTGGAGAACCTCGAATACTGAACCATTGCGATGCTGCGGCTGATAAGCCACAGGCCTTCGGCAAGGGTAAGTCCGATGGATAACACGCCAACCGCAGCACGACCTGAAAAATAATCAACAAACTTCAGGCTGAGCCGGTAATTAAGTGTCTGAAAAATATTGGCAAATTGCACATAGGTTCCAAACCTCAGTATATCCCTGAGCAAAGTTTTCATTCCGGTTAGCGGTATCTTTACAAATGATGGCCATAACATGACAAGACTAATGACAAACGCAAGGCAGTAAGAGATGAAAATCGCCCAATAATAGGCCATCACTTCATTGAACTGCAGTCCAAATAAACAAAACAGCAGGATTATAAAAAGCGTGATGATCTGTGCCAGGTTTATATAATTATAGGTCTTTATCTTTTCAAGCCCGAGGAGCAGCATGAAATTGACAGATGTGAACGACATGATGAGGGCCAGGAAAAGCACCTGCCAGAAATATCCGGCAGGGATGACCTCCAATGCCGGAAATATGCGGGTGATCAGATCAAGCAGAAAGGCGCTGATCAGGGTTACCAGGAATGTCCAGATGTAGGCAGGAATAAACAATTTAAAGATGCCGGTCCGGGGAGTCAGGTAAATCAGGGCAGCTCCCCCGACAAAATTCACAAACAGCTGGATGATGGTTACAGAAAAGATGATCAGAAAAATTGTTCCGACTTTCTCAGGTCCAAGAATATTTGCATTCAATGTCCATATAACGAATGCAAGTACCGCGTTTAAAAGACGGGTTCCGATCGTGCCCAGAACTTTCTTAAACATTTTCCGGGTAATATTTATCCAGTTTTTCCCTGATCTGGCTCATAAAGAAAAAACGGTTAATCCGGTAACGTTTTCCATCGATGAGTGTATAGTCACCCACCTGGGAAATTGTATGCAAACCCTTGTTAAATGGACTTCCCTGTACTGCATCAATTACATTGACGATTTTCTCATCAAATTCATCCTTGGTAAGCCTGATAACCTGGTTGATCACCACGCGGCCGCCATAGGTAACCGAACAGTCCTGCGCTGGCCGGTATAACTGCCCTTCGAAGATAAACGGGGTTCCGGCAGGCCGCGACGAACGGATATCGATCTTTACAGGGTTTCGTCGGTGAGGTTTGTACTCTCCTTTCAGGTCATTGGAATAATAAATATACAAATGAGTGGTCGAATATTGCTTAACGGTAAAAAACAGCCACCAGTAACCCTCATGAAAGAACAGCGTTGGATCAACGGCCTCGATTTTGTCAAGCATCAGGCGGTCTTCAATAAAAGCCTCTTCTGAAAAATTGCGTCGGTAAAGGGTGATATTCGATGAACGAAAAGCCTCAGGAATGCAATAGACCATTCGCTGATGCTCCACGATATAAGGATAGGAAAGATGTTTGTCGCCCTCAATGATCCTGATCGGGACAGAGAAGCTGTCGCGTTTGATATCCCAGATAATTTCAGAAATATTGGCTTTTTCCCGTCTGTAGCTGTAATCCTCAACCATGATGTGAAGTTTTCCATTCTCCAAAAACCCTGACGGATCGGCCAGGTATTTGGTCCGGGCAAACTGCCGCAGCCAGGTAATGTCCGATTTTTTTAATTTGTCAGGCCCCAGCGCAACTTCATGGATTGGTTTTCTGATCAGGCCAACATTCCATACTTCGGCCGCTAAAAATTCTTTATAATAGAAATTAACCCGGTTCCGCAGGATTTTAAAAAGAAACCTTATGACAAGCCAGTTTCCCGGAATTTTATATACCGGGGCAATGGTCTCACTTGGCGACACAAAATCAGAGGGATACTGCAGAATTTCATCGGCAACCCAAGCAGGCCATGATGAACCGACGGAAAGTAATTGCTGGACGTTTCCGCGGTAGGAGTGTGAAACTGTTTTAAGGTAACCTTTTTTGAGAATAACCCCACCGTCGAGTTTATGGGTGAGTCGTTGCAGCAATACCCCGTTAACCGGATCTTTATGGAATATTTCCCAAAATCCGGCAGGGCCACCACGGTATTTCAATTCATCATCGTGATGGAATGACCATACCCCAAACCGCGCGGCATCCAGAATTTTGCCCCGGATAATGTTAAAACCGAAACGCAGGACAAAATCAAGGCTGTAGGTCTTGATTGCCTCTATCTCTTCTTCACGGAAGTACTCAGAATATCCTTTTTTTTCGACCGAACATGGCAACGTATCAATCCCCTTGAGATCGTCGCCCAAATTGACCAGGCCCTTTGCATCGGGGGTAAAAAATCTCTTTTCCAGAAATAGGAAGAGAGATGTCCGCCAATCTTTCGCCAGGAGGCGACTTCGTGTTTTTACCACACGTTCATGGCGCGCATCTTTGATCAGCAATACAAGTTCATGACCATGGGCTTTCAATTCCTTCAGTGCATCAGCCTGCCATTTTTGAAAAACAGTTCCATTACACATAACAGCATACCGTAATGAACTTGTTTTTATCTCTTTGGTTTCATGAACCATGAACGGTAAAATTACACTGTTAAATTACTTTCGGGAACCAACGCCCGGTAATGATCAACGAGTTGTTTTCCAATCGCTTTCTTGTTGAATTTATCTTTTATCTCAGCATTAATCGCTCCTTTATCATACCCCCGGCATTGATCAAGCATCCGGTCAAGGGCAGACACCAATGAGATGCCATCACCCGGCGGAACCAGCAGTCCATTCTTCACACTGACGACAGCCGGGGCCACGCCTACCGTTGTTGCAACGACAGGGATTCCGCAGGCAAGACTTTCGATCACTACAGTGCCAAAGGTTTCATAATGACTTGAAACCACTGTAAAATCTGCATTGCGAATAATCTCTGCTAATTCAACACCGGTTTTCAGTCCGGTGAAAAACACAAAGGCATCAATAATTCCAAGGGTTAGGGCGTGGGACTTCATCGAATTCCAATCGGGACCCTCGCCGACCAGCAGGCATTTAAAATCGATGCGTTTACGTTTAAGTTCATTGATTGCATCAAGGAAACCTGAAATATTTTTTGATCTATCTTCGAAACAGGAAATGTGAACAATGGTCTTCACAGGGTCTTCTGAAAACGATTTCCCGGGTGAAAACATTTCCGTATCTACTACATTGGGAATGACCGGAAAGTTGGCGTTATCAAGGTGAAAATGCTGCATTGCAAGTTTAAGCGGCTCTGAAACAGCAATGACAAGGGATGATTTTTTTACAATAAACCGGGTCATCAGTTTACGTAAAAAACCATGATAGGAGTTGCTCGCGGGAAAGTACCTTGACCAATGTTCGGAAATAACCAACGGGATATTTTGTTTCCGGCTGACCCGCCATGCAAGGTAGCCCATGCGGGTGAGCACATGGGCATGAACCAGATCGGGCGAAAACTGCCGGATGCTATGGATTGCCTTCAGGTTCGCCCTGTAAAATTTCCATAAATTGAGCGCTTTGCCAATCACAGAGCCTGGTTTGCTGCTTATTTTAAAATAGACACGCAAGACCCTGACCTCATTCTCTTCACTGAATTCTGCTTCATAGCTGTTAGGGCAGTCAGGATCAGGATGAACATATATAACAGCCACATCGCAGTGAGGGGTCAGCGATTCAGCCTGGCGCTGAATAAACAATCCCGGCATGGGGTCATACCTGTGCGGATACCATTTTGGTAAAAAGAGAACCCTGATCCTTCTATTCACTCCCGGAGATAATTTACAGGCTCAAATATCAGCAAACTCATTGAAATTAAAAAGGAAAGTTTTCAATAGTTTTCAGTGCGCACTGCAATCGTCTGATGCCTGTTCCGTGAACCACGGCAAAAGGAAACTGCCTGTTTTTTAACTCATTATCATACAGGTCATACAAAAACCTGCGTTTGTGAGGGTGTTCCCTCAGCGGATCATACTGCCACGGCAGGTCAATATCGCAAAGCAGGTACAAATCATACCTGTGTTGTTCAACCAATTGCAATATCCAAGGATCACACCGATTGTATTTAACCTCACTCCAGATTTTTGTGACAAGCGGGTCCGTATCACAGAAGAGATATTTTTGGGCCAGCAGCATCTGATGTTCCTCGCGGGCCAGCTGACCCTTGGCAATGAACAGAATATCTTTTTCTTCATAGGGTCTTCCCAATTCTTCAAGATATTCGCGGGCATATTCGGGAACCCAGGTTGTTTGAAAATGGTTCGCAAGTTGTTCTGCCAGCACTGACTTCCCTGTTGATTCAGGACCGGTTACCGCTATTCGCCTGATCATTTCATGAGTTTTATCCGCCACTCCAGGAATCCGAGGACGGCAATTATGGTAAACACGAAATACTGAAAACTGCTGAAATAAAGTCCTTCCCACGCACAAAGACCGATCATCACGGTATCGGCAGCGATCCACAGGAGCCAGTTCTCGATTTTTTTCCGCGACAGCAACCATTGGGCCATGATGTACACTGCAGTCGTAGCAGCATCCCATGTGGGAATCGTGCTTGATGTGTAACGTATAAGCACAAACCGTATCACGATAAAAAAGAAGATCATGGCGATGAAGTTCAGCGCCAGTTCACTTTTCGAACACTGCGATATACGTATTGTTTTGTCATTGCTGTCTTTACGGGTCCAGTTGAACCACCCGTAAACGCTCATGGCGAAGAAAAAACCATTGATGGCCGCATTGGCATACAGTTTTGCGGAGAAAAAGATATAAACGTATATGAGAACATTGACAATACCCAAAGGGAAGGCAAGCAAGCTTTCTTTTTTCATATACCAAACGCACAGCAACCCAAAGGCAACGGCAACAATTTCAATGAAACTGGTTTGCAAAGGCCCGATTTCAATCAGCGTGGTCATATCCATGGGGGCAAAGATAAGGTTTCCATGCTTAAGGGACTTCAAGATTGGTATAACAATTCTTATTGAAAAATGCAAATTGCAAATTGCAAATTGCAAAATGACAAGTAACAATCTAATAATTGTGAAAATTGATATGCATAGGAGTACCTGATTTCAACTTTTACATTTTGCATTTTGCAATTTGAATTTTGAATTATCCTTATTCTCCGCCAAATTATAAATAGTCACTAAATGTTATTGGAAAACAAGCTAATTTTGCCCGCGATTACAGGAATTCCGGTCTCTATGTTCCATCTCGTCCACACGCAACTTCCCTTCATTGTCAACCTGCTGATTCTCTTATTAGTAGCAAAATTATTAGGTGAGCTGGCCGAACGGTTCCGGCAGCCGTCTATGATCGGTGAGGTGATTGCCGGTGTTATTCTGGGTCCATCCATGTTGCACATTATTCCGAATGCAGGTGAAATCAAGGTCATCGCCGAGTTGGGTGTCTTTATGCTGATTGTCATGGCCGGGATGGAGATAGAGGTTGAGGAGATCAGAAATTCTATCCGCGGAAAAAGCATCTGGATAGCATTGCTTGGATTCATCGTACCCATGGCCAGCGGAATCGGGATCGGATTGATTTTCAATTATTCATATACCTTTACCATCTTTCTCGGTCTGTGTATTGCCATAACTGCCCTTCCGGTAAGTATCCGTATTCTGATGGACCTTGGAAAACTTCAGACCGATGTTGGACAACGTATTATTTCGGCTGCCATATTCAACGATATCGTTGCGCTTTTAATTCTTGGAATCATCCTTGATTTCAACGATGCGACCAAAAACCTGGGAGCGCTTACCGTATCGATCATCCTGACGATCATTAAAGTAGGTGTTTTCACAGCCATCCTGATCATTGCCTATCATTTTTTCAAGCTCGCCAAGCGAAAAGTCAATGTAGTGAATCCGCAGATGAATAAATTCACACGTTATCTCCGTGGGAAGGAGTCCATTTTTGCGCTGGTTATCCTGTTTGTCCTGATATTTTCAAGTATTGCCGAACTTCTGGGGCTACATTTTATCATAGGTGCCTTTTTCGGGGCCATCCTGATTCCGCGAAGCATGTTTGCCAACCGGGATTTCGAAAAGGTTCAGCGCAGTATTTCCGGGATTACCATGGGTTTCCTGGCGCCAATTTTCTTCGCCACCATGGGAATCTCATTTAACTTCGGATCCATTGATAATGGGATGCTGCTTATGACGATACTTCTTGCCTCCTTTGTCAGTAAAATTTTCGGTGGTTACCTTGGCGGACGCCTGGCCGGATTCAACCAGGCCAAATCAGTTACACTGGGCCTTGGATTGAATGCCCGTGGTATCATGGAGCTGGTAATTGCCAACATTGCCCTTGCCAAAGGATTTATTGATGTGTCGGTTTTTTCGATTTTGGTTCTCATGGCACTGTTAACCACCATCCTCACCCCATTTTTATTGAAGGCAGGATTCAGCCTGATCAGCAAAACAGAACCAGAGACCCGGAATACTTTTACATAATTTTTAACATTCACTTGCCAGTCGGGATTTTCTTGTTAATTTTCCGCCTCAGATCATATTCCCAGGCTTATTTGAAAAACAAATGTTGCTTTTATGTTCGGTCTCGACACCTCTTACACGATTCTCCTATTAATTTGCCTGCTGGCAGCCGCCGGGTTTGAATTTATCAACGGGTTCCACGATACAGCCAATGCTGTTGCTACGGTTATTTACACGCATTCACTAAAGCCCACCACGGCCGTTGTATGGTCAGGCTTATGGAACTTCATTGGTGTCAATGTAGGCGGGATCGCGGTTGCCATGGGTATTGTAAACCTGTTACCTGTTGAACTGCTGGTTGATCAAAACCTGATGCACAGCATTTCGATGATACTGGCGCTTATTGTTACAGCCATTGTTTGGAACTTAGCAACATGGTATATCGGAATTCCTTGCAGCAGTTCGCATACACTAATCGGATCGATCTTCGGTGTGGGGTTGGCTTTTTATTTGCTGCCAGGTGTTACCACCTATGCGTTGAACTGGAACAAGGTTATCGATGTGGGACTTTCATTACTGATATCTCCCCTTTTCGGATTTGGCTTCGCGCTGCTTCTGATGTATATCCTGAGAAAAACAGTGAAGAACAAGATGATGTTTAAAGAACCACCAGCAAAAAAAACGCCCCCTTTGTGGATCCGCAGCATTCTAATATTAACATGTACCAGTGTTAGTTACGCGCATGGTTCGAACGATGGACAAAAAGGAGTCGGACTTATCATGCTGATCCTCATTAGCTTTTCACCTGTATTCTTTTCTGTTGACAGGTCCCAGAAACCCGAAAACCTCTTATATGAGACCCGCCAGATTGAGTGGAATCTGACCCATTTCGACACAAACACCCTGAATCCGGGCGACCGTGCCTCACTCCGGACTATAGTGGCGAACCTGGAATTCATGAAGACTACATTAACCGGAATAAAATCATTTGATGATTTGAAGAAACCTGATCACTTTCAAATGAGAAAAGCCATTATTCTGGTAAGTAAAAAAACAGACCCGATTTTAAAAAAGATCAAAGCGCAGCCTGTACCCTCAATTTCGCGCGAGCGGATTGCTATCATTACATCAAACCTTAAAAAATTCAAAGCGAATACCGAATATGCGCCACGGTGGGTTATCCTGCTGGTTTCAATTTCTCTTGGTCTCGGCACCATGATTGGCTGGAAACGCATTGTGGTAACCATTGGTGAAAAAATTGGCAAAACGCACCTTACCTATGCCCAGGGCGCCAGCGCCGAAATCGTTGCAGCCAGTACGATCGGTGTTTCAACCATGTTTGGTCTCCCGGTAAGTACAACGCATGTTTTGTCGTCTGGCATAGCGGGTTCGATGGTTGCCGGCGGTGGCAGGCACAACCTGCAGATGGGGACAGTGAAAAACATTATGATTGCATGGCTAATTACCCTCCCTGTTACCATCCTGCTATCGGGACTCCTCTTTTTTATCCTTCGAATGATCTTCAGATAGAAATTTGCATGATTACCGTTTTTATGGGTATTCCATGAAGGTGCTTTTAATTGATTATAGGCTTGTGATCCCAACAGTCTGCTTATTTCTACGAAATTTAATGGCCTTATACACCTCAAACCAGGTGATTGTAAGCAATCCGGCTGCAATGCAAATCAAAGTATCGGTAATGCCCGGTTTTTCAAACTGGAACATCTTCAGAAAGAATGGAAAATTCATGATAAGGATCATAAACAGAATGGCGCCGCCGATCACCCATGCCGCCGCTTTATTACGGATGGTCAGTAATTCAAAGATACTGCGTGTCCAGGAGCGGTTCGACATGATGAATGCAATGTTTGCTGCAATGAGGGTGATGAACGACATGGCGCGGACCTGACCTTCGGTGTGCCCGCTGTAATAGCTGAATAAATAGATGCCCATGACAAAAATCAGGATTCCCACTCCCTGCATACAGCTGAGAATGATCTTTTTATAACCGAAAAACCGTTCTTTTATATCCCTGGGCGGACGGTCCATTACGTTTTTCTCCTCTTTCTCAGCTTCAAAGATCATTGAACATGCAGGATCGATGATGAGTTCAAGGAATACGATGTGTATAGGCCACAGGATAAGTGGCAGGTTCATGAGCAGGATCGGTATCAGCGAAAGGCCCGCAATGGGGACATGGATCGCAAAAATGTATCCTAGCGCCTTTTGCAGGTTATCAAAAATCCGGCGCCCCATCCCAATACCAGCCACGATCGATGTGAAATTATCATCCAAAAGCACCAGGGATGAAGCTTCCCGGGCGACATCCGTGCCCTTTTCGCCCATGGCTATCCCAATGTGGGCAGCTTTCAGGGCAGGCGCATCATTGATTCCGTCACCCGTCATGGCAACGATCTCCCCATTCTTTTTCAGTGCATTTACAATGTTCAGCTTTTGTTCGGGGACAACCCTGGCAAAGACATTGACATTTTGAATTTTCTTGCAAAGCTCCTCCTCCGTCATTGTTTTCAGCTCTGGTCCACTAATGCATGTATCGTAATTTCTGAGACCAATTTGACTTGCGATGTTCATGGCGGTAACAGGATAGTCGCCCGTGATCATGATCACTCGTATCCCTGCCCGGTAACATTCGGCAACGGCATCCTTTACCTCGAAACGAATGGGGTCGGAAAGGCCGATCAATCCCAGAAATTCGAAATTGAAATCATGCTGGTTTTCCGGAAGCGCATCCGAACCGATCTTTGCCATAGCTACTCCCAAAACGCGCAGACCGTTCCCGGCCATCTTCTCAATGGCAATTGCATATTTCTGACGGATTTCGGCCGACAGGTGACAAAGGTCGCAAATCACCTCCGGAGCGCCTTTGGCTGCTATAATCTGCTCACCCGATGGATGTTCACGGAAAACGCGCGACATTGCCAGGAGCTCTTTTGACAAGGGATATTCGCGAATCATTTCCCAGGTATGGTTCACATGTTCAGTACCCTGCAGGTATTGATCACCTAACCTGGCAATTGCCTTCTCCATCGGATCAAAAGGGTTGACCTGGCTTGCAAGGATACCATACTCTGCAATCCTGTGAAATGAATCAGGCAACTCCTTTTCCACACCTGTACGAAAAAAATCAGCGCCATTATAGAGCTGGTGAACAGTCATTTTATTCAAGGTCAGGGTGCCCGTTTTATCGGTACACAAAACCGTTGTGGATCCCAATGTTTCGATCGCCGATGGTTTTCTTGTCAGCACCTTTTTTTTCGACATCCGCCATGCGCCCAAGGCAAGAAAAATGGTGAGAACGACCGGGAATTCTTCGGGCAGCATCGCCATGGCAAGGGTTATCCCGGCAAGGAATCCCTTCAGAAGATCACCCCTGGTTAATGTATAGACAACAATGACCAGCAAACAGAGGATGAATCCCGTAATTGCCAATCGCTTCACCAGTATGCCCATCTCTTTCTTCAATCGGGTGGGCTCCTCCTTTACATCTCCGATCGCCTTTCCGATCTTCCCGATCTCAGTTTTCATCCCGGTTGCCGAAACCTGAGCTACGCCTGATCCCTGAACGATCATTGAGCCGGAGTAAACAAATGGCAGGTCATCGCCACCTGGCTGGGCCCCTTGGTTTTTGCCATCCCAGTTCTGCTTTCGAACAGGGACCGGCTCGCCTGTCAGCAACGATTCATCAGCAAGAAGGCTTACCGATGACAAAATGGTTGCATCGGCCGGAACACGGTCACCCTCCTGAAGGATTAATATATCTCCCGTAACCACCTCTCTGCCGGCAATCCGCTGCTCAATTCCGTCGCGTATCACAAGCGCCCGCGGACTTGCCAGGTCTTTCAGCGCATCCAGCGCCTTCTCTGTTTTCTTTTCCTGATAAAATTCAATCCCCATGATTACGAAAACAAAACTCAGCAGCATAATGCCTTCCTGCAAATCGCCCAATACCATGTATAGCGCGCCACATGCAACAAGCAGCAGAAACATCGGTTCCTTTACAACGCCAAGGGCTATTGTTATAAAATTTCTCGATTTCGAGGAGGGCAATTCATTATATCCATCAGAAATCAGAATCTTTTTGACCTCTTCTGAGCTTAGTCCGGTTAATTTTGACGGATCAACATCTATGTTCATTTTGTTAGCAGATTTGATTTATCGTTGTATACAGTATGTAGATATTTTTTTGCAGCCGGGCCACCAACTTCGCCAATAAAATCGTTGTAAATTGCTTTAATTTCTTGATTTTCATGACAATATCGGATGGATGCAGTTGCATCCGAATTATTCAAAGCGCTGATGCGTTTTTGTATTTTACTGCTGCCTGCCGGTTGACCGGCGCCTCCGACACATCCACCTTTACACGCCATCACCTCGATGAAATGGTATTTGCACGAGCCATTCTTCACCTGTTCAAGTAATCTCCGGGCATTTCTCATCTCATAACACACAGCAATTTTGAGAACGGTTGTGCCAATGGTGACCTGTGCTTCTTTTATACCTGAGAGACCTTGTACCTGCTGTAAGTCAAGAAGGTTAGCAGGAGGATTCGTGCCCGTAACATTGTAATAGGCCGTTCGCAGAGCTGCTCTTGTCACCCCCCCGGTATTTCCAAAGATAATGCCTGCACCGGATGCTTCGCCCATCAGTGAGTCAAAATTACCAGTTTGATCGAATAAACCAATGTTCCGCTGTTTTAACAACATAGCCAACTCATTGGTTGTAATTACGTAGTCGGTGACTTGACTCCCATCAACCGTGAGATCTTCACGCGTTATCTCAAATTTCTTGGCAGAGCAAGGAGTAATGGCGACATGGACAATACGCCCGGGGTCGATTCCCTTTTTTTGGGCAAAATAGCTTTTAACCATTGAACCCTGCATGCTTACCGGACTTTTAGCGGTTGACAGGTACGGAAGCATAGAGGGGTAATAAATTTCCACATACTTGACCCAGGCCGGACAACAACTGGTAAATTGTGGTAAATTGTTGTTTTCCTGTATGCGTTTCTGGAGTTCACCGGCTTCCTCCATAATAGTTAAATCGGCGCTGAAGTTGGTGTCAAGTACAAAGTCAAATCCAACAGCCCGGCATGCACCGACCAAATTTTCAAGGATAAATGAACCTGGTTGCATGCCAAAGTAGTCGCCGATCCCAACACGCACTGAAGGTGAGATAGAGGCAATAACGATGGCTGATGGATCATCAATGGCATTTAAAACATCCTGCCAATCATACTTTTCTGTCAGGGCGCTCTCTTCACATGCCAAAATGCATGTTCCGCAGTGGATGCAAACATGTTTGCCGGCGCTTGCATGATAGGTGCCAAACACTTTTTGTTTTTCCGCACAAGCCTCTATGCAGTCGCCACACTCTTCGCACTTCTCCCTCCACAATGCAATAGCAGGATTGTCATGTTGAATGGGCAAATACTCCAACTCTGAATTTATAATTGCCCCATTGGAATCCTTTGTACAGGAAAGAAACCAACCGGTTCCCAAAATGACCGTGGTGTTGTAGGCAACACATTTCCCTATAAATTTTCGCCGGCTGATTTTATCCATTGCTTCAGATTAAACAAATTTTATTATGACGATTAACACAGCAATACATGTAACAATTATATATACATAAGGTTTAACCTTATATTCAAACAGCTTTTTTACTTCTGGGCCGAGCTTTATGATCAGGAATGCCATTAATAAGTATCTTATTCCCTGACCAATGATGGTAGCCAATGAAAACATGAACAGGTTCACATCAAATACCCCCGAAGAAATCGAAAATATATTGTAAGGAAGGGGCATAAATGATGCAACCAGCAAAATCCAGACATCCCATTTTTCATACAGCAGATGGATGTCATTATATACAGTTGAAGAAAATCCCGGCATGTGATTAAACATAAATTGGGCGAACTCCGAAAAATTTCCCTGCGCATCAAGCCAGGCAAAATAGCCTGCAAAATACCCTGTCAATGAGCCCAATAACACACCTGAAGTTCCGTATAATGCATACTTATAACCATGCTTGACATTGAGCAATGTCAGTGTCAAAAAAAACAATGGAGTGGGCAATGGTAAAAACGATGCATCAGCAAAGGCGCATAGAAACAAAGCCAATGCACCCCATTTTGTTCCAGCCCAACGCAAACTCCAGACATGCAAAGCTGTTATCCAGTTCTTCATTAAATATTCTCTTAAAAATTATGCGGAACAATGCTTATTTCAGCTCCGCCGGGTCCAGGCAAGTGTTCTATTTGCCTGAACCCTTCCAGAGTTTGTCGATAAAACCGGTTATCCCGTCAAATATGCTTTGTAATCCATTCTGACTGACATAATTAATAAGCTTAATGATCAATGGCAGCAGGGCAACGATAAGGACAACCGCAATGATTAAGATAACGATTCCGGTTATTACCACCAATAGTTTTAGTTTTCCGCTGTTCCTTACCTTGTCAAGAATGTTTAGCAATTGCATATTGCCACCATTTCCATGACCTGAATAGTAGGGAGTGCGCGAATATTTGTGATCATCATGCCCATATTTGTTGTCATGACCATAATGATCGTCATTATCATGATGGTAACTGTGTTCCCGGTAATTTCCGTGACGCTTGTGCTTGTCTTCAAAAAGATCATCGAATCCCATATAGGTCGTTTTTAATTAATGAATTGTTGAATTAATGAATTGTTGAGTGATTGAATTATTGAATTATTGATTGATTGATTGAACACCATTCTTTACAAATGGCTACATTTTGGTATATCCGGCAAGCAAGAGTCTCAGACTCCGGAGGAACTTGCGGGAAAATTAAATTTAGTTCAGGAAATTTTTGGCGGTTGCCAGAAAGAGAGGAAAAAAGCGTGTATCTGCAAACGGTTTCGGGGAATTGACATCTGCATTTCAGGCTTTGTGTGTGAGGCAATCTCAGCATTATGAAAAATCTGATCGTCATCAATTGAATCCATCTCCGAACTGAAACTATTCCTATCACAGTTTGAATCGGCCGATAATTCAAAAGTAAATGACCGGATGCCGGAATGAGTAAACAAATGTATTCCAAAGCAAAACAGGGTTGCCAGGGTAAACAGAATTCCGAATGATATTTTTCGACTTCTTTTCATCAATTGGCAAAAATAATACTTCTGAAGCAATTCCAGGTGATACTAACGTTAAATTATTGTTAATAAATCATTTATTAAAATACCTTCGTGACTTGCTTCCTACAAACCATAGCGTGTAATATGGGTATTCCATGAAATCAATCTGCGAAAAATATTAATAACCCAATAAACCCTTGCTATTCAATTCATTTTCTTGACTTATATTTGCCATACATTTAAAGTTGAATTTCAACTACTCATAACAACCAAGCCCTGTCAACTATGCTCGAACTTTTGAAAAATTTACTCGATATCATCCTCCACATTGATATTCGTCTGCAACTATGGGTAACTGAATATCAAACCTGGACTTATCTGATCTTGTTTATAATCATTTTCATGGAGACAGGGTTTGTGGTTACACCTTTTCTGCCCGGCGATTCGCTGTTATTTGCAGCAGGAACTGTGGCCGCCATGAATGGCCATCCGCTCAGCCTGATCGTCCTGGTTCCATTGTTAATCTGTGCCGCCTTTGCCGGTGACAACACCAATTATTTTATTGGTAAACTTCTGGGAAAGACGGTATATGAAAAAAATTACCGGATGATTAAACGTGAGTACCTTGATAAAACCCATGCTTTTTATGAAAAACATGGTGGAAAGACCATCATTATCGCGCGGTTCATGCCCATTATCCGCACCTTTGCCCCCTTTGTTGCCGGTGTTGGCACGATGAGTTACATCCGGTTCATCTCCTTCAGTATCGTTGGAGCCATCATTTGGGTTGCATCCTTTTGTACGGCAGGATATTTTTTTGGTAACATTCCCCTGGTAAAAAACAATTTCACCATTGTTATCCTGGCAATTATTTTTATCTCGCTGTTGCCGATGATCTACGCTTTTATCAGAAAGTTCCTTGACCGGAATAAGATTACCTAACCATGATAAACAGGGCGGTAAATAAAAGCCAGATTGACAAGATTACAACCGCAGGGCTGGTAGTCACCCTGGGCATTATTTACGGGGACATCGGAACCTCTCCGCTTTATGTCATGCGGGCCATCATTGCCGGGGCAGACACGATTCATGCCCCATTCATTCTTGGCGGTCTATCCTGCATTTTCTGGACGCTCACCATGCAAACCACCATCAAATACATCACCTTTGCCATCCGTGCCGACAACAAAGGAGAAGGCGGCATATTCGCCCTTTTTGCACTGATAAGAAAAAGAGCCAAATGGGCATTTCTGTTTGCCATGATCGGAGGATGCACACTCCTGGCCGACAGTATCATCACACCAGCCATCACCATTGTCTCTGCGATTGAAGGTGTTCTGATCAAAAACCCCAGGATACCCGTGGTTCCTATTGCAGTACTCATCATTACGGTTCTGTTCCTGATACAAAAATTCGGCACCAAAATGATCGGCAGATCCTTTGGGCCCATAATGTTTATCTGGTTCTCCATGCTGGGCATATTGGGTTTTGTACAACTTATTCAAAATCCGCAAATTTTGCATGCACTGAATCCCACCTATGCCTTTGATTTTCTTACAAAATTTCCCGGGGGGTTCGTTCTTCTCGGCGCCGTTTTCCTTTGTACAACCGGGGCCGATGCACTATACTCCGATCTTGGCCATTGCGGCCGTAGCAACATCAGAATTACCTGGGGTTTTGTAAAAGTGTGCCTCTTGCTGAATTATTTCGGTCAGGGTGCCTGGATTCTGAAAAATACCGATTTTGTTAACGAATGGACCAATCCGTTTTATGCGATTATGCCTCCCTGGTTTCTCATGCCCGGAATTGTGATCGCGACAGTAGCTGCCATTATTGCAAGCCAGGCCATGATCACCAGCTCCTTTACTCTGATCAGTGAAGCAATCTCCCTGAATTTCTGGCCTAAAGTCAGGATAAACTATCCGACAAATATCAAAGGGCAAATGTACATTTCCAGTATTAACTGGATACTATACATATGCTGCGTCGGG
This sequence comes from uncultured Bacteroidales bacterium, assembly GCA_903885595.1. Lineage (GTDB taxonomy): Bacteria > Bacteroidota > Bacteroidia > Bacteroidales > FEN-979 > CAIVAT01. The sequence goes on from CAISJJ010000537.1 coordinate 25,258, forward strand.
ATTGTCCTCTTTTTTCAGAAATCTTCCAATATGGAGGCCGCATACGGACTAACGATCAACATTACCATGCTGATGACCACCATTTTGCTGGGTGTTTATCTTTATTACAAGCATGTACCAAAATATTTACTGATACTGTTTCTGATGATATACCTCACCATTGAGGGTTCATTCCTGATTGCCAACCTGAACAAATTCCTCCATGGCGGATACTTTACATTTATGCTGGGCAGCATTCTCTTTATCATCATGTATGTATGGTTCCAGGGAAGGAAAATCAAAAACAGCTTCATTGAATTTCTTAAAATCGACCAGTATGTCGACATTATTAAAGCACTGGCAAAAGATAAGTCAATTCCAAAATATGCCACCAACCTGGTTTTCCTCACAAAGGCGAACAGGGAAACCGATGTGGAGTCAAAGATCATTTATTCGATCCTGAACAAACAGCCAAAGCGGGCTGATACCTATTGGATGCTGCATATTGATATTCTGGACGATCCCCATGTGCTCGAATATAAAATCACGCATATCATCCAGGGCATATTAATCAAGGTCGATTTCAAGATCGGCTTTAAAGTTCAGCCACGGGTCAACCTGTTTTTCAGGCAGGTAGTCGAAGAGATGAGCAGAACGAAGGAGATTGACCTGCTTAGCCATTATGATTCGCTCAGGCAATTTAACATTATGAGCGATTTTCGTTTCGTTGTCATCGACAGGATTCAGAATTACGATTTTGACTTCCCGCCAAGGGAACAGTTTATCATGGATATATATGCCATCCTGAAACGGTTTGGCATCGGCGAAGTAAGGTCGCTGGGGCTGGATACCAGCAATGTCACTGTTGAAACTGTTCCGCTCTATATCGACAAGGAGACCCCGATTTTACTATCGCGAAACGATATGACCAGGCATGCAGGATAGCTAACAACGATCATTTGGTTTATCAAGCACTTGACAACCAAATGATTGAAAAGGGAAACGCTATCGTTGCAACACACATCCGTCATCCGTCATCCGTCATCCGTCATCCGTCATCCATCATCCGTCATCCGTCATTCGTCATTGGTCAATTGAATATCGAATATTGAACATTGATCAACGAAGTATGAAGTTTTCACTACGTGAGTTTTTTATTCGTAATTCGTCATTTGTCATTTGTCACTCGTCACTCGTCACTCGTCATTGGTCATTCGATATTCAATATTCGACATTCAAATCACCTCTTCAGCACCCTCACCGTCTTCGTAGCCTCCTCCGCAACAATCCTCACCAGATAAATCCCCTCTGCCCTACCCTCCAGCGAAAACTCCTGTTTCCTCACTTGCGTCATCTCGCTGGTCAGTATCCTGTCGCCCTTCATGCCATAGATCTCGACATGGATTGTACCTGGCTGGGAATTACCAATATATTCCACCATAAACTTCCCATCGGTTGGATTCGGATACACACTGAACCAGGCTGAATCGGGAATCGGGACACGGGACACGGGAATCGGGACACGGGACACGGGACGCGGGACGAGGGATGCGTGACTTGTGTCACTTACTGCAGTGACACTTGTGCTGACAAATGATGGGGGCAAGCTCCAGCAATACTCCGCATTTTGTGTTATATAGCCGTGCATGTAACCGCCTGGCTGAACCGTTGTTCCGGGCAGGTAAAGTATGTTTTGCCCGGCGATGAAGGTGGCGCTGCCGCCGGGCTGAACCACGAAGGTATGACCGATACCGGCCACCGTTATGGTTTGAAGTGCATCGAAACAGATGTTCACCCCATCGGCGATGGGAATATCGCGAACTTCAAGGTTTACCGGAAGGTCGTAGGAAATTGTAAAAACTGAACTGCTCATGCCATAGAGCGCCGGGTTGGCCACACTGGTGATCTTCACCTTGTAATCGGCCCCGGGCTGCTGGTTGCTCTCAATGGTCCATTCATAGGTTCCGGTCGA
>CAISJJ010000538.1 GCA_903885595.1 uncultured Bacteroidales bacterium
CTTTCCTGGCCAACAAGAGCCCGCTGGAGCAGGTGATCAAACCCTCGGGGATCGACCACCTTGACATCCTCATGGCCGGCCAAAGACGGGACACGGGACGCGGGACGCGGGACGCGGGACTAAATTCGGGACGCGGGACACGGGACGCGGGACTAAATTCGGGACGCGGGACGCGGGACGCGGGACAAAAAAAATCGTGACACGCGGGACGGAAGGTGCTTTGAAAAGATCATTATTCGTTGTTTCTTTTCTTTAATTACTTCCATATCTTTGTTAACCAATTGTTTTCTCCTTATTTTATATTAGTAAATAAAATAGTTTAACGAATATATAATTCACTATTTTAGTGAATTATTAAATAATTATAGTATATTTGTAGCCTTGAAAAATGAAAATTGAATTTGATCAGGATTATTTATTTGATTTATATACAAAGGGCAAAACCGAAAACCGAAAATTTCGTTTTCAACCTCAGCTGATCAAACAATACATTAAAACTGTAACTACTTTAAAACAGGCCCCGGATGCCGAATTCCTTTATAGAATAAAGAGTTTGCATTATGAAAAAAAATCAGGTATATTAAATGATGTTGAAGCGGTCTGGATAAATAATCAATACCGATTAGAGTTCAAAACCCGCATTGAAGATGATGATTCGACAACTTTCACCATTTGCACTATAACTGATATAAGCAATCATTACAAAAAATAAAGGAGAAAAATCAATGAATGAGTTTATTGTTCCGCATCTTGCAACACATCCCGGTGAAGTACTGAAGGATGAATTGATGGCCCGCAATATAAGCCAGAAAGACCTTGCTGCCGAAATAGACATGCAACAAACGATGTTGAATGAAATTATCAAGGGGAAACGCCCTCTGTCAACCGACATTGCAGTTTTATTGGAATCGGCATTGGACATACCGGCAGATTTTTGGATGAATTACCAGATACAATATGATCTCGACAAATCCAGGATCAAGGAAAAAAACATTCAACGACTTCAGTTAATTGAACAATGGAAGCTTCTAAAACAATATGTGCCTGTCAATTGTTTTAGGAAATCCGGCCATCTTAAAAGCAATCTGGCTGAGGATATTGCATTCATCAAACAGATTTATGAAGCAAATAGTCTTGATGCGCTGGTCATTGAATATGTGTCCTATAAATCAAATACCTTCTTTAAAAAATCGGAAAGATTACATGTCGATGAACGAAATTTGTTTGGATGGAGTAAACTGGTCATGTGGTTGGCTAAGAATAAACAAGTAAACCGTTTTGATCCCGATTCCTTTCAAAAAGTAAAATCAGCGCTGCATTCAATATTCTATAGAAATTCGGATGTAAGAGAGCAGACAAAAGATGTTTTAGCATTACATGGGATCAAACTGATCTTTCTTGAAAAATTTGATAAAACACCGGTTGATGGTTTTTCATTCTGGAGTAATGAAAACCCGGCCATAGGATTAACTTTGCGACATAAAAGAATTGATAATTTCGCTTTTACAGTTTTTCATGAGTTGGGTCATGTGTACATTCACATGCAAAAAGATCAAACCACGCAGTTCCTTGATTTAGAGGATCCTGTAACATCTTCGAAGTCACTTGAAGAATCTGAAGCTGATATTTTTGCCATGAATCATCTGATCTCAAAAGAACAATGGGATGAATTACGCCGATCCGCACCTTATAATGATAATAAAATCAGGAGTTTTGCTGAAACCCATAAAATTAATCCCGCCATTATCCTGGGCAGGCTGCTGTTTAAGCAAAAAAACTACGCGGTAAAAACGACCATTGACCGCTCGTTGTATTGATAATGAGATTTTTCTCAGGATAAGCGTAAATCTGCTATCAGAGACGGAATGAATAAGATTATTTCAACAACACGGTGAACACCCGCGAGGAGATCGAGAAGGTGTCCCGGCTCCCCTTCCTGGGCCACCTGGTACACAATAAAAAGCCGGGGATCAGGGTGGTGATCGATTCGCCCAAATCGACCAGCGCCGAGGCCTTCCGCACCAAAAAAGTATTAAGTTTTAAGTGATTAAGTTTTAAGTACCGAATTGACCAACGATCATGCTTCAACCCCTTAACACATATTTCCTTAACACTTAACACTTCTTCACTTAAAACTTAATTAGTGTTCGCCCTCTACGGCAAGAAGACCCTGCTGATGGGGTTCGACCTGCGCAAGCCCAAGATATTCGGCGATTTCGGCCTCACCAACACCGAGGGGATCAGCTCCTACCTGGCCAACAAATCCACGCTGGAACAGGTGATCAAACCCTCGGGGATCGACCACCTCGACATCCTCATGGCCGGCCATAGTCGTGACACGTGACACGTGACGAAAAGCGTGACGATCGTGACATCTTCGGGCAGTCTTAACACTTAATCACTTAACACCTTTTTCTTAGTACAGAAACCCAAAAATCCACAATGGTATCACATTGCCATATCCTGTTTCGATTCCATCCAGCGCCCTGAACGCGTTTTGTTGGTTTTCAATCTGTTTTCCCTTTTTATTTCTGCCTCCCACCTCAAAAGTCCACTTTTTATCCACTAAAAAGTCAGCGGTTTCGCTTTTGACAGGGTTATGAAAAATCCGGATCTGGTTATGGAAAAATGTTTCGCGAACCGTTCCCTGATCTGGTTTGAGGGCAAAACAATGCATCAGGTTGGTATTGTCCAGGTAAATCTTTTCAGGTTTCCTCAACAACTGGTTTCCCGATGCCTCCCGCGAAAGCATGGCAATTAATTCGGCCTTATCGAGGTAGTGCAGGTATTTTAACAGGGTACGCTGATCGGTGATATTCAACGCCTGTCCTGATCTGGCAAGATTGATCGTATAGGGCGCACTTCCGGCAACGATGGCCAAAAGTTTTTTCAGTTTAATGGTTGTATCGAACGGAATATCGGTCACGGCCGGGATATCGGACTCAAGAATAACCGTGATGATATCCTGCAGCCGTGTAAAATACATGTCGGGCGCCTCATCGAAAAACGGGTAATATCCATGTGCAAGGTATTCGAGGAAAGCTGGAACAATATTCGTCTGCGATGTAATGTCCTGACTTCTCCGAACATGTTCCGAAAGGATCTCTTCCAGCGTAACCGGCTGGAATTCTGCGCGCCGGGTGAATAGGAGAAACTCACGGAATGAAAGTCCCGGCAGATGATATACCTGCCGGCGGCGACTCAGATCCCCTTTCCCGTTATGAAGTTTCAGGATCGATGACCCTGAATAAATGATATGCAATGCAGGGTACCGGTCATAAATGTTTTTGATTTCGGCCGACCAGTCATGGTCCCTGAACTTCGGCGGATATTTATGGACCTCATCAATAAACAAATATTTCCCCCCGAATCTGGAGAAAAGGTCGGCAGTCTCAACAAGGGTACTGGAAAAGAACAGGATGTCGTCGAGTGAAATGTATAAGGCCTGATTCGGGCTAACCTGATTTACTACCCCGGCTTTTTGTAACATCATGGTAGTTTTACCCACTCCTCTCGGACCATAGATCTCCGTGAGCCGCCCCTCCCAGTTAATGGCATGATAAAGGAACCGGTGCAAACCTGCCGGGGCTGACCTGATCCGCTGGTTACTCAGTTCAAAAAGATCTGTCATCGAATTGTCTGAAAAATATTGTTGCTGGTACATATCGGTTGTTTAATGACCATGTTCTGAGAACAAATATACAAAATATGTATTAGATTACAGAAAAAATGATATAAAATTTGTAATTGAATACTGAAAAACCGGGACACGGGACAAAAATCGGGACGCGGGACGGAAAATGCGGGACAAAAATTCGGGACACGGGACGCGGGACACCTTCGTGGAGGTTTAACACTTAATCACTTAAC
>CAISJJ010000539.1 GCA_903885595.1 uncultured Bacteroidales bacterium
GATGATATCGCTTTCTGAAGTAAATATCGTGGAAGTGATGAAGTTCCATTATGAGGTTTTTATGCCCCAGGCCGAGGAGAAACTACTGGACCTGATTATTGCGGAACAGATTACCGGACCCTCGGCCATCGTTCAAACCGATAGGTCAAAACTTGACAGCATCATGTCAAACCTGCTAAAAAACGCTGTGCTTTTTACTTCACGGGGTGGCATTGAATATGGCAATTACCTTGATAAAGACACGATCGTGTTTTATGTAAAAGACAGCGGCATTGGCATACCCTCAAACCGGATGGAGGCCATTTTTGATCGGTTTGTTCAGGCTGATCTAAGTTTGAGCAGGGGGCATGAAGGTTCAGGAATTGGCTTATCTATCGCGAAAGCCTACGTGGAAGCCCTTGATGGCAAAATCTGGGTTCAATCGGAAGTAGACCAGGGAAGTACCTTCTTTTTTTCAATACCATACCTGCCTGCTTCCAATTTCAAGGCCGGCCTGATCCAATAGATCTGATCCTCATTGCGCCGCAGGTGCGCAATGCATGTTGGATTTGAATCTCCGGGAAATAATTTCGCACCTACGGAGCGAAATGCCCCTGACTCTCATCGTTCTACCAATATTTCGCACCTACGGAGCGAAATGCTCTTGACTCTCATCGTTCTACCAATATTTCGCACCTACGGAGCGTATGGAAGAAGGTCTCTGCTCCAACTGCTAAATTCACTGGCATGATAGCGCTCCATCAATGATAAGCATGTTGAATTTTCTTCGCCGAACTTCATGGGGCGCTGGTTCCGGTTTCTAATAAGGTGTCGGTACAGGTTTGTATACGGGTTCTGTTCATTTCGCAGGAATAGTTATGATGGGGGCCGATTTGCTGTCATTTACCTCAATGAGAGAACTCAGCAGCAGGATATGGGAGAAGGTCTGTTTTGACATGAAATCATTCATCGCGATGTAAAACCAGTACCCGTGGTACAGCACCGAAATGAAAGGGTCCTCCGGCGGTGTTTTGCTGCTTCGGATCTTGATGAAAGGCTGTTCGGGCCTTCCATCCTGCATTTTGAAATCAGGCGTAGCATACGTCACTTTTGCATCCAATTGCTCGCGGGGTACTTCAATACTTGATGCGATTTCGCTCAAAAGTTCCAGGATGGACCTTGTAGACAGCGCAATTTGCAAACTGTCGGAATGGTGTATTCCCCTGCCGATCCTGAACCTGGTATTGCTGGCAGGGAGGTCCAGCACATGGTTGAGATGCTGCACGTTGGCTTTGACCAGACTGTCGGTATTCTCCACAACTTCGATCAGGATACGTTCATCGGAGGTGCCTGTTTTTTCAAGCAGGAAATCCATGCCGTTCTCTTTCTGTAAGGATCTCAGAGTTTCCAGGATCTCGAAGAAACCCGGCGAAGCTGCATGCTGCCTCACATACCCGCCGAACGAATTCTTCATGCCGTTAATGGAGTTCAGGGTGAGCCTGAACAGATCGTCTATCGGGTAGCCGGAGTATACCAGGCTGATAATGATGGCCGGTGAAATCGGCTTCATCAGGTTCAGGGCAAACTGCTGTCCCGAAAGCGGAGAGTAGGTGATGGTAGGGCGGTCGGTGAAGGTGGCCACGCCGTTTACGGAGGGATTCCATCCGACTCCTTTTTGTTCCAGGGCAACGCCGGCACTGACTGATCCGGAGACCTCGTACTGATTGATAATGGATGCAACATCCAGAAAAACAGGGGCATCGGCATACCTCATCCTGACAATGTTCAGCAACAGCTGGTTCTTCCACGAATCCGAGACCGCGTTCAGATAGGCATTCCGGTCGCGAACGACCGATTTCGGCCCCACGCTTCTGCACGAAAAAGCGAAAAGCAGGGATGAGAGTAAAAGTATCCTTGTGATGTTTGTGTTCATATGCGGATTTGTGACAAAATGGCTTCCTTTAATCCACTGGCATGATCATAAAGGTGTTGACCAACCCGGGTTCATGATTTTTTTTCTTACAGTGAATTAATAAACTGCAGCACCTGCGGTGCCCTGCCCGGCTGGATGAGGTTGAAGTGGTCGACCCATTGCTGAAGCGGAAGGGGCCGGTTAACAGGCACATTCAGGGTGTCGAAGTTGGCCGAATTTACAGGTACCAGTCCGTCGTTGGGCGGAGGGCCGAACAGTTGGAAAGCATCGTAGCCGATTCTGTCGATGGAGGCTGCCCATGCCGGCAGCCATTGATAATGTCCCGTGTTGTCAAGCTGATCGGTCATCTGACCGGCGATCACCCAGTATTTTGAGCGGTTCGCGATGTCGAGCGCGTTGTGCAGCATGTTTGGAATGAAACCGGTATAGGGGTACATCTGCCGTGGCCCGGGAAAATTGGCAAAGCACACCAGGTTGATCAGGCTTACCAGCGGGGTTCCCAGGTGAGGGGTGCCCAGGGTGACCAGTTTGGTAATGGTTCCGCCGCTGGCAATATAGGCCCGCGAAACCAGTCCTCCCATGGAATGGCCGATCAGGATGGGGTTTACCAGGCCCCTGGCGGCCACCGAGTCGCGCAAGGCCCTGCCGTTAACCGTGATTGAATCTTTCCAATCATACTGGAACGCGTAAACATTGTGTTTCAGTTTAAACTCAGCCGAAAGGTTCATGATGAGGGTGTCCCAGCATTTCAGGGTTGCATCCATTCCGTGCACGAAGATCACAGGAGGGCCGGTAGGATTGGGGGTGGAGAGTTTCTGTATGAATTGATACGGATTATCTGGCAGGGAGTTGCAATTGATCTTAGATAAAGTCCTCCTCAGGTAAACATCTGTTGCGAGCTCTTTCCCGTTTTTTACGCGCGACGTTGTATGGAATTTTCCAAGAATGGCTGTAGGGGCTGTGCCGGGAGTAACATAAGCTGTAAACCTGAAAGAGAGCGCCACTGATGAGAATGTCCCTGTCACGTTCAGATTGCCTTCCGAGAGGCTGCCTGAGATCAGACCGATATGCTGGTTCGAGTCGATGCGTACCACGGCTTCGCCTGTGAATGCCGTGGCATTCTGGAATAGCTCCATCTGGTAATAGTGGCCCTGGAGGAGGCTGTTCTCCGAAACACATTCCCAGGTTCCGGCGATATTTGCATCAGTTACCGGGTCAGATGCATTCTTTTTGCAGCCGGAGAATACTACGGCGATGATTGCGATAGTCAGGATCAGATGTGTCGTTTTTTTTCTCATGTTAATAAGTTAAATTGAAGTGAATTAAGATAGTTTGATGACAGGCAGGAGAAATCTTCATTTTGTCTCAGTTAAAAATATTATAGGTGTTATTGAACATAGGCTGCATATTCCAATCCAGGGAGGCCGATGTTTTCGATTTGTCGGGGAATGCCATTTCGCAATCGATCAGCAGACTAAAAGGCTGGCCCGCGTTTACCGACACAGCCTTCATTCCCGATGCCGATATTGGTGATCCGCCGAATCCATAGGGGTATTGGTTGTTAAAACCGAAAATATTGTCACCAATCAATTGTTTTGGATAGAATGATACCCAAGAATTTCCGCAATTGTAAATTCCGGGATTTGTACCAGTGATCGTTGAATAAAAATTAACCAGACCGTTAGTGACAGGATTGAGTACGACATTGATTTCATAACTTGAACAAGCAACTGGTATACTTATACTCCCTTGAATCTGTTGTGGAATCTGAAAGTTGACTGAATGAACAAACAAGGTGGAAGGGCTTTGATTTGTCAAAAACCAGGTTTGCCCGGGATTCGGTGCTGAATTACCATATGTGTCTGTTAGTAATGGATTGGGCGGACATAATATATTTCCCTCAAAACAATTCCAGGTATGAGAACCGGTAGAAAAATTTGTCAAAGACCAATCGGATGCGTTGCCCATACTTAACATCTGCCAGCCCCAGATCCATTTGCTGGAGAAAAATCCAAACAACATGGTATTGGAGTCGGTTCGCTGGGTGGTGGATGTTTCATAGCTTGGATTTCGCGGGTTATAATAGCGGGCATCAACATAACCCGTGGGGGGCAACTGATAATACCACGGCGATTTGTTTCCCGATAAATTGCCAATATTCAGGGTTATACGTTGTGATCCGGGATGATATGCCGTGTCAAACTGGTATGTAAAAAGATTGTAGGTGTTATCAGGAGCAGCCTGCCAGGTATTCCCGGTTTTTTGCCAATAGGTATAAGGGTAAGTTGACTGAAGTGGCAGGGCGTTTGCCGCCTGGCTTCCGCTGCCCGACGAACTGTAGTTGATCAGAAGGGAGCTGACCGGAGGAGTTATCCCA
>CAISJJ010000540.1 GCA_903885595.1 uncultured Bacteroidales bacterium
CCGAAGATATGTTTTGAGAAAGGTGACGAAAAAAACGTGACACGCGTGAGGAAGGAACATGACGGAAAAAAACGTGACACGCGTGACGGAAAATCGTAAATCGTAAATCGTAAATCGTAAATCGTAAATTGTCACTTGTCACTTGTCACTTGTCCTGAGTTCAGGTATGAGAGAGGTTTAACCTTTCAGAGATCCAAAACTTAATGATCGACTGCCTGGTCACTCCCAATCGCTCCGCCTCCTGGTCAAGTTCCCTGACCATCCATGCAGGAAAATCAACACTCACCCTTTTCTCAACAATGGTTGAAACAATTCTAACGAAATTTCAATTATCTTTGTCTCTTCTTATATTATGCCACAAAGCGTAACGCCATAAGGCGTAATGCTAAAAAGTATAAATGCAAGTACATGATTGATAATCCTTTTAGTTACGGAAAAACGGTAGATGGTCCGTTTTTTTATGGTCGTGAAACGGAATTGGAAGAGATTGAATTATCCATGCGAAATGTAACGAATCTCATCATTTACCAACCCCGACGCGCAATATCCCGTACTATTTACAATACCTGAGCGCGGAGATATGGGAATGTGCACGGTTGTCGTCAACAAATCCTGAAGTGATCTTCAAAAAAGCGCTGGAGCGGCTGCTTATTAACCAATATGATTATTTCCAGGGAATCAGGACCCAGTTGACCTCCTTTCAGGTGAGGCTCTTAACTGCCGTTGCATTACATGGATTTGGCACGTATGAATCGGAGTTTTTACAGAAATACCGGCTCTTTCCAACCTCAAGTATCCAAAAAGCCTACAAGAGGATGATCGATCTTGACATTCTCGAAAAGCAGAACAATCAATTCTGCATCTCCGATCCGTTTTTAGAACACTGGCTTAAACAACAATCCTGATCGTGGGGTTTATTGGTCTCGCAATCGATGAAAATGAATCCTTTGTCCTTCAACTGAGCTACGACAGATTTTATTACCAGATCAATGCCATCTTTGATAAATGCAACCTGAAACAATTTGACCAAAAAACAGTTTCTTTTCGGATCGGCGAGCGGGGTCGTGCAACTGGTATTCATTGCGGCGCTGGCCATCGTGTGCATCCCGGTGTTTATCGGGAAGCTGGGCAGTGAGGCCTATGGTGTTTTTGCGGTCGTTACCCTGGTGGGCAATTTAACCGTGTTTGCCAACCTTGGCACAAACCGCTCGCTGGTAAAATTTATCGCCCAACAGGGCCGCACGCGCGAATCGAACTACGACATCGCGATCACCCTGGTCATCGTTACCGCCATCATCGTGCCCGTCACCCTGCTGTTTATGGCGCTCAGGAAGGTGGTGCTGGTCAGGCTGTTCAACGTGCCGCCGGGTTTACTGGACCAGGCCGGCATGTTGTACGGGTGCCTGCTGGTTTCCAACATATTTTTGCTTGCAGGACAGTCGTTCAGCGCCATCCTGTCGGCCCTGCAGAAGATCTACATCAACAACCTGCTGCAGATGGTGTACAATATCCTCTATTACGGGTCGGTGATCGCGGTGCTGCTGCTGGGTTGGGGGCTGGCTGAGATCGGGTATGTGATCCTGCTCGCGGCCATCGCCTGGTTTTTCCTGGCGCTCTTTTACAGTCTGCGGCATTGGGGAACATTTGAAATTGGAGGCATCACGCAGCATTACAAACGGATTGCCAGGAAGCAGGTCGGCTACGGATCGAAGATCTGGTTATCGGAGATGGTCGCCTTTTTCATCGAGCCCCTCACCAAAATATTCATCTCCCATTTTATCGGCATCCGCGAGGTGGGCTTCTTCGACATCGCCCTCAAGGTGAAGGCGCAATTCCAGGGGCTGATCACCCGTCTGCTCGATCCGTTCTACCCCTTCATCGCACAGCTGTCGGATGCGAAGCAATTGCAGCGGATCGTGAACGACGTGGAACAAAAATTCCTGCTCCTCAGCGTGCCGCTCATCGCCATCCTCCTCTTTACCCTGGGGCCCCTGCTCGGCCTCTGGCTGGGGAGCCACAGCAATAAGGAGATCGCGGTTTCGTCTATCGTCATTACCTGTACCTACCTGGTCACCATGTCGGTGTTGCCGATGTACTATTTTTTACTGGCCAAAGACCGGGTGGGCCGGGCAACGGTGCTGAACCTGGTCGCCGTGGGGGTGAATGCCCTCCTCTTTTTCGTTTTCTACCGTGCCGTTGGATTTTATGCTTCCGTCATTGGTTTATGCGGATCGGCCCTGGCGGCCTTCTTCCTGACCCTTTTTTACCAGGAAAAATACCTGGATTGTGCCCTTTTCTCCTCCCCGGCGCCGGTATTCAAACTCATTTCGGCATTCGGCATCCTCGTGCTTTCCAACTACCTGATAACCCGGTTTACCCCCTCCGTCATCCCGCAGATCCTTTTGGTGACCGGCAACACCCTGGTTTTATCCGTGATTATCTACCGCTGCCTGAACATGGTTGCACAGCTCGACATCGAAACCTGGTTTGGCAGTGGGAACGGGGTGAGCAGGTTTTTGGTGAGAATGTTTGTTAAAAATCGTAACGCATGACGCGTGACAAAAAAACGGGATAATTGACAAACCTTGAACGCGTAAGATTTTTCTCATCATTCTCATTATTATTCTTTATAAACGAATGAATATTGCTATATTTGTACGTTGATAGCAAACAATCATCATTTTATTCCGATGAATAAGGAGCGGCTCAAAGAGATCATGTTTGATCAGAAAGATGTTTTTAACAGTAGAAAACATTTGATCCATCGGGATATTGAGCTGGATAAATATATAAAAACCAGCCAGGTAGTCATCGTTTCAGGTATCCGCCGCTGCGGTAAGTCATCCTTGTTATTCCTGATTAAACAGAAAATGAACCTTGATGAATCGGAGTATTGCTATTTCAATTTCGATGATGAACGGATCATGGCCGATATCTCGATTCTTGAGGATATATATAACCTTCATATCGAAGTGTATGGGAAAGTACCGGTTTTGTTTATGGATGAAATTCAGAATATCGGCAACTGGGAAAAGTTTGTTAACCGGATGTTTGAGCAGGGTATCAAGATATTTGTGACTGGTTCGAATGCCAGGCTGCTGAGCTCTGAAATTTCAACGAGCCTTACCGGGCGAAACAAACTGATTGAGATATACCCCTTTTCATTTTCCGAATACCTTCGGTTTATTGGAAATCATTATGACCTTGACCATTTAATCCCAAAATCAAGGGCGCTGCTGATGAAAGATTTTAACAGCTACATTGAAACGGGGGGATTTCCGCTTGTTGTAAAAGAGCATGACACCGAGTTGATCAATGCCTATTTTCAGGATATTTTATACCGCGATATCATCGCCCGATACAGGCTCACCCAGGTTAATGAAATAAAGCAAATTGGATTGTATTTTGCTTCCAACATCGGGAAACTGTTTTCTTATTCAACCCTGCAGGAAATATCGGGGGTAAAAAGCCTTAGTTCCATTAGGGATTATTTGAGTTATTACGAACAGTCGTACCTCTATTTTTATCTGAAAAAATTTGATTATTCGGTGAAAAAGCAGGTCATGAATCCGAAAAAAGTATACACCATCGATCAGGCTGTCGCTCATCGGTTGGGATTTAATTTTTCAGAAAACAGGGGGCGTGTACTTGAGAATATTGTTTACCTGGAACTGCGCAGGCGCGGGAAAGAGATTTATTATCATTCGGGCAAAAAGGAATGTGATTTTTTGGTCAAAGAGGGCCTTGGGGTCGTTGAAGCCATCCAGGTTGCCTGGCAGGTGGATGCAACCAACGCCCGGCGGGAGTTCCAGGGATTAGAGGAAGCTATGACCATGTACAACCTAAAGCAAGGACTTCTACTGACGCTCAGCAGCGACAATTCAATGATCCCCAGCCATCCGGGAATAGAGGTAGTCCCGGTATGGCAATGGCTGATGATAGGCATGACGCGTGACGCGTGACGAAACCACTGAAACCTGAAGCTTGAAACAGCCAAACATCCAACCCGGTATCTGTTCCATCAACAACCTTGCACCCCATTACCGGAGCGCTTTATTTGCATTGATGGACCAGGAGCTGAAGTGTGATTTTTACATTGGCGACCGTGTTGCAAGTCCGGTATTGCCGATGAACGTTGAAACGCTGAAAGGTTATCGGAAAACCCTCACGTTTGTCCCCCTGCCGGGCCACTTTTACTGGCAGAAAGGCGCTGTGGGCGTGGCATTTGAGTCGTATCAATATTACCTGGTCGACGGTGAACCCTACTGCCTTTCAAACTGGCTCGTATTGCTGGTCACGAAACTGCGCCGGAAAAAGACATGGCTCTGGTCGCACGGATGGTATGGCGATGAGAACCTTTTAAAGAGGGTTGTTAAGAAAGTGTTTTTTAACCTGTCGGATAAGGTGCTGTTGCATGGCGATTACGCCCGCAACCTGATGATCGCCCGGGGGGTTGATGCGCAGAAGCTGGTCTGCATCTATAATTCCATGGATTATGATCAGCAGGTAAAGATCAGGGCATCTTTAAGCGATGCCGCGATTTATAGAACCCATTTTAACAACGATGATCCTGTGCTGGTATACATCGGGCGGATTCAAAAGGAGAAGAAGATCGATCAACTCATCAGGGCAGGCAGGGATTTGAACGACAAAGGAACACCCTGCAACCTGGTGATCATCGGGGAGGAGATCGAAGAGACCGGCATCCGGTCGCTTGTTTCAAAATGTTCGCTCGATGACCGGGTATGGTTCGTGGGTCCGTTGTTTGACGAAGAGCGCCTGGGTGAATTTATTTATCATGCCGATGTATGCGTATCGCCCGGCAACGTGGGGCTTACGGCCATTCATTGCCTCACTTACGGCACCCCGGTGATCACCCACGACCACTTCCCGCGCCAGGGTCCCGAATTCGAAGCCATCACCCCGGGTGTGACCGGCGATTTCTTCGCCGAAAACTCAGTCGGTGACCTGTGCGTGAAAATCAAACCCTGGCTCTCCCTGCCCCCCATACAACGTGCCTCGACCCGACAGGCATGTTACGCGACGATTGCGGGAAAATACAATCCCTGTTACCAGGTCGCAGTCCTCAAAAAATTATTAGCAAGTGTATAGAACAATTTACACATATGCGTATATTTGTTAAATAAATTTTACACTATGTTAAAACGGGCGCTGTTTCATACGATACTGCCAGTATTGGATCATAAGAATGCGATTGTCATAACGGGCATGCGACAGGTAGGCAAGACCACCCTGATGC
>CAISJJ010000541.1 GCA_903885595.1 uncultured Bacteroidales bacterium
AGTATTTATTTTTTGGGGTAAAAAAATGACCGGCAGCCTTGCATGCAAAAATTTACTCCGGTCGAAACGGGCATGAGTTGCATTTATTCACACAGTATTCACCGGTTAAACCCCATCCGTCATGGCAACAAATCCATCAAATCAAAGCAAGGCTTCTTACAAAGCTCAGGTTCAGGCGCAGCTAAATCGCATCCGTCTTGTTACCCGGACTGCAAATCCTGCAAACTTTGCAAAACTTGCAAAACTTGCAAATTGATAACCGGCTTGTGTGGACTTAAAATTTATGTCTTGCCGTCTTGATGATCCGGTTTCCCGAAAATTTCAACCTCTATGATATCTGATGGCTCAAGAGTCGTCACTTTTATTATATTGGCATAACGTAAACATTCAAAGGTCCAGGTAGGGTAATACTTGAAATTACGACCTGTTGACCGAATGGATAATTTGTGTTCCCCAAACACATAATGTTGTTTTCTTCAGGAAAAGTTACTGTATATTGTCCCACATCGCATATATTATTTGGATTGAGAGGACACGGGCCAGATGTAGTTCCATGTACTTGGACAACGACACCAGTCATGCCCACGGCCGGAGTCCATTCACTCATGGTCCCTTTTAAGTGCTTGGCATTCGAGGGTGCAGAATTAAATGACAGGAATGTAATAACAACAACGGTTGAGATAATCCCTCCGACAATGACACCGGTAATGAATGATTTGTTTTTAATCAAACTGAGCAACTTTGACTTCATGATATTTCTTTTTTAGGTGAGTCCTCAATACATTTACATACGGCTGTTTGGATCATAAGTTGGTAATATTTGTAAAAATAGTCATAATTAGAATCCATGCGGACTCAGTATGGCCTTAATTAAAAATGCAGATTTTCGGTAAATTCTGAGAAGTACCCGGATTTCGAAGTGGTAAGCTTAGAACGAATGGATTGCCGTCTTGACGATCCTTTGCCCATGAAACAACCTGCTCAGGCAAGCATACCTGATGGCATCAATGGCGTGATTAAACCGATCGATGGAAATATTCATCGGTTTTCCGGATGCATCCTCCTTCCATTTGTAGTTTTTTAGCTCCCGGACCAGGTTGACCGATCGCCTGGTCACATTGATCTGGTATCGTTTCAAAATGTCGATCCCGGTCAGGATTGAGTCCGGACCCTTGAAGGTCGGTGAAATCTTGAAGCCTTCCTGATGGATTTCATAAATGCACTTCGGCTGATTATCCGCTATGATCTCATCGCTCTGGGTGATCCCCTGATCCCTCATCAGCTTGCAGATATCCGGATTGGTTAATCCCCGGGAATAAATCAGTTCATCCGCGTAAAGCTCGCCGCCATCCATCCCGACTTTGACCAGGGCGGTAGGATCATTGGAGAAACCAAAATCCATCCCGTAGCTGATCCACTTGCAGGAATCCGGCCACTGATCAGTAGTTCGCCAGTTTGTAAAGATAAGTCCTGATATTTGGCCGACTTCGCCAAGACCATAGATCCGCCAGTAGTTTTCATCCACCGACTTCAGATTTTCGATCTCCCTGACCATCTCGGCAGGCAGAAACTGGATATTGTCCAGGTAGGTTGAATGGATAAAGGTGCAATCCTTCCTTGGCAATACCTGGTCATAAATCCAGTGTTCATCCATCGAAGGGTTGAAGTCCAGGAAGATCTGCTTTTCAGTTCTGAGCGATAGCTGTACCCAGTCTTCCAGGGAGAGTTCGTTTGCTTCGTTGATAAACAGGTAATCCCTTTTGGCGCCTCTTTTCTTTTGCGGCTGATCCAGACTCATGAATTCAAACAGGTTGCCGTTCAGCATGTAGGTGCTCTCGGTCTTGTTGTGGTTTTTCTCATCGTAAAGGTTAGCCGATTTGAGAATCTCGAAGAAATCCCGCATCGCCGAGGCTTTTAACGCCGGATGATCGGTGTGATCAATGGCCTTTGCCCGGATTATTTTCGGTAAACCAGCTTCTCAATGGTACTCACCGACACGCCATAATTCTCGCTGAGCTCCAGTTTGATGCAGGTATAATTTTTCCCTCCCTTTTCATGGGCACGGCCTTTTCTGGCATAATCAAAGTAAAGTTCCTTGACCAGCCATTTCTTAGCCAGGTTAATCGGGAGCAACCCTCTGACAACCAAATGTTCCACCTCTATGCCGCAAAGCTCTCTGAGCTCTGCTACCACCTTAACCATTTCCGGATCCATATTTTGCCATTTCTTACAAAAATATATAAATAATATTCTGTTTATCAGCTTATTCACAACTTTTTACCAGTTTTTACTAAACAATTACTTTAAGTATGTCGTATGTTTGTCGGGTAAAATATTTTTATCTGGTATGAAAGCATTTTTCACCCCACCGGTAACCTTCTCAGTCTCCTTCATCAATGAGGGTTCCGGCGTTCTTCAAAAGGTCTTGGTGGCCCAGGCTGGCAAGGTTAAATCCTATTTCGAGGAGATCGACGGCGAAACCCTTTCCCAAATCGTGACCCTGGGCAATGCTAAGGAAAATGGCGTCAAGGCCCGCTTCGGCCATCCGAACATGTGCAGCTCGGCCTTTGGGACCTACATCGGACGATTTAAGAACTTCCAGATCGACGGCGATAAGGTTACCGGAGATCTGCACCTGGATACCGTCTGTAAAAATGCACCGGCCGGTAATCTGTACGATTACATCCTGAACATGGCCAAAAAGAACCCTGACATGTTCGGCGCCTCCATGGCCTTCATCCCGGCAGAACCCGAAGTTGGAACTGGTGAGTTTCCACTGGTGCGCATTGAAGAACTCCTGGCCACTGACCTTGTGGATGATCCAGCTGCCACAAATTCCCTGTTTTCCCGCGAATCATTCTCCTTTCAGGCAACCCGTTTCCTGGATGAAAACCCGTCGATCGCAGCATTTCTGGCCCGCAACCCCGACACCATCATTGAATTCATGTTAAAATACTATTCTAAAACCGATCTTATGAAACCCGAAATCTTTCAAAAGTTTAAAAGCCTCTTTGCGTCCGCCCCGTCAATTGTGCCCGATGAATCAGCTGAAAAGAATTTCAACCAAGCCATTGAATTACTTGAAGCTGAATACAGCGGGCAAATGACTATTCTTGAGGAAAGTCATCGCAAACAAATTACCGATCTGGAGGCATTACACACCTCGGCATTTGATGTCCTCCAGGCACAACTTGCCACCGCTGAATCTGAAGCCAAGTCATTTCAAACTCAGATTTCAGACCTCACCTCCCAGGTAGCCACCCTCAAAGATCAACTCAACGCCAATCCCACCCGTGTACCCTCCACCGATCCGCAGGTCACCATCGGCCATACCGAGGTAAAATTCGGAAAAGAGTTATTGAACGAAATGCCCTCATATCTCAAGGACAAACTCAAAAAACCATAAAAATTTTTGTGTCACGTGTCACGCGTCACGCGTCACGCGTCACGTGTAATTTGTCACGCGTCACGTGTCACGTCAATTCATAATTCGCTAATCTAAAATCCAAAAGTTATGTCCAACATCTTTTCTCACGGAATTTCCCCCGCCTTCACCAAACAGTCAATTCACGACTATTTCATCTCCCCCTTTTTCATGGGAGAAGACATCCGTGGAGCCGTCACCGTCCGCAGCGACATCAATGGCACCGAGCTTCTGAATAAGATCTCGCGGCCATCCTTCATCACCAAGCCAAAAACCGCAGCAGGGTTCACCCCAACCGGCTCTTTTGTGCTCTCCACCCAATCCATCACAGCGGTTCCGATTTTTCCATTGTCTACGACATCCCGGTCATCCTTGAAGTCTGCGATATTCCGATTGCGGATGGCGTAACTATTTGTTTTGATGCACTCCAGACCATCTATACCGCCGGCAACGGTCATACCTTCGAAGTGCAAACCGGGGGCAGCGCTACGCTCATCGCAGGTCAGAACATACTGTACCTGCCTGGGACAACCGTTCAGCCCGGAGGGTACATGCACGGCTACATCACCACGACAGGGCAGTATTGCTGGAGTTTGCCGCCATCGATCCCGAATGCCGAGGTCCAAATGACGAATGATGAATTACCAGCGACGAATGATGAGGTCCAAAGAGGGTTCAGGGTTTATCCGAATCCAACGGACGGGAAGTTCATTGTGGAGTACATGGGTAAAGACAAACCCGGTAACGTTAAAAAGGAGATCTTCGGCATGAAGGGCGACAGGGTACTTACAGAATCGTTTTCCGGAGAGCGCAGGCATGAATTTACACTGGCCGGAAGACCTGCAGGGATCTACCTGGTAAGGATGGTTTCCGACCGACTTACAAAAACAGTCAGGATTATCAAACAATAAGCTGAACAATGGAGCAGGAAGTGCTGGATTTATTCCTTCACTTCCTGCTTTTCCGCAGTATTTGCTTATTGGCACACAAAGATTGTACATAGCAAATACCCATAACGACAACGTTCATGCGAACCATGAATGTAATATGGGTATTCCGTGCGATGGCTTTGTGAAAAAATAATTATCACAGGAAGTCCTGTCAAATGCCGGAGTTTAACGCTATCTGATATTCCACTTTCGCTTTCAGACTTTAAAAACCAATTTCTTTACCTGCAATGCTGCATTCAAAATTGTTTAAATTTGCCATAATCGTATCTTGATAACCTGAGGATGATGGCAAACAATACCAGGATTGCATTTGTCTTACTGCTACTATTGTTCCTTTCCGGGCTTCAGGCGCAGATTACTGATTCCACACGAATCTGGAAAAAGATGCTCGGGGCCGATCTGTCAAATAATGATCGTGTTAAATATAATAATAAAATTGCCGCCAATTACTGGTATGTTAATGCTGACAGTGCACTCTGGTTTGGCCGGCAGGGAAGGCGGCTGCTTGACAAACGTGTGGAGCCCCTGGTTTTGGGATATAATTATTTCGTGATTGGCGTTGCCTTTCAGATTATCGGACAATCCGATTCATCCTTCTGGTACCTCAACCGGGCACTTAAGGTGTTTTCTGACAACAACCTTCAAAAGCATAAGTTCAGGGTGGTGGAACAGCTGGCTGATAATTACCGCATCACAGGAAAAACAGATTCGGCCGTTGCCCTTGTATCCCTTTCACTTGCCTGGTTCAGAGAGAAGGACAATAAAGAATACATTGCTTCTTCGCTGGTTACCCTGGGAAACATATACGGTGAGCAAAACCGCAACCAGCGTGCCCTGGCCTGCTTCATTGAAGCTGAATCGATCAATCAACAACTGAAGGATACCATCAGTATGGCAGTGACGGAGGTAGGGATCGGAAATATGATTTTAAACCTGGGGAATCTTTATCAAACTTCCAATCCTGAAAAGGCCAGGAATTATTTTCTCAGAAGTGTTGAATACTTCCGCCACAGTCTGTATCTTAATTCAAAGGTGGGAGGCCTTGATGGTGCATGCGTGTCAAAGGTAAACCTTATTTCAGCGTTAATCGCACTTAAGCACTTCGTTTCTGCCGATTCCATTCTGATGTCAGACATCGGATGTTCCGACATCCCGAACAGCAGGGTAAGGATGAGCCTGAATTTTTGCAAAGCACAGCTGTTATTTGAGAAGAAGCAGTATGGTAGTGCCGGAAAACTTCTGCAAAGAATTTTGGAAGATACCTCCTCCAGCGTTGTTCTTCCGATACTTAATGATGCGCGGCTATTGATGGCAACCCTCAGGTGGAAGGAAGGAAGAAAGCAGCAGGCAATAGAACTGGGAACTGAAACCTTCATCGTTTCCAAATCTTCGGGGTTCTTCAGTACCGGGTATGCAAGTGCCTGTTTTTTGAGGGACTGTTACCTTCAACTGAATAGACTGGACAGTTCCCTTCACTTTTCAATGCTTGCGGGGATGTTCAAAGATTCTCTCTTCATGGCGGCTGGTCAGGAGAATATTGACGAACTCGAAATAAGGTATAAATCAACGATATTGAATCAGCGATTTGAGCTATTGCAAAGCGAGAAGGAACTTGACCGTCATGATTCACAAATTATTATTCTTTCAACCTCATTATTGACTGCTGTCCTCCTGTTTATTCTCCTTTTATTCTGGTTCAGGCACAAACGGTTGAAAATTGAAAAACTGAGTGCAGAAACTTCTGCAGAACTTTCTGAGAAAGAAAACCAGCTCGGGAAAACAGAGATAAGGCAAGTACGGATAGAACAACAGCTTCAGGAACAGGAGATCAGCCGGTTGAATTTCCACCTTGACCTGAAAGAACAGGACCTCGTATATCATTCGCTGGTGAAAGCAAGCGCCGACAATGCCATAAAATCCGCCCTTGATCTTCTGGCTCCTTTCCTCATCCGCTTTAGTCGGAAAACCGATCGGCAGGAATACAACCAGGCCCTTTCCAAATTACGAAGAGGGCAGGAATCGTCGCCTATGGATGAATTTAAACGTCAGTTCAAGGAGTTACATCCTTCCTTTTATGAAAACCTGTGTACTGCCTGCCCGGCGCTAAGCCAGGGCGACCTTTTGCTTTGTGCCATGTTGCGGCTTAACCTCTCGTCAAAAGACATTGCGAGAATATCCAGTCTCTCCTTTACCTCTGTAATTGCAGGACGATCCAGGATACGGAAGAAATTAAGGCTCGCCTCAGGCGACAACCTGGTAAACATTCTGATGAAGTTTTAACCCTCCCCGTCACAACTCATATCGAGGCAGCGTAAATTTTATTTATATATCTCAACCATAGTATATTGCAAATATATACATGATATATGTATGCATTTCATAATTTACAGATTGACAACTATATGCATTTGTGAAATTTTTCTTAATAATGTTGAAAACGCTTGTTATATAGCTGATATATAGTGTATTACAATATGCATGCATATAACAGCTAGATTTTTCTCTATTAATAATTATACAAAGTTCAAGCCCGACCTTTACTTTTGCTATATAACATTCAGGTATTATTGTACTTAAATTGACAGTAAAAAATCAATTTCGCATGAAAATGAAAATATTCTTTTTAACGATATTTATATTCTGCCTTGGAAAAGTATATTCCCAGACTGTAATAACGGATGATTCATTATATGTAAATGGTCAAGCTTCAACGGTGCTTGATATCAAATCGGCCAATAAAGGGATTTTAATTCCAAGATTGGATTTCAATAGCCGTCCGCTAACAAATCTCACAACCGGGTTGCTGATTTATGTTACTTCGAATGGACCCCAGGGGAACCATGCGTACTACTATTACAATGGATCTTCATGGGTAAAACTGGTTACAGGCCTCTATGTCGACTTAACATCCGATCAGACCGCTGCGGGAAATAAAACCTTTTCGGGCAACACCACCGTTGGAGGAACGATGTCCGTTACAGGTGTAGCCACGCTTACTGCAGCCCCGGTGCTTTCGAGCGCCACCGCGTCGCAGGCTTTGTTTACGGATGCCAGTAAGAATGTTGTTTCCAATCCGGTAACCGGCAGTGGTAATGTGGTGATGAGTGCTTCCCCCACGCTGACTGGCACACCCATAGCACCAACAGCTGTTGCCGGGACCAGCACCACGCAGATTGCAACAACCGCTTTTGTTAGCGACGCCGTTACCACAGCCACTCCCGATGCCACCACCCTGGTAAAAGGTAAGGTTCAGCTGGCCGGCGACCTGGGCGGGACAGGCACTTCGGCCGCTGCGCCTGTCATTTCAGATAACGCGATAACAACCGTTAAGATTATCGACAATGCAGTAACCACGGCCAAAATCGCAGATGCGAATGTGACCACAGCCAAGATATTGGATGCGAACGTAACCACATCAAAGATTGCTGATGCGAATGTGACCACAGCCAAAATCGCCGATGCCAACGTAACGACCGAAAAGATCGCTGATGCCAATGTGACTACGTCGAAGATCGCGGACAATAATGTAACCACGGCCAAGATACTGGATGCCAATATAACAACTACCAAGATTGCTGATGCGAATGTAACCACAGTCAAAATCGCTGATGCCAGTGTAACGACGGCTAAGATCGCCGACAATAATGTGACCACAGCCAAGATACTGGATGCCAATGTAACCACATCAAAGATCGCTGACGCCAATGTAACGACAGCCAAGATCGCAGACAACAATGTAACGACAGCCAAGATCGCAGACGCCAATGTGACTTATACAAAAATACAGAATGTCTCGGCCACTGACAAGGTCCTTGGAAGGGTCTCTTCCGGTTCCGGGGTGGTAGAAGAGATTGGGACAACGGGATCAGGGAATGTGGTCAGGGCAACTGCGCCCGCCTTTAATTCGACCATGACCATTGGCGCTGCAGGAGGAACCACCGGAGCCATCAATCTGAACGGTACCACCGGCGGAACCGCCAAAATCACCGTTCCCGATGCTGCCGGAACACCCACCATTACTTTTGGAACAACCTCCGGAACGGTGGCGCTCCTTTCAGATATCACCAGCGGAACCACGACTAATTTTTCAGGTAGTCTTGCCGGTGATGTTTCGGGCACTCAGTCTGCCACTTCAGTGGACAAAATCAAAGGAGTGGCCCTGGGAACAACCACCGCGACCGATAAAAACATTCTGATTGCCAATGGGACTTCATGGAATACCGTACCGGTGAGCGGGGATATTACCATCTCAAACACCGGTGTCACTGCCATCGGAACCGGAAAGGTTACCAACGACATGCTTGCCGGAAGCATTAATCTTACCAGTAAAGTCACCGGCATTCTGCCCGTGGCCAATGGTGGAACCGGTTCAGCAACCTTAACTGCAAATAACGTGTTATTGGGAAACGGCACAGGAGCTTTACAGGTTGTGGCTTCCGGCACTAGCGGCAATGTGCTGACCTCCAACGGTACAACATGGACTTCGGCAGCAGGTGGCGTTCCCTATTCCGGTGCTACAGGGGCAGTTAATTTGGGAGCTTATGATTTAACTATACAAGGACTTACGATTGGTCTGGGAGCCGGATCTATTGGCACAAACACTGCCTTAGGAAAAAATACACTCTATTCAAATACAACAGGATCTGATAATTCGGCTGTCGGTTTTGAATCCATGAAAAATAATACGGTAGGATCTGCTAATACAGCTTTTGGTGCTTATTCTCTCAATGCGAGCCAAAATGGAGCCAGAAACACAGCACTTGGTCAATACGCCTTATACGTTGCAAATAATGCTAACGACAACACATCTCTGGGATATTTTACGTTAAAAAACAACACTACCGGCAGCTTTAATGTCGCTGTAGGCTCACAGGCTCTGATTGCAAATACCACTGCAATCAACAATACTGCGGTAGGATCAAAGTCATTGCTTCGCAATACTACCGGGCAAAGTAATACAGCTGTCGGGAATATTTCCTTACGGGAGAATACAACGGGCTCCAATAATACAGCTATAGGAGAAAGCGCATTACTGCAAAATACTTCGGCTACTTATAATTCTGCTTTTGGCGTATTATCGCTCGAACAGAATACTACCGGAAATAACAACACCGCCATGGGGGTTGCCGCAATTGACAGAAATACCACGGGTGCCAATAACGCTGTTCTGGGTGCTTTTGCAGGAAGATTTATTGCGAATGGATCTTATAATACGGTAATAGATAATGCTGTTTTAATCGGAGTCAATTCAAAACCATTGGCAGACCATGGATCAAATGAAATTGTAATTGGGTACGAGGCCAAGGGCAACGGAAGCAATACAGTTCAATTAGGGAATACCGGTATTACCAATGTGAAAACCTTCGGAACTCTCACCGCAGGCGCTGTTACCTATCCAAAAACCGATGGAACTTCAGGCCAGGTATTGACGACCAATGGCAGTGGTAATCCGGCGTGGGCAACACCATCCGCAACTGCGTTGACAGGAGTTTTGCCTGTTGCCAACGGGGGTACCGGTTCAGCCACCCAGAACTTTGTCGACTTAACGACCGCCCAGACCGTTGCAGGAAACAAAACCCTATCAGGCAATACCTCAATTGGTGGCACATTAGCTGTAACTGGCAATACTTCTATTGGAGGGACCATAACAGTTACAGGCAATACAACCGTTGGTGGTACCCTGGGCGTTACCGGTGTGGCTACCCTTTCAGCAGCCCCGGTGCTTTCGAGCGCCTCCGCGTCGCAAGCTTTGTTTACGGATGCGGGTAAGAATGTTGTTTCAAATCCGGTAACCGGCAGTGGCAATGTAGTGATGAGTGCTTCCCCCACGATGACAGGCATACCCGTGGCACCAACAGCTGTTTCCGGGACCAGCACCACGCAGATTGCCACGACCGAATTTGTCACCGGAGCCGTCACCACAGCCACCCCCGATGCAACAGCCCTCGTTAAAGGCAAGGTTCAGCTTGCCGGCGACCTGGGCGGGACAGGCACTTCGGCCGCAGCGCCGGTTATTTCAGATAACGCGATAACCACCGGAAAGATCCTGGATGCCAATGTAACCACAGAAAAGATCGCGGATGCGAGCGTTACTACCGATAAGATAGCCAATGCAAATGTGACCGCAGCTAAGATCCTGGATGCCAATGTGACCACAGAAAAGATCGCGGATGCGAGCGTTACAACCGATAAGATAGCCAATACAAATGTGACCACAGCCAAGATCGCTGACGCGAATGTGACTACGGCCAAGATTCTGGATGCCAATGTGACTACAGAAAAACTGGCCGATGCCAATGTGACTTATGCCAAAATCCAGAATGTCTCTGGTGCTGACAAGGTCCTTGGAAGGGTCTCTTCGGGTTCCGGGGTGGTAGAAGAAATTGGGACAACGGGATCAGGGAATGTGGTGAGGGCAACTGCGCCAGCCTTTAATTCGACCATGGCCATTGGTGCTGCAGGAGGAACCACCGGAGCCATTAATCTTAACGGTACAACCGGCGGAACCGCCAGGATCACGGTTCCCGATGCTGCCGGGACACCCACCATAGCATTTGGAACAACCTCCGGAACGGTGGCGCTCCTTTCAGATATCACCAGCGGAACCACTAATAATTTCTCAGGTAGTCTTGCCGGTGATGTTTCGGGAACTCAGCCTGCCACTTCAGTGGACAAAATCAAAGGAGTGGCCCTGGGAACAACCACCGCGACCGATAAAAATATTCTGATTGCCAATGGGACTTCATGGAATACCGTACCGGTAAGCGGGGATATCACCATCTCAAACACCGGTGTCACTGCCATCGGAACCGGAAAGGTCACCAACGACATGCTTGCCGGAAGCATTAATCTTACCAATAAAGTCACCGGCATTCTGCCTGGAGCCAATGGAGGCACAGGTATAGCGAATACCGGGCTCACCATCACCTTAGGCGGGAATATCAATACTACCGGGGATCTTAATACCACCGGTGCATTCCCGACTACCTTAAATTCAACCGGTTCAACATCAATTATCTTACCCACAACAGGTACATTGGCTACCCTCGCCGGGATTGAAGCTTTGACAAATAAAACGATTAATGGATTAACCCATGCTTCGGCCGCAAGTGGATTTACAATCTCCGGCGGAACGATCAATTCGAAAACCCTGACTGTGAATAATGATGCTACTGTTACCGGAAGCAACACAGGCGATCAAACCATTACATTGACCGGTGATGTTTCAGGAAGCGGTACTGCAAGTTTTGCTACCACACTGGCCAACACAACTGTGAGTGCAGGCACCTATGGCAGCGCCACCAGCGTACCTGTTTTTGCAGTGGATGAAAAAGGAAGGGTTACGGGTGTTACCAATACAACCATAACCGGAACGTCACCGGTAGGTTCTTCCCTGCCATCAGGACAGATTATTGTAGGGAATACTTCAAATCTGGCTGCTCCAGTTACCCCCACAGGGGATGTAACGATAACCAATGCCGGTGTAACTGCCATTGGAGCCGCCAAGATTTCCAATGCGATGCTTGCCGGAAACATTGACCTCACAAGTAAAGTAGCAGGAGCATTGCCTTTGGCCAATGGCGGTACAGGCGCAAGTGATGCAGCAGGTGCGAGAACCAACCTTCAACTGGGAACTGCCGCTCTGGCAAACACGGGAACATCTTCGGGAAATATCCCGGTTTTGGATGTCACCGGCAAAATTGATAATAGTCTCATCAATGTATCAGGTCTTACTTACAAGGGCAGTAAAGACCTCGCTGGGGGCGTAGCCGTGGCATATGAAACAGCAGGGAATTATTATATCATTTCAGGAGCCGGTACTGAAACGAACAGTGGTATCCTCTTTAGTGTTGGCGACTGGATGATTTCTCCCACACCCTCAAATACGGCCTGGCAAAGAATTTCAAACAGCTCAGCGGTTTCCAGTGTAGCCGGCAAGCTGGGTGCTGTGACTTTAGCAACATCCGACCTGACCGATGTCAGTCTGACCAGCAATGCAGCAGGAAAGGTTCTTACCTGGAGCGGAACACAATGGATTCCCTCCACACCAAGCTCAGGATCAGTCACCGGGATAACCGCAACATCTCCGCTTACAGGCGGCACTATCACATCAGCCGGATCAATTGGAATATCACAGGCCACAACAACGGGCGACGGTTATCTTTCAAGCAGCGACTGGAACACTTTTTATAACAAGGAAAGTTCATTGACATTCAACACTCCGCTTTCCCGCAGTGGAAATGCAATCAGTCTTTCCACAGTGCCGGTAAGCAACGGAGGTACAGGCGCTACCACCGTTTTGGGAGCAAAGACAAACCTGTCATTGCAAAATGTTGATAATACCAGTGATATTAATAAACCTGTTTCAACTGCACAACAGGCTGCATTGGATTTAAAATCAAACATTGCTTCACCCATATTCACAGGGGTTCCTGCCGCACCGACTGCCATTGCAGGCACAAATTCAACACAAATCGCCACCACCGCTTTTGTTATGACTACCGTAACTTCAGGTATAACGCCCGATGCAACCACTTCGGTGAAAGGGAAAGTGAAACTGGCAGGTGATTTAACCGGTACTGCCGACCTCCCCACTGTTGCATCAGGTGCTATCGACAATAGTAAAATTTCGGCCACCGCTGCCATTGCAGACACCAAACTGGCAACGATCAGCACGGCTGGAAAAGTGCTCAATTCTGCGACCACAGCAACAAATGCTAATACGGCAAGTGCAATCGTGGCACGTGATGCCGGTGGGAATTTCAGCGCTGGTACCATTACAGCAAATCTGACCGGAACGGCATCAACCGCAACCAACATTGCCGGGGGCGGTGCCGGACAACTGCCATACCAATCAGCTGCGAATACTACGGCGCTCCTGGCAGCTGGGACTGCAGGACAGGTTTTGCAATCGAACGGCGCTGCCGCTCCAACCTGGGTAAGTATTGTCAGGGATGTAACCGATGAATTTACATCAAGCGTTTCTCAGACCAGCTTCACTTTATCACAGACAAAATCAACTAACAGTAAAGTGAAAATGTATGTCAACGGCATCCGCATCAGCAACACTGCTTATAGTGTAACTGGTACTACTTTGACTTATGTGCCGGCAAACAACGGGTCGTACACTTTGTCGGCAGGAGACAGGGTTCAGTTTGATTATTTCTACTAGGCAATTGAATATCGAATGAAAAAAGCATTTTTTATATTCCTTACACTTTCGTTCAGTGTTATCACAAACGCACAGAACACATTGGATATCCTCGGGCTGACAAGCAGTACCCCGGCCGCTGCTGCGTATTCGTTGAGAAAATTATCTACGGCATATTCAGGGAATGCAATACAGGTGCGACGCAGCAGCGACAATACCAATCAGAACATCGGATTTACTGCCGGAGGCGATCTGGATACTGCCACACTGAAAACATTTGTTGGCGGCAGCAGTGGATACATAACCACCTGGTACGACCAGAGCGGATATGGAAGAAATTTGACACAGGCTAACACCAGTCTGCAACCCGCGATTCTTAATGCAGGAGTCATATACAGGAGGAGCGGTTCACCAACTCTATACCATGATGCTGTCAACGATGGACTGGGGGGCGCAAGCAATTACCTGACCTCTAATCCACTGTCGGTAAATATTGTGGCAGGAAGTAATGCAAGTTCCACCGGAATGAGAAGGGCGGTGCAAGGATCAAGCAACTGGTTAATCGGTCCTTATGGCAATAAGCACAGTTGGTATGCCAGTGGGTGGAACCATCAGATCGCTTCGCCCTGGTCGCTCACATCATTGGAGGCTTTTACTGTTGTTCAGCCTTCCGCCAATGCCTGCACTTCATGGCGAAATGGAATCTCCCAGACTACAGGCAACAATAAAGGCGTTCCAAATGTCATAAACACAGGGGCCATTGGCGCATACGTGGAACCTCTGGATGGCTTTATCAGCGAAATACTGGTATTCAGCGCTGAACTATCCAACGCTGATCGCAATAGCACAGAATGCAGCCAGGGAAGCTATTATCGGATAACGATGAGTACTGCCTGCCCAACAACAATCATCATTCAGCCATCCTCCGCAACCCATGAAGAGTGCCGCAATGTGTCAGCTACTCCTCTGTCAGTAACCGCAATTGGTGCTAATTTAACTTATCAGTGGTACAGCAATACATCAGCTTCCAACACGGGAGGAGCTTCGATATCCGGAGCCACAAGCAATACGTTTACACCCCCGACTACCTCCCTTGGAACCACCTATTACTATGTTATCGTTACCGGTACAATTGCACCGACCACGGCCACGAGTAATATTTCAGGAGCCATCACAGTAAAGGAAAATCCGGGGTTAAGCAACTTTGCTGCGGTTACAAGGACCTATTTTGACGGTTTTTATACGATCACTCCACCCTCGGCCAGCAGCAACGGGGCAATCACCTATACCAGCAGCAATACGGCTGTTGCTACCATCAGCGGAACAACGGTTACTCTTGTTACGGCAGGAACCTCTACCATAACTGCAACACAGGCCGCCACTGCAAACTATTGCGGAGGAAGCATATCAGCCCTTTTAACAGTGAACAGTGTTCAGGTTGTCACCAAATCAGGACAGATTTCGGCCACCAATACGAATTATGTGAGCAGGAACGGAAGTATCAATGGGGCCCGTGGACTCAGGGCATCAGGAGAAATTAAAATTACCAGGTCTGCCGGCGATGGATTGACATCCTCCAATCCTTCAACCAGCGCCTGGCAGATTAAACAGGATTACCCCGCATCAATCGATGGCCTCTACTGGATTGCCAATCCGAACATCAATGGTGGAGCACCCTTCCAGATATATGCTGATATGACGACCAACGGAGGGGGATGGACGCTGATTATGAAAAATACAACATATGTTGGATGGACCTATGCCAATGCCATTTCATTAAATACTTCCAGTCCGAATATTACAATTGGCGGTGTTAATTACTCAATTGTCGGCTGGGCCGACTACATCAAGAAAAGTGCCAGCGGGTTTCAGTACATGATTGAGGCCTCCTCCAGAGGAACCAATGGAGGTATCTGGACAGCC
The DNA here is from genome assembly GCA_903885595.1 of uncultured Bacteroidales bacterium. Lineage (GTDB taxonomy): Bacteria > Bacteroidota > Bacteroidia > Bacteroidales > FEN-979 > CAIVAT01. The sequence goes on from CAISJJ010000541.1 coordinate 15,449, forward strand.
AACGGTGCCTATAGCTTTGTAAACGGCAATAATACCCAGACCAATGTTACCATAAATCCCAAATTCGGCACATGGACATACAGCGACGGTGGGATTGAACCAAGAATGCCCTGGTATTCCAATTGTTCTGTCGGAGGATTTATTACAACCAGTCAATTATGCGGTGGAGGGGCATGGTGGGGCACTTTGGTAACCGACCAATCAAGCTGGACTTCTGCCCCTTGGATTGGCAGTGGTTGCGGGGTGGAGGGTTGCATGCCGTCTCCTGCCATTATCTGGTATTGGGTGAGATAGATATTCACGAATCAACGTAATGAGCCCGCTTTGAAAAGTGCATGTCGCCGCGAAGATGTCAAGGTGCGAAAATCCAGGTAATTGAATGCAGAACATTTGCGTCTTGGTGACTATAGTGTAAAAGAAAAATTTTGATCTTTCGCAGTTGGCTGTGGTAATTTAATTATAAAAAACGCATGTTGAAGATGAGAAATAGAATACAGGCATTCATCCTCTCCGGTTTCATCCTGATCACCCCACAGCTTCTTACGGGCCAGGGGGTAATCGTAAAACAGGGAGGTTACATCAGGGTGCCGGCGGGAAACATACTCAGTGTAAAAGAAGATATGATCGTTCACGACAGTAAGGCGCTTTACAATCACGGGGTTGTGAAAGTGGGAGACGACCTTGGAAGCTTTGCTCCTTTTGCCTTGCATATTGATACCGGCAGAGTGGTTCTTGACGGAACCGCGCCCCAGACCATCAACGGTACAATTGTTATCGATAACCTGGTTATCGATAATGCTTCCGGGATTTCATTAATTAATGACATTACCGTGAGTAAAACACTCACATTTTCCAACGGGAACCTCATCCTTGGCAACCATAACCTATTACTGGGGCCTTCTGCACAAATTTCCGGAATTCCTTCCAATACATCCATGATCGTTGCAACCGGCACTGGTCAGATCAGGAAACAGTTTGCAGCTCCGGGTATTTTTACGTTCCCGGTAGGAGATCAAACCGGGGATGCCGAATATACGCCGGTAACCCTACACTTCACCTCAGGAACCTTTGGAAACGATAATTATGTTGGAGTGAACCTGGTCAATGCAAAATATCCCGATCCCAACATTCAGGATGATTACCTGAACCGTTATTGGAAAATTACAACGAACGATGTCGGCGGATATACATGTAACGCGCAATTTTATTACAAGCCAACGGATGTAACCGGAACAGAATCCAAACTTTATTGCGAGCATGTCGATCCACCGCCTGTGGCTGCTTATGATGCGGCCGATCCTGCATCCCATGTTCTCTCAGCTTCCGGGCTGACAACTCCCGGAATATTTACCGGTGCCGGCGCACCCTGCTATACCTTGCTGTCATCGGCCTATGTTGTGCATGATGCAGGCTGTTTTGGCGGGGCGGATGGTTCGGCTTCGGTCACGGCCTTGGGAGGAACAGGAACCTATACCTATCAATGGCTGACCACCCCTGTGCAGGAGACGCAAACTGCGACAGGTTTGCCGGCAGGCTCTTATACCGTGGTTGTGACCGATATGCTGGGATGTTCCAGATCATCCACCGTAACCATAAGTCAGCCACCGCAATGGTGGGCGGGGTTGAGCGGTCCTTCTTCAGTTTGTCAGTATTCGACAGGAACTGTGTATAATACCGAGCCGGGAATGAGCAACTATGCCTGGACAGTTTCGGCCGGGGGCACGATCACTTCAGGAGGAACCTCCGCAGACAATTCAGTTATGGTGACCTGGAATACCGCAGGAACACAAAACGTGAGCATCAAATATACAGACGTCAGCGGCTGCGAAGCAGTATCTGCAACAAGTAAAGATGTAACAGTTGTTGAACCCGGCCAGGTTGATCAGCCAGCCAGCCAGGTTGTCTGCGCCGGGTCACTTACAACACCGGTAACCTACTCCACCCAAAGCAGCGGCGGTATCACCACTTACGCCTGGACCAATGATAACCCCGGTATTGGTCTTGATGCACAGGGCACCGGAGATATCCCGGCATTTACGGCTATCAACACCGGCACTTCGCCCTTGGTTTCAACGATCGTTGTAACCCCAACCTTAACCAATGCTAATGTCAGTTGCACCGGCCCTGCGAAGAGTTTTACGATCACCGTCAGGCCATCGCTGCATCGTGTGACGATCGAAGCCTCGGCCAACTTTATGTGTGCGGGTACCGTGATCGGTTACACGGCTACATCGGAGAACGGCGGGATCAGCCCGGTGTACCAGTGGAAGGTAAACGGCGTCAATACCGGTGGCAATATTCCTTTGTTTATCCATACACCGCTGAACGGCGACGTGATCACCTGTGTACAACTATCTTCGGAACCCTGCACCGGGGGCATCCCGGCTACTTCCAACGCGATCACCATGACGGTTCGCCCGTACAATGTGGTTTCGGTGACCATCTCAGGCAGTGCCAACCCGGTATGTGCCGGCAGCCCGGTCACCTTCACCGCAATGACTGTCAATGGAGGAACAGACCCGATATACCAGTGGCAAGTCAACGGAACCGGTGTCGGGAGCAACAGCCCGGTTTACACATACAACCCGCTCAGCGGGGACCAGGTGAGATGTATCATGACCTCAAGCGTGCAGTGTGCATTTGGGAACCCTGACACCTCCAACACGGTAACCATGGGGGTAACCCCGCTGCTGCCGGTGAGTGTGTCGATCACGGCTTCTGCAAACCCGGTCTGTGCAAACTCAGATGTGAGCTTCACGGCCATCCCGGTCAACGGTGGGAGCAACCCTGCCTATCAGTGGAAAGTCAACACTGTAAATGTTGGCGCCAACACTCCTTTTTATTCCTATGTTCCGTCAGACGGAGACATCATTACCTGCAAGCTCATTGCAAATGAAACCTGCATGTCGGGGAACCCCGCCACTTCGAACGTCATCAGCCTGAAGGTTGACCCCCTGCCTGTACCTGTGCTGACCGGTCCGGTCACCGTGATATCTGGAACGACCGGTGTGGGTTACACCACGCAGGCCGGCCAGTTGGAATACAGCTGGACGATCTCTGCCGGGGGTACCATCACTTCGGGCGGAGCACCGTCGGATCACACGGCCACGGTAACCTGGAACACGGCGGGCGCACAATGGATCAGCGTCAATTACACCAACCCGCAAACCGGCTGCCACGGCGCTGCTGCGACCCGGCTTGATGTCACCGTAACGCAGGCTCTGTTCATCTCCATCATAAGTCCGAACGGCGGGGAAGAATGGAAACTGGGATCGGTTCACAACATCACCTGGACCGACAACATAACCGAAAATGTGAAGATCGAACTGTTCAAAGAAGATTCGTATCAGCAAACTATCATTGCGACAACGCCATCCAACGGAACCTATGCATGGACCATTACAGGCAACCAGGAGCCCGGCACTGATTACAGGGTGAAGATCACCAGTGTGGCCGACCCGGTGCTCTCTGGTATGAGCGGTTCCGATTTCTCCATTGTCTACGACATCCCGGTCATCCTTGAAGTCCGCGATATTACCATTGCCAGCGGGGTGATCATCTGCTTCGATGCGCTCCAGACGATCCTTGTGGCCGGGGGCGGTCATACCTTCGAGGTTCAAACCGGGGGCAGCGCCACCTTCATCGCAGGCCAGAACATCCTGTACCTGCCCGGAACGACGGTTCAGCCCGGAGGATACATGCACGGCTACATCACTACCACGGGTCAGTATTGCTGGAGTTTGCCGCCATCGATTCCGAATACCGAAGTTGTAATGACGAATGACGACTTACCAGCGTCGAATGAAGACCTCCCCGGGCGGTTCCGTGTTTATCCCAATCCAACAGACGGGAAGTTCCATGTGGAGTATATGGGTAAAGACAAACCCGGCACCATTCAGGTTGAAATCTTTAGTATGAAGGGTGACAAGATTCTTATGGAAACCTTTTCCGGAGAAACCCGGCATGAATTTACACTCGACGGGCGGCCCATTGGTATCTACCTGATCAGAATCGTGACCGATGGAAGCACGGCAACGGTGAAGATTTTGAAGCGATAAAGGCAACCATTTCGTTTTAATCAAAGAAGGGGAACAAAATTTTGTTCCCCTTCTTTGATTATGGGTTGCCCAAAAAAGGTTACGCAAAAACGCGTAAATACGCGATTTTTTTTATGGATTCAACAGAATAACCTGAATTTCCTATGGCAACTGATGACGGGTGACGGGTGACGGGTGACGGGTGATAAATGACCAAATCACTCATTCATTCATTCACTCATTCAACAATTCAATAATTCAACAATTCAATCACTCAAAGGTGGAAACATCTCTGTTAGATAAACGCTCAAATCCCCGTTGAAAATGTTTACGGGAATTTTGTCATCGCCCGCGTACATACTTATGAAGCGGAACTTCCCGTTTTCATCCAAAATAAAGACCGTCACATTTTCATCGTTGGGATTTACAATTCAGTATTCCCTCACACCATGTTCCTGGTAAATTTCAAATTTGTCCTTTATATCGCGTTTTGAGTTATTCGCTGAAACTATTTCAATAATCAGATCGGGAGTCCCAAGACACCCCCTGTCATCAAGTTTCGACAGATCGCAAACCAAATAAATGTCGGGCTGCATAATGGTGTAAATTACTTTATCATCGTGGTCGTTTTTGTCTTTAGGAAGTCGAACATCCGATGGTGCATGGTAAACTTCACAAGATTTGTGACGTGAAAAATTCCAGAAAATACTGACAAGATTTGTTGAGATGCGCTGATGATTTCGCGATGGAGCCGGGGGCATCAATTTTATGAAACCATCAAATAACTCACGCCTCACATTGTCCATCCAGGTGAGATAATCGGCGTAGGTATATCTTTTGCTGGCATCAAGATTTAGAGTGTCCATCTTTGTGGTATTTTTCACAATGATAGGTTTTCTGAAGAAAAAAACAATGTCCAAATAGCATAACCGCATTCAGGAAACCTTACGTGAAATCGTTGATATACACCATTTTAATAATAAATTCGATGAAATGTTAGGGAGGTAAAAAACGAAAATTATAATGTTAATAAATTAACAAGTATTATTTGCTAACATGCAATAATTTAAATTAATATTGCATATGCTGGCCCATTGATTGTATTTTCTGGTACCTCCTTTGCCTTTATTGTACCTCTCATACGGTTATAACGATACGGAACAGGTTTATAAAATGGATAAACCTGTTCCTGTATTTTAAAACTGCCCTCTGATTAGCTTCGTTTTTGACCATCCAAAGATTCAAAGAAACTGTTTTGTATTGTGCTTATGCTTACTGGCAAATCGACAAGAATTTTATTTCCAGGGATGTTCTCCCCCGAATTTCAAAAAACCATATCCTTATGAAAAAGCTGCTTACTATTTTAACAGCATTGGTACTGACGACCATGCTCAGCGCTAACAATATCACCATCAGCAACCTGAGCCTCACTGGCAAAAATGCAGGTAGCCAGTACACCATGGTGAAGTTCGATATCTCATGGGAAAACTCCTGGAGGACATCATCGGCTACGAACAACTGGGATGCCGCCTGGGTTTTTGTGAAATACCGGGTATCCGGTGGAGCCTGGCAACAAGCATGGCTGAATGAAAGCGGACATACGGCGCCATCAGGCAGTACGATAGATCCTGGTTTACTCTCTCCCGGTGCAGCGTTTAGCACCACTACCAACCCCGGCTTGGGTGCGTTTATCTACCGCTCAACCGATGGAGCTGCAAGCACATTTTCTAAAACCGGGGTACAGCTCCGCTGGAATTATGGCGCCAACGGCGTTCCCGACGATGCCGTGGTTGACATCAGGGTCTTTGCCATCGAAATGGTGTATTTGCCGGCAGGATCATTCGCAGCGGGCAGCGGAGGAGCTGAATCTAATGCGTTTACCCTTACCACCATTAACTCACCCAATGCCACCACCACTCCTTCCGGTACCGGGAGTCTGGGTGGAGCAGGAGGAGGTTATCCTACCGGACAGACCGCCCCGGAAAATGCATCCTGGCCCAATGGCTACAACCCCTTTTATTGCATGAAATACGAAATAAGCCAGCAGCAGTATGTTGATTTTTTGAATACACTCACTTCAACGCAAGCCTCCAATCGTTACTCATCGGGCAGTATCGGACAGAGGTACGGCCTTTCAGTATCAGGTGGAGTTTACAGTACCACCAACCCTTATGTTGCCTGCAACTACCTTAGCTGGATGGATGGCGCAGCTTACACCGACTGGGCAGGTTTGCGCCCGATGACGGAACTGGAGTTTGAAAAAGCATGCCGGGGAACAGCAACACCGGTAGCCGGTGAATTTGCCTGGGGCAATACAACTGCAACATCAGCCAAAAACATTACCAACGGAGGCGCCGCTAACGAAACCACCAATACTTCCGGCGCCAATGCTGTTTTTTACGATCAGATAAACGTACAGGAAGGTCCGATGCGAACAGGTGTTTTTGCCACAGGCAGCACCACCCGAGCAGATGCAGGAGATACTTATTATGGCATCATGGAAATGAGCGGCAACCTCTGGGAGCGAACGGTAACTGTTGGTAATGCAACAGGCCGCGCCTTTACCGGAGTGCACGGCAATGCGGCATTGAGCGCTTCAGGATATGCCGATATTTCCACATGGCCGGGATATAATACTTCTGAAGTGACCGGCAGTGACGGATCCGTCTTCCGGGGCGGCTCATGGGGTGATCTTGAGCGCCTGTGCGTCTCCGACCGCTTTAGCGCTGCGGAGGTTTTTGATGTCAGAAGTAGCAACCACGGCTTCCGGGCGGTGCGCAGCATGCCATTTAACTGCGGCATTTCAACCCTCACCATTAACCATTTAACATCCGGCGGTGTAGCCCCGGTTGATAAAACGGTTACCTACGGCACAGTTTCCACAACGCTGTTTGGCGGTACGAAATGCGCCATTACCCGAAACCTTGGCGCCAGCCAGCAGGCAACCGCCGCTACCGATAACACCGAAGCATCTGCCGGCTGGTGTTGGCAGTTTAACAGCAAGCAGGGTTACATGCATGACGGGACGTACCGCTACCCCAACAGTGGCTGGAACGGAAATAGCGGTGGAAATTCTAATTGGACTGCCGACAAGGATCCCTGTTCTATAGAACTTGGTACAGGATGGCGTATCCCGACAGATGCTGAATGGATCTCTGCTGACGGTTCATGGAGCAATTATAATGACACTTATGCATCAGGTTTAAAACTCCATGCCGCCGGGTTCCTTAGCTACTACGACGGTTCGCTGGTCTACCGGGGCTCAATCGGCCGATACTGGAGCAGTTCGCAGCGCGGTGTCTCCGGCACCACCGGCTATTACCTGGATTTCTACGATTACGGCTGCGCGGTGGGCAGCAACAGCATGGCTTACGGCTTTTCCCTTCGCTGCCTCCGCGACATGATTCCAACGGTATCCACGACTGAAGTTTCTAATATTGGCTCAACAACAGCCACCAGCGGGGGAAATGTTACCAATGCCGGCGATTACCCGGTTACGGCCCGGGGTGTTTGCTGGAGTACAACATCCGCTCCAACCATCACCAACAGCATAACAACTGATGGAACCGGCGCCGGAACCTTTTCAAGTACCATAACAGGGCTCTCCTCAGGTACACTCTATTACGTAAGGGCATATGCCACCAGCAGCGCCGGAACGGCTTACGGCAACCAGGTAACCTGCACCACAGCCATTCCCTTCATTTGTGGTACAAGCTCGATAATAATCAGCCATACAGCAGGAGATGTAGCCCCTGTTGACAAAACAGTAACCTACGGCGCGGTTTCCACCACGCTGTTTGGCGGCACAAAATGCGCCATTACCAGAAACCTTGGCGCCACCAACCAGGCAAGTTCTGCAACAGATACCACCGAAGCCTCTGCCGGCTGGTATTGGCAGTTTAACCGGAAACAGGGGTTTAAACATGGCGCAACACGGACACCCTCCACAACATGGATAACCATCATCAATGAAGATTCGGATTGGGTTGTAGCCAACGATCCCTGCACCATCGAACTGGGCACCGGCTGGCGTATCCCGACCACAACAGAATGGGCTGCTGCAGATGCAAACGGTTCATGGGGAAATTATAACGACACCTTTAATTCAGTCTTAAAACTCCATGCTGCCGGGTTACTGCTCGAAAGCAATGGTTCACTGGGCGATCGCGGCTCTAAGGGCTACTACGGGAGTAGTACCCAGCTCACTGCCACTTACCTCTTGTTCCTGGGCTTCTCCAGTGGGCTCAGCGGGATGGCCACCTACGTCAAGGCGGGCGGCTATAGTGTCCGCTGCGTCAGAGACTAAGAATTTATTTGACAATTTGACAATTTATTATTTTCCAATACCGCTCAGCGGTCGATATTTTTTCGAAAAACTTAACAATGCAAAACACATACCTATGAAAAACGTAATATTGACCCTTTTAGCGCTGATTCTGGTTCAGGCATTGGCCATGGCGCAGCACAACGGCGGCATTGGACGTGGTGATATTTCAGGAGCAATAGCAGGTTCGCCATTGAACGGCTATACCGTTTACGTAACCGCTTCGGCAGCGACTCCCGGACCAACCGGATATGCCAATTTAAAAACGGCTTTCGATGCCATCAATGCCGGAACCCACATGGGGACCCTTACCGTCACCATCAGTGCCAGTACGACTGAAACGATGACTACTGTACTTAATGCCTCCGGAGGAACAGCTAGTTACATCTCTGTCTATATTTACCCGACCACATCGGGAGTGACTGTATCGGGCGACCTTGCCGCCCCCCTCATCGACCTGAATGGCGCCGACAACGTAACCATCGACGGGAGGGTGAATGCAACAGGTTCAACCAAGGACCTGACCATCTCCAATACCAGCACTTCAACAACAACCGGAACATCCACGATCCGGTTTGCCGACGATGCCTGTAGCAATACCGTTAAGTATTGTGTTATCAAAGGATCAGCAATCCCGTCCTTTATGCCCTCCGGTATTATTTATTTCTCCGCAGGCAGCATTAACGGTAATGACAATAACCTGATCGACCATAATGACATCACCAGCGCCTCCGATTTAAATCGCCCCAATTATGCTGTCTACTCCGAGGGTGAATTCGGCAATGTAAACGACGGTAACACAGTAAGCAATAACAATATCTTTGATTTTTTCAACAGGACAAATGAATCAGCTGGCATTTATCTTAAAAGTTACAACGCTGCATGGACGATTTCCGGTTGCAGCTTTTATGAGCAAAATTCCTTATCTCCAACCGGCAGCGAGAGATATTACGCAATAAGAATCAATTCTACTACCGGGAACAACTTTACCATCACCGGAAACTACATTGGAGGCTCTGCGGCGCTGTGCGGCGGGACATTGACAAAGACCAGTTCAGGCAACAACGATTTCTACGGGATACGTTTAAATTCCGGGTCAGGAGCGGCTAGCAATATCCAGGGAAACACCATTAAAAATTTCTCATGGTCAAACAGCTCAACCGGTAGCTGGAATGGAATTTATGTCGAAGGCGGCGATGCGAATGTGGGTACCACCGGCGCCAATACCATCGGGGCAACATCCGGTAATGGTTCTATTACACTTACAACTTCCAATTCTGGTGGATATATTCGGGGAATCTGGATTGGGGGTTCCGGCACAATAAATGTCATGAACAACACCATCGGCTCGGTCAATTCCGGCAACTCTTCAGGAGGCGATAACGCCCATATTTACGGCATGCTCAACAATGTCAGCGGAATCGCTACAATCAGCAACAACACGATTGGCAGTACTTCCACAGCCAGCAGCATCAATGCCACCTCTGCATCTACCGGCGTTTTACAGTGGGTTATCGGGATTTTCTCACCGGCCAGCGGCACCATTACCATATCGGGTAATATCATTGCAAATCTGAAAAATTCCTGCACTGGTTCAGAAGGTCAGCTAACTGGCATTCGTGCAGACGACGGGGCCATTACCATTACCAACAACACGGTCAGAGATTTAATCACATCAAGTTCAGCTACTTACAATGATGACTGGGCTTCAATTGTGGGGATCAGCAACCAGGGCTCATCTTCGGTGCACACCATCACCGGGAACACGATCTGTAATTTATCCAATACCTATGCTTCATTCGCGGGCAATGTCATCGGGTTGTATTACAGCGGATCCACCACGACCAGCACTGTTTCGGGGAATTTCATTCATAGTTTGTCGGTTACTTCTACCTGCACAACATCCGCAAATATTTACGGGATAAAAATAAATAATGGAACGACGACCTGGTCCAATAACATCATCAGTTTGGAAAGTAATGATCCGGCAAACATCTACGGTATCTATGAAAGAGGCGATGCGGGGAATAACAACAGTTTGTATTACAATACAGTATACATTAGTGGTCATGCAAACTCAAATGTCCCTATGTCGTATGCTTTGTACAGCGCCGCTTCAACAAATACCCGCGACTTCAGGAATAATATTTTTGACAATGTGCGCCACCGTAGCGAGAAAGCTCCCGGTTCAAGCCCATACTCAAATTATGCCGTATGGTTCAATTATGGAGATTGCAAGGGGTGCAAAAGCGCCAATCTTACGCTCGACTACAATGATTATTACGCCCCGGGTCCGCGTGGTGCACTGGGTCATTACAACGGGGCGGATGTGACTAGCCTACCCCTGATTTTAAATTTGGATACCCACAGCAAGTCCGTTGATCCGGTTTTTGCCGATGCAGGAAGCGCCTCGGCCATTGGGTACGTTGCTTCAGCTACTACATTGGTCGCAGTTCCGGGAACAGGGATCACCACCGATTATGACGGCATACATACACGGAACGCAAATTATCCGTCCATGGGCGCCTGGGAATATCCGGTCACCCCACCGTGCAAGAACCCCACCAGCGGCGGCACCATCGAGGCGGGCCAGAGCATCTGCAGCGGGATGCAACCTGCTGAGCTTACAAGCCTTACCCTGCCGGAGGACTACGTTGGCACGCTTGAATACAAATGGCAGTATTCTATTATTAGCGCATCTTCCGATTTTTCTGATATTGGAACTGCAACAGGTACCACATACGCACCGGGAACACTGACCCAGACCACCTGGTTCAGGAGAGTGGCGCGCGTATCCTGCATGACAGACTGGTCAGGAGCTGCTGAATCAAATGTTTTGGAAATTGGGATTATTCCCATCACGATTGAAGTCGCCAA
>CAISJJ010000542.1 GCA_903885595.1 uncultured Bacteroidales bacterium
GCATTGTATAATTATTATGCCATAAAAGATAACCGCAACATTGCTCCCGATGGTTACCATGTACCAACGGATGAAGAATGGACTGTACTAATAGAATATTTGGGGGGTGATAGCATTGCTGGTTCAAAAATGAAGGAACCCGGAACGAAACATTGGTACTGGCCAAATGATGACGCCACCAACAGCAGCGGATTTACAGCACTACCTGCTGGTTGGTTTCACTATAGTCCACAATATTCCGGCCCTCGGATTTATGCCCACTTCTGGTCGTCTACACCTGTAGATTCGCTCACTGCGTGGTACAGGACACTCTCATACAGTTGGACAGGTGTTTATAGAAGTTGGTTGTGGAAAATTGATGGATTATCCGTTCGATGCATTAAAAACTGAGAACGCCCATCCAAGTAGACAAAACGGATCACCTGACCACCCCCCTGTCGGATTTACATGACCACACCAAACTTTTGACAATCAATGTTCTGGAGTAGTTGGATTATTCCGGCGGAGGATGGTAAAGCGAGCGCTTTTTCCAAAGGATGCTAGAATTGCTAATAGTTATTCCTATTTTAACAGTGCTGTAGATATGTACCAGTTAAGAAACAATAACTATTTATGTTTTTCTTTACTTTTTCTTGACATTGGTGTCGATAACTTCTATCTTTGACTGTACATTCAAATTTTAACAAAAATATCGGGCAATGAAAAGAATAAAACCCCTTTTTACCAGGATACTACTTTTTGGCATTATAATGATCGTTAATGCGTCGTGCGACAAGAAAAGCAGCAATAATGATCCGGCGCCATCTTCAAGTTATCGGATTTCCGAAATCAATTTTTACGAAGACGATACACTCATGCAGAAATCTGTAGTGTCGTATAATGGTAATCAAATTACTGAAATTCTTGGCTACATGGGTAATACTAAGACGCCAACACTTTATTATAAAGAAAACTTAGAATATGCAGCCGGAAAAATCAACAAAATGATCGTGTACATGATGGAAAACAATGTATGGAGAAATTATTCTCAATTGGAGGTTAAAAGTTTTTCAGGCTCTAAACCAACTGAGGTTATTTATACATACTACGACACCACGGGAACTGTAACATGGCAGTACAAATACATCTATGTTTTTTCTAACGACCGCATCAGTGAAACTACCTTTTACTTGTTTGAGAATGGGGCATGGATTTCGAGTGGTAAGAAGGTTTACAATTATAACGACACAGGACAACTGATAACTCAACAAGAATACGACAGTGACGGATTCCCCGCATACAAATCAGCCTTCACATGGGTTGGAGGAGTTGTAGCAGAAAAAATTCGCATCAGGCCCGATGGAACAACAAGCAGTAAATATGTTTATGAATATTCAAATAGCCTGACGAGCAAAGAATCTTATTATTATTGGAAAAATAACAACTGGGATTTACAGGAATATACTATGTTCCTGTATAATTCAAATAACTGTATATCAGAAGAAAGATCTGTTGGCGCCAGCAACAGTCATACTTCAAATGCCGTGTATACCTACCAGTCAGGAACCGGTAATTATCGCGAATTAGCTTGTGTTTTTGGAGAATATAACTTTTGGCCGGGAGATCCACAACCATTACCGACAAAATCTGCATCAGGTGATAAATCGATTCCGGGCAAACTTTTTCCTTCATTTATTGTCCACTGAAAGAGTCTTTTTTTATTAGAGCCGGGAATAAAACAGGAAACTGCCGTTGAAGCGTAAGCCTCCGGGCTGATGCATCCTGTTTATTCCAGAGTAGCGATTTAATTTTGTGGATAAAAAAATCCATAAAAAAGCAAGACAGAAATCTTCGCCAGGAAGCAATGACCCACCACATTCAAAACTGGAAAGAAAATTGTTTGGTTTTATTGTCAATTAAAAAGCCCGGATAGCACGCACATAGATTGCCGAGACCGCCTTTTCGGCGAAGTTCGTGGAGCCAGTGTCGAATGACTGTATATACGCGCTGATCGCTGCGCGTTCGTCGGAACTCCAATAATTGAAGTCAGCAAAACCGCCAACCACCGATTTTTGCAGATATAACAGGTTTAATTCATGTTTTGAAGGCAGATACCAGTCGCCATAAGTAACACCATTCTGTGTGGCCCAATATTCGTTACAAACCCGTGCTGCATAACTTGCGCCATCGCCATATCCCTGACTGGCAATGATGATGGTTGTGTTTGCTTTCCCTGAGCCCACCCCATTGGCAAAGGCCATTGTATTTAGATTTGTGCCTGCATTCCATCTTATTCCTGTGCTCTGATCGGCTGTGGCTGCTATTAAACCGTGCCGTCCGCCGTCATATACATAAAACACAATACCGCCGCCATAACTTTCGCCAATGGTGTGTAGGTCGTTGGTGGCAGCCGTGGTTTGAGTAGTGCCATCGGGAAACATGATGCCACCAGAAGTGGTCTGAATGGTGCCGGCCACGGTAAGTTTCTGGCCCGGATTAGAAACGCCGATGCCCAGCCTGAAATGGGTATCATCCCAGAACAATTCAGAGTTGGAAGTCAATCCGCTACCGTTCCACCAGAAGGCAACCCTGCCCGAACTCCCATTCCCCGAAACAGGCGTATCCCAGCCAAGCACGCCGGTGCCATCGGTAGTAAGCATCTGTCCTGAATTTCCATCATTCACAGGTAACGTGTAGCCGATGTCTGCGGATTGGCTACCTCCCTGGAAAATGGTGTGATGTGTGGGTGAAGCCCCTCCTTCGAGAATTCCGAAGGTGCCATCGACCGTAAGTTTCTGACCCGGAGTGGTGGTTCCGATCCCGACATTTCCTCCGTCGGTTGCCGTAAAAAATGCCGATCCGTTGTCTTCGATCCTGAAATCGCCGGCGCTTGCCAGGTTAACAGAAGTTTCGCCGGTTCCGCTGTTTGTAAAGATGAGAGATTCAGCAGCATCCTGCGTGATGGTGGTATTTTCGGTAAGGTTTCCACCGAGTTTCACGGTATTGGTTGTACGGGTAAGGCCGTTTGAAATACTAAGGGGCGACTCGGCCGGGGTCCAGGCAAGCACACCCACTCCGTCGGTGGTGAGCATCTCACCGCCGGAGCCATCATCAACCGGCAAGGTATAGGTGATATTTGCCGCCTGGACCCCTCCCTGGAATATGGTATGGTTTGTGGGCGATGCGCCCCCTTCAAGGATCCCGATCGTTCCATCGACCGTGAGTTTTTGACCAGGAACCATTGTTCCGATGCCTATTTTTCCTCCGTTGGTAGCTGTAAAAAAGGCCGATCCGTTATCTTCGATCCTGAAATCACCCGTGCTTGCCAGATTCACAGAGGTTTCGCCGGTTCCGTTGTTGGTAAAGATAAGTGATTCAGCCGCATCCTGGGTGATGATGGTACTTTCGGTAAGGTTTCCTCCGAGTTTCACAGCATTGGCAGCACGGGTAAGGCCGTTTGAAATGGTAAGGGGCGACTCGGCCGGGGTCCAGGCAAGAACACCCACACCATCGGTGGTGAGCATCTCTCCGCTGGAGCCGTCATCCACCGGCAAGGTATAGGTAATGTTGGACGCCTGCGTCCCTCCCTGGAATATGGTATGGTTTGTGGGCGAGGCGCCTCCTTCCAGTATACCGAATGTTCCGTCGACGGTGAGTTTTTGATCCGGCGCTGTTGCCCCGATGCCGACATTGCCATTCTCATCAATCCTCATTCTTTCGGTCAGGGCACCCCCGTTGGTGTAAAACAACAATTCACCCTCAGCCTGCGAATTTGTAATTCTGGTCTCAATCCTGGCAATATTCTGGATGCC
>CAISJJ010000543.1 GCA_903885595.1 uncultured Bacteroidales bacterium
AAGAATACCGGGAAAGATAAACTTGCTGATATCCTTCTTGAAAAACCTGTCCGGCTATCGGATACGATCCACTCCACGCTTCTCGACGCGCTGAGACAATACATGTTTATCGGAGGGATGCCGGAATGTGTAGATCTGTGGCGGAATTCCAACAGCCTGACAGCGGTTTTTAAGATTCAGAATGATCTTATGGAAACCTATCGCCAGGATTTCTCAAAATATTCACCCTATACAGATAAAAGAAGTCTTAATCATGCCTTAAGCTCGATCGCAAGAAATATTGGACACCAGGTCAAATATTCCGCTTTATCAGAAGAATTCACAGGTCCAACCAATAAGAAAGCTCTTGAGTTACTATCACTTGCCAGGGTGATCACCAGGATCTCCTCTGCTTCTGTTACCTCCCTGCCATTCGAAAGCACGGCTTCGGAAAAGAAATTCAAAGCCCTGCTCGTGGATATAGGCTTAATGAGGTCACTCAATAATTTACCACCCGATATCGAATATACTAAAAATGATCTCTTATCCATGTATAACGGGGCTCTCGCCGAACAGTTTGCCGGACAGGAATTCCTTTCATCCGGAAGAGACAAGCTGTATTATTGGACAAGAGAGGCGAAAAGCAGTTCAGCAGAGGTAGATTTTATCATGTCAAAAAAGAATATGATAGTCCCTGTAGAGATTAAAGGCGGAGCTGCAGGGAAATTGAGAAGCATGCATCTGTTGCTGGAAAAATACCCGCACATTGAAACAGGATATGTATTCTCAACCGCCCCGTACGGAGAGCTTCGCGAACAGAGACTGGTATTCCTGCCTTTGTATTATGCATATTCGCTGGCGGGAGGCATTTGAAACTTTTGGGAGTGGTATTGAATGACCTGTTGGTAATTTGGAATTACACAAATCTGATACAGTGCGAAACAGTGAACCTGTCCAAGCCACAGGCTGATCACAAAAGGACAGTTAAACGTACGAAGATCATTGTTCAGAAAAAACCTTCAAAAATACCGGATGTAATATGCTTTTGCCTGATTTTCATAGATCCGCTGTGCAAATCACCAGAAATATGTACCTTTGAAGGGATAATTTCAACTTATTTATCTCGTCTAAAATGAAGATTATGAAAAAGAGCTTCCTGTTGTTTGTTTTTACCTGTTTTACCTTGTTTGTTTTTGCCGGCGATTTGGTTAAACTAGACGTAAATGATGCATCCCGGATAAAGCAATACGTTGACTCCAAAGATGTTCGGGTCAATTATTCCTGTAATGAATTTTTTGTTGCTACAACCAGTTCACAAATTGTTGAGGACTGCAAATTACTGAAGAAAAATGCCTGGGGTTCAGGTGAAAATTATTTTGTTCTGTGGACCAACCGGGCCAGTAAAGCCGATTATCTTGCCAAAATCGGACCATATATTGAAATCCTTGATCAAACTGATAACTACTTCATCGTTCAGGTCAGGAATGAAAATGTAACAAAATTATTCCCGTCGGTCCACGGAGGCGTTGTAAAGATCAACAATTCCGCCATCAAAATGCCGGCTCATAAACCCGGAAGTCTTAAAGCACCACTTGAGATCGATCCGTTTATTACCGACCTGATGGCCCAGGCCAATGCCACTAATATTCAAAACTCTGTTCAGCATCTGCAGGATTACGGAACCCGAAATTGTTTGACAACACAATCTGTTGAAGCGCAAAACTGGATTAAATCCCAGTTCGAATCGTTTGGTCTTCCGGTTACCCTGCAAAATTTTACTGTAAACGGGCAAAATTCCAGCGATAATGTCATTGCAACGCTGACTGGAACAAAGTTCCCTGATCAATATGTTATTTTGGGCGGACATTATGATTCCTACTCTTACAGCGGGAACGCTCCCGGCGCCGACGACAATGCCACGGGCACCGGTTCGGTCATAGAAATTGCCCGGATTCTGAGCCAGTACACCTTCGACCGCACCATTATTTTTATTGCTTTCTCGGGCGAAGAATACGGCCTCTATGGAAGTGCCGCTTATGCCACACAGGCACAAAGTCAGGGTATGAATATCCTGGGTTATTTCAACACCGATATGTGTGGTTACCTTTATCCGGGTGATCCTATTCATACAGATATGATTGCCCCCGCTTCAGCCGGCCCTCTTGTCCAGTTTTATGAAGATGTTGTGGCACTTTACCTGCCTGAATTTACAGTTGATGCCGGACAGCTTTCAGGTGGCGACAGTGATCATACTTCATTTAACAACCATGGCTTTATGGGTATATTCCCTTTTGAAGACAGTCAGCATTACAGCCCGCAGATTCACACCTCCAATGACCTGATCGGACCAAGTGTTAACAGCTTCCCCATGGTCAACATGTTTACAAAAGCCACAATTGCATCGGTCGTTACCATGGCAAATATCCTGCCTTCACCCCAGCATCTGATCGGCGTTCCGGCCAACAGCAAAATAACCCTGGCATGGGATACCCTTACCGGGATGAATTATTTCAGGATATACAGGAATGGAGAGGTTACCCCCTATGACAGTACCACGGGATATGCATTTACCGACAGCCTGCTCACCAACGGGACCACCTATTCCTATTATGTAACCGGAATCGATTCGGAATCGGGCAGGGAAACGCCTAAATCCAACACGGTCTCCCTGAAACCAATGGTTCCCATGTCATTGCCCTTCTCCGATAACTTTGAATCGGGAGCTCCTTTCTGGCAATTTGAAGATACCTGGGGTGTATCCACTGCGGCCTATTATTCACCATCGCATTCCATTTCTGAAAGTCCTGCGGGTCAGTATGGCGACGAAAAAGATATTTCAGCCTACCTGGGTCCCTTTAGTCTGGCCAGTTGTTCAGATGCCTCCGTGTCATTCTGGACCAAATATGATTTCGAAAATAATTATGATTTCATGTATCTGATGGTTTCAACCGATAATCAGAACTGGACGCAACTGGCCCAGTATACGGGAACCCAGGCAGCCTGGTCGCAAAAGACCTATTCGCTCAGCAATTACCTGGGCAGTCAGCATGTTTGGTTGCGGTATCGTTTTACCAGTGATAACAATACGGTAAAGCAGGGTATGTACATTGATGATTTTGCCCTGAATGTCACCACCACCGGATATACCGTCGGCGGTTCGGTTTTATATCCCAATACCGCTCAAACACCGCTGCAGGGGGTGGTAGTCAAACTGAAGAACGCATCAGGAGTAGCAATTGCAACAACCTCCACCAATCCTGCCGGTCATTATTCATTCCCGCTTGTTCCCAATGGCGCCTACACCCTTGAAGCAAGTACCGGTAAACCATGGGGCGGCTCTACTGCGGCTGATGTTTTGCTGTACAAAAAGCACATCATCAATGTGGAATCACTGGAGGGACTTTTCCTGGCATCGGGCGATGTCAATGATTCAGGTGATCTGACGGCGATTGATGTTTTATTAATCCGCAAACGTATCGCAGCCATCATTTCCTCATTTCCGGCAGGCGACTGGATATTTAACAGCATTTCCTTTTCTGTTAACGGATATGACCTCACCCAGGATTTTTATGGAATCGTATATGGCGATGCCAATGGATCATATGTGCCGGCAGTGAAATAAAGTCATTTTTTAATAGACTAAAGTTCCTTCCCCGGATGAAAGGAGTTTTCAATACTACAACTAAAACCAATGGTTTCAATGAAGGCTTTATTCTTATTCAATTTCATTCTTTTCCTCGGATTTGGCATATCCGTTCACTCCCAAAACACAGTGCCAAATAAACCTGATACAGCCAATTATCCATACTGGATTGACATGATGCAGGATCCGGGGGTTAATTTTTTTAAGGTTCAATCGGCCTTCAATGCATACTGGGAAAACCGGCCTATCACCAAAGGCTCGGGATGGAAACCATTTAAGCGGTGGGAATACATGATGCAAAACCGCGTTTCCCAAACAGGAGAGCGGCCTGCTGAATCAAGAACAACAGATGCTTACAATGCATTTTATTCGAACCCGGCAAATTCCCCTCGCTCCGTCGGAGGAAACTGGACAAACCTGGGGCCCTTCACCATACCGCTTGGCGACCGTGGTTACAAAGGATTGGGCCGCATAAACGCCATCGGGTTTCATCCTTCCGATGCCAACACCATTTACATTGGCGCCCCTGCAGGTGGATTGTGGGTAACCCACGATGGGGGGCAATCGTGGACAAGCAATACCGACAACCTGCCAACAGCGGGCGTTTCGGCCATCATGGTGGACTATAGCAATCCTCAAATCATTTATATCGGAACAGGGGATCGTGATGGAGGTGATGCCGCAGGCCTTGGCGTTATGAAAAGTATTGATGGCGGACTTACATGGGATTCATCGAGTTACGGAATGGGCAACCATACAGTGGGACGGCTAATCATCCATCCGGGTAATCCGGCAATGCTTATGGCCGCCACAACCGGAGGCATCTTCAAAACCACAAATGGCGGCTTGAGCTGGGTAAACAAAATTACCGGAAATTTTAAGGACATCGTTTTTAAATCAAATGATCCGTCTGTTGTTTTTGCAACCTCAGGTGGAAAATTCTATCGCTCAGCGGATACCGGAGAGACATGGGCCCAGATCACAGCCGGGCTGACCATTGGCTTACGGGGTGTTATCGGCGTCACACCCGCTAATCCTGATGTCGTATATTTCCTTTTGGCCAACAGCAACAATGAATTTCAGGGACTTTACAAATCGACCAACCAGGGGATAAGTTTTGTCGAAAAATCCAATTCACCCAACATCATGGACTGGTCATGCGACGGCAGTGGCAGCGGTGGACAAGCATGGTACGACCTGGAAATTGCTGTTGATCCAGCCAATGAAAACATCATCTATTCAGGCGGGGTTGATATATGGAAATCAAATAATGGCGGGGTTACCTGGACCATAAACTCACACTGGTGGGGCGATTGCGGAAGGCCTTCGGTTCACGCCGATCAGCATGTTTTCGAATATTCGCCGCTGAATGGAAAATTATATATTGGCAATGATGGCGGGATTTACTGGACAAACAATGGCGGTACAAACTGGAACGAGATCAGCAATGGGCTGGCCATCAGTCAGGCTTACAAACTCGGGCAAAGCGCTACAGTTGATGACCTTGTGATCAATGGATACCAGGACAATGGGAGTTCAACCTTTGAAGGTACGAACTGGACCTCTGTCAACGGAGGCGATGGAATGGAATGCGCAGTTGACCCTGTTGACTTTCATTACCGTTATTCAACCTTATATTTCGGGGAAATCTTTCGTCATTACAACAATAACTACCAGGGAAAGATCGCCGGAGAAAATACAAATGGCATAACCGAGAGCGGAGGATGGGTCACGCCATTCATCATCGACGAAGCAGATCCAAAAACTATGTTCATCGGTTACAAAAATGTCTGGCGCAGTTCCAATATCAAAGCAACCAATGTCAACAGCGTGATCTGGACCAAAATTTCGAACGGACTTACCGGCGATAACCTGAATGTTTTGGAGCAATCACCAAAAAACACAGGAATTTTATATGCAGCCGGCGGTAATAAACTGTTTCGAACCGACAACTGCAAGTCAGATTCCCCACTCTGGATTAACCTTTCAAACAAATTACCCATCAGTTCAACCATCACCGATATAGAAACACACCCGTTTAATGAAGACATTGTCTATATTACTTTTGAAAATCGTGTGTATAAATCTGAGGACCGGGGAAACAGCTGGATTGACTGGACCGGATTACTTCCCGATATTCATATCAGCTGCATTGTGTTCAGCAAACACAGTGTGAATGGCACTTACATCGGAACAGATATGGGCGTTTTTTACCGGGATAATGCTTTTTGCGGATGGAATTCATTCAGCAGCGGACTGCCTGTGAATGCCAAAGTAACCGAACTGGAAATTTTCTACGATGAAGCCAATCCTGCCAACGATCGTATTAAAGCGTCGACTTTCGGACGGGGATTATGGGAATCGGATCTGTTTTTTTCCATGCCTATGGCCGATTTTTCTGCTGATCAGACAGAAATCCCTGTCGGATGCAGTGTGAATTTTACGAACCTGTCTACCGGAGTTCCCTTTACGTGGGAATGGTCATTCCAGAGCGGAAACCCGGCAACTTCAACCGAGCGGAATCCGGCCGGGATCACCTATGATACACCGGGTAAATTCGATGTTCAGCTTGTTGTGACCAATACTGAAGGAACCGATACGCTGCTCCTGTCAAAATATATCCAGGTAAGCGCTTCTTTATTACCAATTGCTGATTTTGAGGCTGATAAAAAGACTTTTTGCTCTGCCGACCAACCCATTGTGAAATTTACGGATAAAACCTCCTTCTGCCCCAATAGCTGGAACTGGACATTCAATCCTTCCAGTGTTTCCTTCATGAACGGGACGCATGCCGGCTCTCAGAATCCCGAAGTAAAATTCAATAATTCAGCGCATTATGCCGTAACATTGATTGCGGCAAACGCCAATGGTGCTGATACAATTACGTTTACTGAATATATCAATGTCGGGGGCGCCCCACTCCCTTTTTCTGAAGATTTCGAGCATGGTTTCCAGGCCAACAACTGGGACATCGTAAATGCTGATGAAACGTTTACATGGAATATTGCCTCAGTGGGTGGAACAGTGCCCGGAGACAAGGCTGCGTGGATGAATTTTTACAATTATATCACAGCAGGCAGACGCGATCAGATGATTTCCCCTGTGCTGGATTTTTCAGGAGTCAGCCAGGTTTCCATGAATTTCCAACACGCTTATGCCAAGCGGTTTACTTCGTCCCGCGACTCCCTCATTATTCTGATAACTTCCGACTGCGGAACAACATGGACAAGAATTTTTCAGGCAAGCGATAACGGATCCGGGAATTTTGCAACGCATCCACTGATGACCGATGAATTTTTTCCGACAATCGCAAATGATTGGTGTGGAGGAACTTACGGAAGCTCCTGCAATACACTTGATTTATCACCATGGGCCGGAAATAAAAATGTCAGGTTGAAATTTGAAAGCTATAATTATTACGGCAACGACCTGTATATTGATAACATCCATATTGTTGCCGATACCATTCTTGGCCGCACGGTCAGCGGGATTATCACCTACCCGAAAACCACACCACTGCCAATTCAGAACGTCGGGCTCGAACTGAAAGACAATACCGGAACCACTGTTGCTACTGCTGTAACGAATGAAAGCGGTCATTATAGCTTTAACGGAATATCTGACGGAGTTTATCTCCTTTCACCTCCATCCATTTCCAGCCAGTGGGGAGGCGTGAGCGCAGCAGATGTTCTGCTGTATAAGAAACACATTGCGAATATCAGCCCATTAACGGGAATATTCCTTGCCTCAGGCGATGTAAACGGTTCCAATTCGCTGACTGCTGCCGACATCCTGGTTATAAAAAAGCGGATTGCCTCAATTGTTAATTCCTTTGATGTGGGAGACTGGTTATTTAACGACTCCCTTCTCATTGTCAATGGTACCAGTGTGATTATGGATTTCAACGGTTTATGTTATGGAGATGCCAATGCATCGTATTCCCCTCCCCTCTTAGAAAACAGCATTGCAAATGCCGAGAAACCCACATCAGGGAAATTGACCCTAATCCCCTCCGCAAGTGGAAACGGAACGGCTGAAATCAGCGTGATGGCGGAACATTTGCTCAACCTGGGTTCATTCCAGTTCACCCTCAGTTTTGACCCTGCGAAGCTGATCTTTTCAGGAATCAGCAACTGGTACCCCGGATTGCAGGATGTTTCCATTGGCCAGCCTGATGAGGGTACCCTCACGTTTGTATGGGCTGCCGAAACATCCGGGATTTCTATCCTGAACGATCGCTTGTTCGACCTGTATTTTCGACCAACAGGAGCCGGATCTGCTTTTATTTCCTGGGAAAAACAGCCGACTTCCCTCGAATTCGGTACCTGGGACGGTGATGTTTTCAAACCGGAAACCGAAAATAATTCGTTTGATGTCACAACGGGAATTGAAGACCTGGCTAATGGAAATATCTCCCTGTATCCAAATCCAGGTAATGGCATAATCAACCTGGAATATACTTCTCCCGTACTGGAAACAATTAACCTGTTAATATACAATGGACTGGGAGAAATGGTTTACCAGGAGAAAGAACTTTCCGTTCAGGGGAAATTGCTTCGTAAAATTGATCTGCATCCTTTATCAAAAGGAGTTTATTTATTAAAGATCCAATCAGGAAATGCTGTTTACACCAAAGTAATGATTTTCCAGGATTAAAGGCTGGCATCCAGTTTCCTTTATGAAGAAGTTAACCCCGGGACTAATTTCTGTCTTTTCCATGCAAAACTTATAATGCTTAACGAATCGTGACCATCTCAAACAACAACTTGTTCCCCGTTCATCATGAAATTCTGGGTCGTAATGAAAAAGAAACCCTGTTAAACCAACATTCAAAGGTAATCTGGCTTACCGGCCTATCAGGCGCAGGAAAGACTACGTTGGCAAAACATCTGGAAATTGAACTGTTCAACAGAGGTTACCTCACACAGGTGCTCGATGGTGATAATGTCAGAACCGGGATCAACAGCAACCTCGGATTTTCAGACCCCGACCGCTATGAAAATATCAGGCGCATCGCAGAGGTGTCAAAGCTTATGGCGAATTGCGGTGTAATCACCATCAACTGTTTTATAAGCCCCACCGAAGAAATCAGGGAGATGGCCAGGTGCATCATCGGTCCCGATGATTTTATTGAAATCTATGTAAATGCGCCCCTTGAGGTTTGTGAAGATCGCGACATAAAAGGATTGTACTCCCGTGCCCGTCGAGGAGAAATCAAAGAATTCACCGGCATTTCCTCCCCTTTTGAGACCCCCCGGCAGGTAGATATCGAAATACGTACTGATCTGTTATCCATCGAAGAGTCGGTGAAGCAGGTAATTGAACTGGTGCTTCCCAGGATTGAAATTTAATGCATGCCAGTTGTCAATGTAGAATTCATTATGAAAAAATGAATTTATCTGAACAACATTTCTCAGAAAAATTCACGATAAGAAATTAGCTCCTTACACCGGTGCATATTTCGTATCGGGTTTATCCCTGATCGGAATGATACCTGCCATTTCACCCAGCACATTCACCAGGTCGGAGCCTGCAGGAACTATTATTTTTGAATTGTCCTTTAACGATGTTTCCAGTGCCTGAATTTTACGCAGCAACTGTGCATTGCCAATGAAATATTTTTCGGCAGCCTCATTGACCAACGCAATGGCCTGTGCTTCGCCTTCGGCCCTCAGGATCTGTCCCTGTTTTACGCCTTCGGCACGCCTGATCTCCGCTCTTTTTTCACCATCGGCTTTCGTTTCGGCCGCGGTGGCATAGTCAACAGCCGCGATCTTTTCGTTTTCAGCCTTGACGATCTTGTTCATGGTCTCCTGAACATCCTTCGGAGGATCTATTTCTTTCAGTTCGGTACGAATAATCTGGATACCCCAGCTTTTGGTTTCATCCAGCAGGGTGCCATGGAGCTCCTTATTTATCTTTCCACGCTCACTGTTAGCCGATTTCAGGGTCATGGTGCCGATGATGTTACGGAGGGTTGTACGGGCAAGGTTCACAATCTGGTATTCGATGCTGTTGACGTTATATTGTGAGTTTTTAACACTGTCTTCATCGCTTGTGATCTTAAAATAGACCTGGGCATCAACCTTCGCATTCAGGTTGTCGTTGGTTATAATTTCCTGTGGTTCAGCATTTATCATCTTCTCTGTAATGTTTACCTGGTACATGAGGTCGATTCCCGGAATGATCCAGTGGAATCCGGGATTGGCAAAGCGGTTGTATTTGCCAAACCGTTCAATCAGGCCACGGTGGGTTGGGCGCACAATACGGATACCTGAGAAAAAGAGCAATAATATTGCTCCGACGACGATCAGAATGATGACATTGTTCATGGCGATTTGGTTTAAATTTATGGGTTAAGGTTTTGTCGGTAAATAATTTGTGTCAAACTTATGAAAATATTCCGAGGAAATCAAACTGACGTGCATGAAAAATTATATTCAATTTTATTTAATTTCGCATGAAATATATACGCCATGATAAAAAATATGATCCTGATGCTGATGTTAACGGCATCTATGACTTTCCTTTTTTCTGCCTGTAACCAGCAACCCGGAATCAAAGGAACAGCGCTCAGTGCCGCAGATTCAGTTCTCAATGCGAAAATCAATGAGTATGTATCTGTGAAACTGACCACCGATTTAGCAAAACTTACTGCGAAAGAAAAGCAGATGATCCCGATCCTGATCGAAATAGCCGGTATCATTGACGGTTTATACTGGGAGCAGACGATTGGTGATAAAATAGCCTTCCTTGATACCATCCAGGATTCCCTTATGAGGCAATTCGCCTCCATAAATTATGGACCCTGGGAGCGGTTGAACGGCAACAAGCCTTTCATCCCCGGATTTGGTGAAAAACCTGCAGGCGCTATGTTCTACCCGGCAGACATGACAAAAGAGGAATTTGAAAAATGGGATAACAAGTACAAAACCAGTCAATATACCCTGATCCGGCGTAATGATGACAAATCGCTGAAGGCGGTATGGTATCATGAAGTGTACCATGCGAAAATTGTCAGGGCAGCAGAATTGTTGAGGAAAGCTGCCACCCTGGCGGAAGATGCGGGATTAAAAAAATACCTTGAACTGCGTGCCCAGGCTTTCCTAACCGACGACTATTTTGCCAGTGACATGGCCTGGATGGAGATGAAAAACAATACCATTGATTTTGTCATTGGCCCAATTGAAAATTATGAGGATGAACTCTTTGGATACAAAACTGCCTATGAAGGCGCTGTGCTGGTGAAAGACCTGGAATGGAGTAAAAAACTTGCCAAATTCGCTTCATTTCTTCCTGAGTTGCAACAGAACCTCCCGGTAGATCCGAAATATAAGAAGGAGAAGCCCGGTACCGATTCCGATCTGAATGCCTATGATGTCGTTTTTGTCTCCGGCCAGTCGAACAAAGTAAGTAAAACCATCGCCATCAACCTGCCAAATGATGAAAAGGTTCAGATGGCAAAGGGTTCGCGCAGGCTCCAGTTAAAAAATGCCATGCGTGCCAAATTCGACCATATTCTTTTACCTATCGCAAACGTGCTGATCGATTCGGCACAAAGGAGTAACATCAGGTTTGATGCATTCTTTTCAAATGTCATGTTCCATGAGGTGGCCCATGGACTTGGGATTAAAAACACAATCACGGGAAAAGGAAATGTGCGTGCAGCGCTGAAGGAAAAATATTCTTCCTTTGAGGAGGCGAAGGCAGATATCCTGGGACTGTTCATGACTGTCAAACTGATTGAGAAAGGTGAAGTGACTGGAATTACTGCAGAAGACTGCTTTGTTACTTACATGGCCGGGTTGATCCGTTCGGTCCGGTTCGGTGCGGCCAGTGCCCATGGAAAGGCCAACATGATGTGCTTTAATTTCTTTGCCGATCATGGTGCCTTCGAACGTGGAGCCAGCGGTGCTTATACGGTAAATTTTGATAAAACCCGTGAAGCCATGAATAAATGGTCGGCCATGGTGTTAAAGTTTGAAGGTGACGGCGATTATGCCGGTGCCAGTTCATACCTTGAATCCAATGGAAAAATAAGGGAGCCACTTCAATCTGACCTAGAACGGCTTAAAACCGCCAATATTCCGTTGGATATAGTGTACGAACAGGGAGTTTCTGTTTTGGGCTTGTAAAAGTGATTGATTGATTGATTGACAGAGAGTAGTGAGTGTATGTGTGAGTGAGTCAAAGAATAAATGGAAAGTATTGTGTATTTTAGCCAGGCAAATTAGAGACTGTTTAAATTTTAACATACTGTTCATTTTTCTTTATTCATTTTTCACTGGCAATTATTCATTGTACTCTATTCATTGGGTTAACGACTAATGTAAAATGAAAAGCGATGAGTGAAGATTGAACAATGAAAAACTAATAGTTTTCAAGGAGTTACAAATTTCAAAATGAATTTTAAACATACTCTTAATATTCAAAAATAATGGCAGTGAACCTTGTTGAAAAAGCCAACGACATCATTGATCGTGCGCAACTTGCGGCGGCCGAATTCCAGCAATACAATCAGGAACAGACCGATTGTATTGTTGAATCCGTTTTCCGGGCAGGTTTTCAAAACAGGATCAAACTTGCCAGGATGGCCCATGAGGAGACCGGGATGGGAATCTGGGAGCACAAGGTTATTAAGAACGTACTTGCAACACAATTGGTTTATGAAAGTATCAGGTATGAAAAGACGGTTGGGGTTATTTCTTCTGATCCCAGGACAGGGATCACGGAAATTGCCCAGCCACTGGGTCCCATCTTTGCAGTGGTCCCGGTGACAAATCCCACTTCGACTACGATGTTTAAAATCCTGATCTGTCTCAAATCACGCAATCCTATCATCATCAGTACACATCGGGGAGCATCGAAATCGTGCGCCGAAACAGTACGGATCTGTTATGAGGCAGCCCTTGAAGCAGGCGCACCTGAAGACTGCATCCAGGTGATTTCATCAGGCAGCCGGGATTTCACACACATGATTATGGCTCATGAAAAGATTGCCCTGATCCTGGCAACGGGTGGAACTGGGCTTGTCAAGGCAGCCTACAGTTCGGGAAACCCGGCCATCGGTGTAGGGCCTGGCAATGTGCCTGTATATATCGATGAAAGCGCCGATATCCCTTTTGCTGTTAAAAGCATTATTTCTTCCAAAACATTTGACAACGGGACCATCTGTGCCAGCGAACAGGCCATCGTAGTCATGGAATCAATGGAGCAACAGGTTAAGGAAGAGTTTCAAAAGCAACATTGTTATTTCCTTACGCCCGAAGAGATCATTAAAGTAGGGAATATCGCGGTTGTCGCTGAAACCATGAGTATGAGCCCATTTATTGTTGGTCAGCCGGTTTCAGTTATTGCCACCAAGGCAGGGATAATCGTTCCTGATGGAACAAAAATACTCATGGCAAAACTTGATGGTATTGGTAAAGAATACCCCCTTTCCTATGAAGTGCTTGCGCCCATCCTGGCTTTTTACTCGGCACATGATTATCATACCGCCATGAATATATGTCTCGACCTGAATTACCTTGGCGGGCTGGGACACACTGCCTGCATTTATTCCAATGATGAAAGCCGGATCATGAAATTTGCCGGACTGCTTAATGCAGGAAGGGTGCTTGTAAACACACCCACATCGCAAGGTGGGGTTGGTTACTTCTACAATCATCTGCCTCCTTCGCTTACGCTGGGTTGCGGCACCGGCGGTAAAAATATCACAACTGAAAACATCACAGCCAAGAACCTGATCAACATTCAGCGTGTATGCCGCAGGATGCCCAACGAACTGTGGTTCGGCCATGATCAGGCTGAGTTTTACGACGAATCACGCACAACCGACGAGATCATTCATAATTATTATAAAAATCATTAATTTGTAAACCATGGTAACTTTTAATTATAGCCCCGAAGGAAAAGAGTTTACGGCTACTTTTGCCGGACGTCTCGACACGATGGCCGTTCAGAAACTGAGTGAAATAGTCCAGGTTAACCTGCCGGAATCGCCTGGGACCTCTGGTGACAAGATCATTTTTGACCTGAAAGATGTTGAATATATTTCGTCATCGTTTATCCGGATTTGTGTATCCATAGCAAAGCAGGCCGGAACCGGAAAGTTTTCAATCGTACATTCTCAGCCATTAATCAAAAAAACATTTAAAATTTCAGGACTCGATGAACTCCTGAATGTGAGTTGATTCGATTGATCAGATTTAGCAGGCGCTGGACAAACACCTCATTGGCAGATAGAATACGACAGGAATACACTTGTCACAATTAGTTTTCAGGCTATGGGGCTTAGTGTGTCTATTGAGGTTAACAAATGAATAATCAAATTATTTTTCACTCAAACCAACAATTAACTGTATATTTGCAATCTCATTTGAAAGATTGTATAGCAATCTGTTTGTAATCCTCCCACTTTTACCTTCAGCCCAACGTACATTTTTTAAAGAAACCCCGGCGCAACGCTGTTTTTGCAGCATTGTAACCGGGGATCAACAATTTTAATTACATTAATAATCATTACATGAATTTTGAAAATCTCAATCTTATCCAGCCCTTATTGAATGCTGTAAATAAGAAAGGGTACCTGAACCCGACACCAATCCAGGAAAAAGCAATCCCAACGATTTTACAGGGAAAAGATATTTTTGGCTGTGCGCAAACCGGCACCGGAAAAACTGCTGCTTTCGCACTTCCCATTCTCCAGCTGCTGGAGACTGAAAAAGACCGCAACCAGCGCCGTGCAGTGAGGGCATTGATCCTCGCTCCCACCCGTGAACTGGTTGCCCAGATCAGCGAAGAGTTTAACACCTATAGCAAGGGGCTTGACATACGGCTTGTAACCATCTATGGCGGAATTTCACAAAATGCCCAGACCCAGGCTCTTCAAAAAGGAGTGGATATCATTGTTGCCGCCCCGGGCCGGTTACTCGACCTGATGAACCAGGGATATGTTCATCTCGATAAAGTGGAATACCTGGTGCTTGACGAAGCCGACCGGATGCTCGACATGGGATTTATAAACGATATCCGTAAGATCACGGCAAAACTACCTTCAAAAAGGCAAACCATGCTGTTTTCAGCAACGGCTCCCGACGAGATCAGAAAACTGGCTGCTTCACTGCTTCACAATCCGGTTCAATTGAACCTGTCGCCTGATACCATGCCCCCGATCCTTGTATCCCAATCAGTGTATCACGTAAAAAAGGAGAACAAGAAATTTCTGTTAACCCATGTCCTTCAAAACGAATCTGTAAAAAACGTGCTGGTCTTTACACGCACCAAACATGGCGCTGACAAGGTTGTCAAGGACCTGATAAAGAACGGCATCAAGGCACAAGCCATTCATGGCAATAAATCGCAGAGTGCACGCGATAAAGCGTTGAAAGACTTCAAGAACCGGACCATCCGTGTGCTGGTCGCCACCGACGTTGCATCCAGGGGTATTGATGTTGACAAGCTAAGTCATGTTATCAATTACGAAATCCCGGAACAGGCTGAAACCTATGTTCACCGCATTGGCCGCACAGGCCGGGCCGGCGAAACGGGCTCAGCATTATCGTTTTGCTCATCCGATGAAAAGGCATACCTGAAAAATATTCATAAACTGATTCGCAGGAATATCGATGTGGTAACATCACACCCGTTTGCTATCAACGCTGTTTTTTCAACAACATTTTCTTAGCCACTGAATAATCTTCTGCTGAAATTTTATAGAAATAGACACCACTGTTTAAGGCAGATCCATCGAATGATGTTTCATGTTTTCCCGGTTGCAGGATTTCATTTACCAAGGTTTGAACTTCACAACCCATCAGGTCATACACCACAAGTTTTACATTGCATGTATGTGTGATTGTAAACGGGATGCTGGTCGCCGGATAGAACGGATTGGGGTAATTCTGGCTTAATGAAAATCCTTCAGGCTGACCGGCATCCGGATCACCGATATCCGTGCCGACTGAAATTCCGCCCGATTCGTGATACCGTTGAATGAACTCCTGGTAATAGAGGTTGTTGACCCTGGCATTGTAGATGACCAGCATGTTCTCGTCATTACCGGTTTCAGCAGGTATTTCCCAGTTGTACGAGCCAGTGACAAGGATCCTGTTCCCCCCGATGGTATCGGCATTTACCAGGCAGTACTTGTGGTGCAGCAGCCCGCGGATGGTGTCGATAAAGACGTTGGCTGGCGGATCCCAGGCTCCGGGCACAGGATGACCCTTCATCCGCGGAAAGGCGCTGTTGTGGGTCACCGAATTCGACGAATCAAAGACACCGCTGAGTCGTTTCCCGTTGTAGATCATATGCAGGGCCTCTTCCACGGGAGGCAGCTCGAATTTATACATGCAGAAGAAGATGCTTTTCATGGTTTCCGAGCTGATGATACTACATATCGTATCTGAAATGCTGTCGGTGGGTGCAAAATAGACCTCCATCCTGGTACCGGCAACATTGACGATACGGGGAGTATTATTCGTCTTTTCAGGTCCGAATTTAGCCCTGGATGCATTGGGTATATCGGTGTGCGAACCCCACATTTCTTCAAACTCACGGGTGTAAACGGCGCAAAGCGACTCATCCTGTATCAGGATGATGTTGTTGCGATCCTGGTGAAACATACCGTGAGATACATTGGTGGATCCGGTCCACAGGTATTTATTTTCGTGATTGGTGTTGTTGCGGTAATCAAAAACCCAGAATTTATCGTGCATGGAGAAATTCGTCATATAGCGTCGTTGAAGTACCGGGATGCCATGTGCAACCAGCGAATCAACCTGTGAAGAATCAGTCATGTGGTTGTAAATGAACCTTATTTTCACACCCCTGTTTTTTGCGAGGATCAGCGCCTCAGTGACCGAAGGAACACCACTGAACTCCCACAAAGTGATGTCGATGCTGTGATTGGCTTTGTTGATCTGCTCATTGAAGAGATTTTCAAAGACCTGGTTGCCTTTTGCATTTTCACCCGTACTCACTGTGGTGTCGACAGAATGGTTGAAATAGACAGCCACACTTCCCGACGATTGCGACTGGGTGACAAAGTAACCTGAATCCACTGCAGTTCCGCCTGCGTTTTCAGAAATAACCTGGTATTTGTAAATCTTTGCAGGCTGCAGACTGCCTACCACCAACTCATGACTTGTCACAAGGTTGGCTACATGCAGGGAATCGGTAAAAATCAGGTGTTGGTAATTTGAATCGGGCGCCATCCATCTTATTTTCGAATCTGATGCGACATTGGTTGTCCATGAAACGGTAACATTGGATTGTGTAATATTACCGTATGTCAGGTTGTAAATCCCGGGTCCTGTGAATGGCGAAAAGGCCGGTTGGCAAACACATTGACTCTGATCAATTGTAAAACAGGCAATGATCAGGTAAAACAAGACATAAGTAAATTTTTTCATGTGATATAGGTTTTTTGGACTGATTGAGGTTCTTCCTTTTTGGTCCCTGATAGATCCTGCAGAAAACCCATGGTATTGTTGGCTTTATCGATGTAAAAAACAATAGTTGCACCAAGGGGAAACCCGTAGTAAAAATGACAACGGGAATACTTACTTTGATCACTTCTGTTTAATACTTTTCATCTGCACTAAAAACGGGGTCAGAAATGATACAACATTTTTAGCCAGAAACTCAATGTTGTAACCTCCCTCCATCACAATCAATACAGGAACGGGTAATTCATTGATAAGATAACCGGAGAGCAATCCATATATCCCGGAGGACAACCTGAAGTTTCCAAGCTGGTCCATCTCAAAAGTATCGACCCCCAGGGATACGACAAGATATTTGGCGCCAAATTGCCTGATACTTGCAATTGCTTCTCTGAATATCAGAAAATAGTCATTATCATTTGTGCCGGGTGGAAGGGGGTAGTTGATATTCTTCGTCGTGTTTTCCGACGTAAAACCGGTCAGGTACGGATAGGAATAATCAGGGTCTCCGTGAATTGAAACAAGCAGGATATTCTCCAGGTGCTGAACAACATCCTGCGTGCCATTTCCATGATGAAAATCAAGGTCGAGAATAGCCACTTTAATGCTGCCTGTGTCATCCAATTCTCCCTGGTCCTGGAGAAATTTGGCCGCCAGCCCTGCATTGTTGACAAAGCAGTAACCACCGGCATAATCATAACCGGCATGATGACCCGGTGGTCTGCAAAGTGAAAACACAAACCGTTCGCCCCGAAGCAGATGCTTTGCTCCCGTAAGCGCGGTAAATCCTGAGAACCTGATTGCTTCCCAGGTACCTTTGACAATCATCGTGCAGCTATCGGTCATGTAAAATCCAGCTTTCCCTTCGGGACTTCTGGAGGGAGGGCGGTCGCGCATGTGCCCAAGGGCAAAAAACTCAGGCATGATACCTTCAGGCCACAACCCGGCAGCAACCCACTCTTCATAGGCTGTTTGCAGATATTCGAGATAGGACGGCGCATGGATCTTATAAAAATGCCTTAAATCGAAGTGTTCGGCCCTCGTTATTTCCGCGTCAGGAGTATCCATAAGGGCTTCAAGGATTAGTTCGGCCCTTTCAGGCGACTCCCCGTATGCTTCAACATGGTTTGATATAAATTCCTTGGGCGGATTATGTCCGATATGATGCGGAGAATGGACAACTTTCATGATTTTCGACGAATTTAGAGTCTGTTTAAAATTCATTTTGAAATTTGTAACTCCTTGAAAACTATTAGTTTTTCATTATTCAATCTTCACTCATCGTTTTTCATTTTACATTAGTTGTTAACCCAATGAATAGAGTACAATGG
>CAISJJ010000544.1 GCA_903885595.1 uncultured Bacteroidales bacterium
ACAAAACTTTTTCTATATTTTCCTGGATCATTCCCATGCCGGTGTCCTTGATCTTTATGCTCACAAAATCATTTTTTGAAGACAGGCTGAATATAATAGAACCGTTTTCAGGTGTAAAATTCATTGCATTGGATAATAAGTTCCTTATGATCAGTCTAGTCATATCTTCATCAGCATATACATCATACTCCTGATCAAATTTGGTTTTCAAAGCAATCTTTTTACTCTCGGCCTGGACTTTTACGTTGAAAATGCAATCTTCTATAATATTGTTGATGTTCAATATTTCCGGTTTAAAAATCATTTGATCACGGTTCGATTTTGCCCAGTTGAGCAGATTTTCGAGAAGATTATAGGCCGCACGAGAAATTTCCTTCTGCGATTCGAGGGAAGTGTAAAGAGTTTCTTCATCTACGCTGCCTTTTTCGGCCAGCATCTCTGACATTTGCATTATGGAACCAATAGAACCGCGAAGGTCGTGGCCGATAATAGAGAAGAATTTATCTTTATTTTCGTTTGCCTTTTGAAGTTTATCTTCCACATGTTTTTGCTCATCAATATCAAAATGAGCACCTATGGCCCTCAAAGGATTTCCCTGTGCATCGCGTTCAACCACCCGACCTTTATCGAGTATCCATTTCCATTCGCCATTTTTGGTAAGAAGACGGTGAAGACTCTGATAACTGGAGGTTTCGCCCTTGAGGTGTTTGTTAAGTTCTTCGTTGATATAGGGCATATCATCCGGATGAACCAGTCGTTCCCAAGAAGAAACATGTGGTTCAACGTCCGATTTATCATATCCCAGCATTTTGCACCAGATTTCGTTGAAATAAACCTGACCTGTGATTATATTCCAATCCCAGAGTCCGGTTTCGGAGTTGTCGATGGCCAGATTTAACCGGGCTTCGCTTTCAGACAACTTTCTCTGAAATATCGAACGCTCGAACGAGCCGGAAATCATATTTGATATAGTACGCAACAGTTCTATTTCTTCAATTTCAAAAACTTTATGTGTAACACATTCATCAAATCCAATAAATCCAAAGAATTTCTCATGAACATACAAGGGAAACACCAAAATAGATTTTATACCCTGGGGTTCCAACACTTGATAGATATCTTCTGGCAGTTCGGTGATATCATATGACAATACTTTACCTTGCTTATCGAGAATCGTCTTCCATGATGGAATCATTTCCCAGGGGATATCCTGTAGCTCGTCTATTTGTGGCGCAATGCCCACATTGCACCATTCGTAAGTATTGCTGCACAAGGTGCCGGTAGGATCATTTTCAAACACATACACTCGACTGATGCCGGCATGTTCGCCCAACATCTTCAATACCTCATCCATATTTTTGTCAAAATTCTGGAATGAGTTCAGTTTTTTTGAGATATCTGCAAGAAGAGTCTGCTGCTTTAAATTATGACTTAGTTTTTCTTTGGCAGTCATCAGATCGGTGATGTTATCAGCCGAAGTGAGCCAGTAGGTATGTGTCTGTATCTCAATCTTTTTTATCGAGAACAAACAATGAAGCAGTTCGCCGCTTTTTGTTTTTACAACTATTCTTTCGTTTTCGACACTTTTGTTGCGGCTTAGTTTTTCAAGAAATGCATTTCGCAGATTATGATCATAGTACATATCCAGTTCTTTCGAACTCTGACCAATCACTTCCGATTCGCTATAGCCTAAAACATCGAGGAATTTACGATTTACATGTACAAATACCCCAGTGTCAATTTCAGAAAGCGCCATTAGAATGTTGCTATTGTTAAATACACTGTAGAATTTCTCTTCCGACAAAGCCAGCTCAGAAAGGTTTCTGCTAACACCGATCAGAACTTTTTGGGAGTTCCACACCCCATTATATACACGGGTTTCGACAGGCATGTGGGTTTTGAGTTTCGACAGCAGAGGTAAAGGACATTTCTCAGCTTCCCCACTTAACATTTGCCCGACAATTTCGCCTGCCCTTTGGCGATATTCGGGAGGATGAACCATCAGAACACTTTGACCGACCAGTTCTTCTTTGGTATATCCCAATATTCTAAGAACTGCCTGGTTGGTCTCTATGATGTTGCCTTCCAGATCCAATACAAAAAGAAAATCGTCAATATCATTAAAGAAATTTCTGAAATTGCTTTCCTCCGCACCAATAATCTCTTCAAGAAAATTTCCTGAATTTTTTTGCGAATAATTGACTGATTTTGAACTCGACATCTTTTTCAAATAATAGCATAACCTGTTGGGGGGGCTTATAAT
>CAISJJ010000545.1 GCA_903885595.1 uncultured Bacteroidales bacterium
ATCCGAAAAATCCGAGGGAGAGTATTGAAATGAACTCGGTCGGGGTGCCGTGCCTGGAGTGACCTTTGGGGGCGATTTCCTTTCCGACAGGGTCTGCTTTGCTTTGCCTTTCTTACCAGATTTTTTTGCGGAGAGCTTTGGGAAGGAATGTTTTTTCAGTTGTTTGAGACCGGATTTTCTCTCAGCCGTTTTTGCCGGGGCTTTTTGGTTTCCGGTATCTGGTTTGAATCGGTTCTGTTTGCCATGAACATTTGCGGATGTCAAAATGAAAAAAAGGCAACAAGCGACCGAAAAAAAGCGTTTGAAAGTTTGATTATAAATAGTTCGATTTTTCATTATTTCACATTCGTGGGTAACAGGATGAGGCGCTGGCGGAAAATCACTTAAATTGAACAGGTATTCCGCCCTCTGAACTCAAGATGTCATACTGAACGAGCAAATGACAACATCACCAGTATTATGTGATTCCTTTCAATAGGTTATCATACATCAGCAGAAAAGTTTCATGTTTATGGCGACCATGATCATGCAATTCAGGCTTGAACATAGAATATTTGGGGACACTTTGTCAATACCCAAGACACCAATGAAAAATCATCACTGAATTCGGAGATAATACTAAGAAAGGTATTTCAAGTCAATAAAATTGGGAAGCGGATACTGCGCGGGAAAAAGGCGAAGGCGAAAACGTACATTAAGCAGAAAAAGTTTAAAAAGGCTCTTCTGGATCAGAAGAGCCTTTTTATGATGTAAGCAGCCGGGCAAAAAATGAGAAGGGATTCATCTTCCGCTATTTACAAAATCCACCTCCACTGCCACCCTTCCATAATGGGGCTCCAGTAACTGGATCACGCAGGGCAATAGTGCTGCCGTCAATTGTAATCGACATAGCCACATTTCGATAAACCCCATTGTAATTGACTGTGAAGCCATTTGCGGTAAGAGTATCAGTAATCTCAGGATAATTCACATTCTGGCTCGTCCAGTAAAAGACTGGCCCGATGCCGTAAATCTGAACATTCCCATCTGTTTTGGTGGCAAGAGTCAAGCCGCCACCCATTGCAAATTCAGTCACATCTCCTGCGAACGTAAAAGGAACTCCATCAAGGACATCGTGAATCGGCCCGGTTCCATCCCCTGGGCCCCTACCCTGCCCAGCAAGACCCATTCCCGTCCCAAACAAAACCATCGCACATACCAATACCATACAGACTAAATGCTTTTTCATTACATTCTCCTTTTGCTTTTCTTTAGACTGAGTTGTCGTTAAATGAAAATCCCCGTTTATCTTACGGTAAAATTCCACCGCTTTTGAATGACTATCGTCGCGTTCGATAGCTTTTGATTGTATAACGATTCCAGTCTGCAAAGGTTACAATATATTTTTGATGGCTTTGAATATATCTTTCTGTCTCGATTTCACATGGCTGACGAGACATCTTGTAACAAGGTAAGCATTCAGACTTCCTCCTCCCAATGGGGGGAGTGAATGGTTATATTTGTGGAAAAAGATTCCGCAATACTTTTAACTCTTTTTCCGTAAGATGGCGATTCTGAACCCCCATTTCTTTAGCTTTCTTTTGGCAGGCTTTGCATAAACCTGTTTTCTGGTTGTATGCTGGAACTGTATGATGAACCGGACACATGGCTTGACCCAAATCAGGGATACTCCTGGTCTGTCCTTTTAGAAACGCAATCACTGCTGGATCTTTATCATATTCCTTCAGACCATTGTTAATAAGTTTCCATTTACAAGAAGAACATAGTTGTCTGGCCTGATCCAATACAGGGGATTCAGGGTGGTACAAGCATTTGGGTTCTGTGATATCGTGGGTTGATTCAGTTGTTGAAATATCTTCGAAGAAAGTGTCAATTCGATCATCTTCACTTTTTTCAGGAATATTTTTGGATCGAAGGGAGGGCGTTTTAGGTTTGTCTGCCCTCTTGGCCTTGTTTTTTCCATTAGTTTTTCTGTGGCGGGCAGGTCTGGGCCTCTGTACCTGAATGGGTGGAGTTATTGTCTGAGATTTTTTCTCCGCAGGAATGGGGTGAGTTATTTCAACAACGGCTTCTACTGATTCAATTTCGTTCTCTGGAATTAAAGCTTCCATATCTATACCCGCATAATTGAATTTCTTATCCGTTTGAAGCAAAGGTGTCTCCTGAGAAGATGAAATTTCAAGAGATGTTATAGAATTTGTTATCAAATCAATCGTTTTATCCTTAATGTCCTGGAGCTTTTTTTGTTTCTGCGCTATCATAACCTCAATATCATCAATAAAGGACCTATAACCCTGAATGTCTTTAGAATAGGTGATAGCCATCTCATCGTATAATTTGAATACATCTACGGATTTATCGTCGAGCGTGATTGACATGATAAAATATTTCCTTTGTTTTATTTTTCGAAATATGGTCTTAGTTGTTCCACAGTAACAAACTCCCTAATGAAAGTTTCATGGAATAATATTATAAGAGTTTAAAATAATCAACCTTGCATCTCATTTTTATTGATATATTTCAACACAAAAAATAATTCTATTAATGTATGAATTTACCGAAATTAAGACAATATCTTTGATATGGCAGTCCATTTGAGATTATTTAACTGCTACTCGTTTATACAGTTTATCGAGGAGTTGTTGTACTCCGGAATTATCTCTTACCCGAACAGCGCCAAAGATGAATTGGCCTGCTTGCTCAACCACTACATTTCCATACAGCGGATCGCATGCTTTCAGGGAAATCTGATGCTGCCTCTGAGCAATTTGGACGTTTTTATCTGATGTTTTCAGATATTCGGCGTACTGATCAAATGCCTTTCGCGCCGCAGCCTTGGAATTTTCAAGCACCATGAATACCTGAACCTGTTCATTATTCAGAACG
>CAISJJ010000546.1 GCA_903885595.1 uncultured Bacteroidales bacterium
GAGAGAGAGTCTAAAAATTCAATCGATATTGTTGGAGAAGGTATGAAAATCAAAATTTCATTACTACAACCCTTCATGATTGTCTGGTAAAGGGGCTCCCTCCCATGCAAGAGGAGGGCAAGGGGATGAGTCATCAACAGCAGAGGCAGGTTCCTTGATTTCCCTGGTATGCAGTGATTAATCAATAAAAGTAATATATAAAATCGCAAAAGTTATGAACGATAATCCTTTAGCTGTAAATGGAAATGGCTATTTGTAGATAATCCTGGTTCTTCCTTTTATGGTTCCATCCCGGTCTGAGATGGTCAGAATATAAAAACCGGAGGCAAGGCCATCCCGGCTGAGGATAAACTGATTAGAAGATACTTTTCCTGAAAAAACCTTGATCCCTGAATAAGTATATAGGGTGAAATTCCAAGAATCATCCGGGTTAAAACCATGAAGGGTCACCTGAGCCTCCGTTTCGGCTGGGTTTGGCACGACATTAATCACTGTTTGTACCTCCACCTTTTTGCTTTCTATCCTTAACAGTGTGAAGCAATCGGTGGTAATGGGAGTTCCCCACGAAATCGTCCCCTTTTTGAAGTAAACCAGGTTTTCTTCCATTTGCGCGAAGTAAGGCGGGTCGGCCTGATACCAGTAAGTTTTTGTCTTGCCCAGGCCTTCAGAGTAGTTCCCGGTCGATATTGTCCAATAATATCCATTACCCGTTCTCCAGCAGGTATCGCCGCCATTCCATGCCTGGGTAAACCAAAAACCACCCCAGCTGATCCCCTTCTGCCTACGGTCGGGGCCGTACTGGGTGGAAAACCAATAGTCATTTGCGGAATAGCCATCACGAATAAACTCGCCCGGCAACCTAGAGAGCCAAGCACTCCCCGGATTTTCGATGAAACTGAATTTTTGCGTGACCGTGTCGTGAACGGTAGAATAGTTGGGATAGGTAGCCGACATTAACTGTTGACAATGTTCCATGGTGTATTTCACGGAATCTAAACCATAGTCGGTACGGGTAAGCACCTTCATGATTGTTTTCCATCCGGCCCCAGTACCCGATCCTATAAAATGAAATTCGTCCCCAGCATGGTAATCATAGATTTCGGGCCATGTCAGGTTCTGAATCCCGACAGCCGGAACACTTTTCCCTGCTAGCGTGTAAAAGATGGTATCGTTGGGAACTGAATATACATCAAGCATCCGCGAAAGCCCCCAATGCTGGCTGAGCCTGATGGATTTTTGATTCAGAGGATGTGCAATGTTGTTGTTCCCGGCATCTTTTGCCTGAAGGGTGATAAATTTTACGGCATCCGGTGTTCCGAGAACACTGTCGGATATGACCGAAGTCACTTTTGCCTCAAGGTATCCGTTTGCCGGTAGGGGGCAAAACCGCCATGATTGATTTAAAGTTGCCTGCGAATTGATTTTTACCGTATCACCGTTCCTGTTGAAGAGGTAAAACCAGCCGGTTTGGGTTTTGTAAATTTTCCGGCCAAGAATGGAACCGCTGGTTGTATCCAGACATCCCGTATCC
>CAISJJ010000547.1 GCA_903885595.1 uncultured Bacteroidales bacterium
AAGCTGGAGGCTGAACGCTATAATACTCAGTCAGCCGGTTCCGGGCGATAAAAGGGTTTACATCCTGCGTCCATGCATGATCCACGGCCCGGGCAATAAAGGGAACCTCAATCTGCTTTATTCAATTGTCAAGCGAGGGATCCCTTATCCCCTGGGAGCATTTGAAAACAGGCGCTCCTTCCTTTCGATTGACAATCTGATATTTATTCTTAGTAAAATTACTGAAGCAAGCAATATATATTCTGTCACGCGTCACGCGTCACGTGTCACGCTTAATGCGTCACGCGTCACGCCTCCTTCCGGTATTTACCACCTCGCCGACGACGAACCCTTATCCACAAATCAGCTTATCAAATTAATGGCCACTAGTTTGAACAAAAGGGAACGGATCTGGAAAATTAACCCGAAATTGATAAACACATTTGTCAGCTTGGGAGATAAACTCAATCTCCCGTTAAACAGCGAGCGCCTTAAAAAACTCACGGAATCATACGTGGTGTCTAACAAAAAGATTAAAGAAGCGCTTGATATTGGATCAATGCCATTCACGGCTAATGAGGGAATGAGGAAAACACTTGCAGCATACAACAATAAATCCTGAAACCTTGCTCTACCTCATTTACAGTCTCGTACATTTTAAAGTCAACAACCTCTGTTCCAGGACTGCGTATCATTGCAGTACCATTGAAAAACCAAAGAAGGTGAATGAATTTCTGATCTCGGTTAACGGAGAAAACCTCAAAAAATAAATTTGAACCTTGAACCTGGCCTCCAGTATTCAGTATCCGAAAACACTTTCATCTTTTAACGGCATTCTCACCGAATGGCTGATTTTGTTTACCTGCTTTGGCTATCCATTGCAGGCCATGGTGGTGCTTTATTCAGGCATGGATTCCACTCCCATTAACCTGGCTTTCCGTGCAATCTATCTGACCTTCAGTATCTACCTGGTCTTATGGTGGTTTTTTCAATTAAATCCATTCACCAAGCGAAATTGGTCCCGAGCAGGCATCAATATGCTTCTGGTTGTATTTTTACTATTTTGGGTAATCTATAGTATCCGTCTTTTTCATGACCTTGAGTATAAGGGTTGGCAATTGCTGGGCTATCACAAATATTACGTTTACTCGTGGGCATTTGGTTGTTCCATGCTACCGGCCCTAGCCGCATTGGTTAATGCGAAGAACATAAATATTAGACGGCTTACACGTAACATGCTGTTCTTCATTCTGATTTCCAATCTTTGCATTGCAGTTTACCTGATAATCATTTCTAAAAACGAAATACAGGCGATTTTTTTAGGAAGAGGTGAAATTTTTCTTCCAGGTGAGGCGCAGGAAGTAAAGCTACTTCCGGAAGAATTAAAGAAGGCCAGCACAGTTCTTATCAACGGAATCACCCTTGGTTTTTATGGAGGATTATTGGCTATTGCCTCCATCTCCTATTTTTTGTTTTATCAAATAAAACTCTCCATCCTGAACACATTTTTTCTGACTGCTGCTTTTTTACTCGGAATATTCAACCTGATCGCCGGGGCCTCCCGGGGGCCATTGATTTCCTTTATTTTACTTGTCACGGTGGTGGTCCTGATTTCTATCCTGAGCACGTTGTTCCGCTTTGTATATTTTCTTAATCTCAAAATCAGGGCCAGGGATACAGAAGTTCTGATAAACGCTCCTTTTCAATTCCGGTTTAAACCAGTCATCCACAAAATGATGATGATACTACTAGGTTTGCTGTTGATTTTTACCCTGGTAAACTATGTAAAAGAGAGAACCAAAATCGATTTGGATCATCTGGGTATATCCAGTAGGCTAAAAAGTCTGTTTGAGTTCGACAATGATGGAACTTCTATGATCAGGGTTGATTTGTGGAAAAGCGCCATACATCAGTTTAAAACCAATCCAATTTGCGGTGATTCCTTCATTAATAATTTTGATAACTTCTATACCCATAACCTGATCATCGATGTTTTGATGTCTGTGGGCATCGCAGGTTCCATTCCCTTTTTTATCTACCTCCTGGCTCCCTTTTATTACTTTAGCCGCCTTTCGACAGAAAAAAAACGAGCTATTTCAGTCCTGTTTGTATTATTCCTGGCAGCCCTTATGCTCTACATGACCTCAGGAGGACTCTTCACGGCCGCTGAGTTCTGGATATTATCGGCAGCAGTGATAGGAATTAGCCGGGAGTATCTGAAACGCACGTCTTAAAATAACAATTTACGATTTACGATATACGATTGACAACTTGAAATGTTCGTTTCCTGTCTAATCTATTTCCTCGTTCTTTTTGCGCTGATCAATTTATATTTCCTGGTCGCGGCCAGGTTTAATATTGTTGATAAGCCCAATGAGCGGAGTTCGCATTCAAAGCCGGTATTAAGAGGAGGCGGCATTATTTTTCCATTGGGTTTCATGTTGTGGTTCACCTGGTCGGGTTTTCAATTTCCCTGGTTCTTTGCCGGGTTGATGCTCATCAGCCTGGTGAGTTTCATCGACGATCTTTCGCACCTTACCTACTGGGTGCGTTTGCTGCTGCAGATGACTGCGATCGCGTTGTTGCTGTTCCAGCTGGGATTGGCCCCCTTACCCTGGTGGGTGTGGTTCCTTGCCCTGTTCACCGCCACCGGCATCATCAACGCCTTCAACTTCATGGACGGCATCAACGGCATCACCGCCGGGTATAGCCTGTCGGCCCTGGCCGGGTTGTGGATCGTGAACAACTACCAGGCGCCCTTCGTTTCCAACGATCTCCTTTACGCGGCCATCCTGGCGGTAGCGATCTTTGGATTTTACAATTTCCGCACCCGGGCCCGTTGCTTTGCCGGCGACGTGGGCGCGGTATCCATCTCCTTCATCCTGGTATTCCTCACCGGCAAACTCATCCTTGCCACCGGCAACCCCCTCTACCTGATGTTCATGATCGTTTATGGCGTCGATACCTTTTTAACCATCCTGTACCGGTTAACCCGCCACGAAAACATCTTTGCAGCCCACCGCAG
The DNA here is from genome assembly GCA_903885595.1 of uncultured Bacteroidales bacterium. Taxonomy (GTDB): domain Bacteria; phylum Bacteroidota; class Bacteroidia; order Bacteroidales; family FEN-979; genus CAIVAT01. The sequence goes on from CAISJJ010000547.1 coordinate 3,005, forward strand.
CCACCTGTATCAGTTCCTCGCCAACGAATCAGGTATTTCCCATGTAAAAGTTTCAACAGGCTATTCAGTAGCACAACTGCTCATCAACCTCCTTATCATCGTCCTGGCAGGCCAATTGTCTTTAATACAGCAGTTGCTGGTTGCGATTGGAATCACGGGGATGCTGGCAGCGTTATACATCATTGTAAAAGGGAAAAGGTTGAAAAACGTGACACGCGTGACGGAAAATCGTAAATCGTAAATCGTCACTTGTCACTTGTCACTTGTCCCGGGTTCAGGTATGAGAGAGGTTTAACCTTTCAGAGATCCAAAACTTAATGATCGACTGCCTGGTCACTCCCAGCCGCTCTGCCTCCTGGTCAAGTTCCCTGACCATCCATGCAGGAAAATCAACGCTAACCCTTCGTTGTTGCAATCCTGGCCGTTCGGCTTTTTGCAGGTCAAGATATTCCATAATATCTTCAGCCGCTTCAAACTTATGATCCAGCTCTTCAGCAATGATATATCTCTTTTTCATTTTGCCGTGATTTTCTTACCGATATTATTCTGATAACGCTATTCCTGACAGTGTAAATAACTGACCAATATTCATTCTTTAACCTGGCAATCATTACCCATCGGTCCTCAACATGGCATCTTGCCGGAATTACAACCCGATAAGAATCATTCCACAATGATTTTGCCTCTTCAAAATCAATCCCATGTTTGTCCTTGTTGGAAGAACTCTTTTTAGGGTCAAAATCAAATTCCATAGCGTCACTGGATAGCTAATAATTGTACAAAATTAATCAATAATCGTATTAATTGTGCAATAATTGTTCATTTTTTATACTTTAACTACGAAAAACTGTAACGGAAAAAAAGTCATACGACGGACGACGGAGGACGGAGGACGGTCCCCGGTCAGGTTCCCTGGCGAGATCACGTTGCTTTTTCCTGCGCTTATGCATGGCATCTTCTATAAGAGCCACAAGTGGGGTTGGCTCCTTGAGAGGTTGAAAAGGGAAGCATGGGAGAAATATTTTGACAAACAATTTGTTTTCACTACTTTTGTGAGTGATACCATGAAGACAGTAATATGCTCAAGATAAAAAAACAATATGTCGTTGATGAAAAGAAACGACCATTTGCTGTGCAGGTTGACATTGAAACCTTCGAAAAAATGGAAAGACTCATCGAAGATTATGCGCTTGGGCAACTCATCAGGGAAAATGACCCGGGTGAGGTATTGACCCTTGAAGAAAGCAAGGAATATTATCATAAATTGATTAAAAAGTAGCTACCAAACATTGGCAAGCTCCAGGGCTATCATGATTTTTACAAGATTAGATTTGGTAATTACCGGGCCGGGGTAAGATTTGAAAACAACACCCTGTTCTTCTTACAGGATCACTTGGGATTTTGTTAAAAGCAAAATACCAACCCTTTACTTCAAACCGGCAACCGGCAACTCGATTTCATTTACTTCCCGGGTCAGTATTCGGAACGAAAATTTCAGAAGTTACAAAGTTTCTATCACGATTGCGAGAGAATTGTATAAATTTGAATTCTATCACAGTTGTGAGAGAAATTAAAAGTATTGACTATGGATAAACTATCATCATACAACAGTTTTTTCAGAGAAATAATCGATACAATTAACTCCGCAAGGTATCAAGCTTTCAAGTCATTAAATAAATTTCATATTGGTCAGAATTTTGAAATCGGCAGAATAATCGTTGAAAATCAAGATAAAAACCAGTGGGGACAATCTATCGTTGACACCCTGTCGAAAGACATTAATAAACAAATTGATGGGATGAAAGGCTATTCACCACAAAATCTATGGAGAATGAGACAGTTTTACCTTGAATACAAGAATGAGCCCAAACTGTTAGAAATGGCGATGAAAATCCCCTGGGGACAGAATATGCTGATTATTCAACAATTAAAAGACAATAAAGAAAGAAAATATTATTTACACGTAACAGACCAATTAGGATGGAGTCGGGCTGTTTTGCTGAATCAGATTAAAGCTGAATCAAAAGGAATACTTCATTGACCTATTATTTTACCACCGGATTTTAAAATGTTTAATTGCAGTGGAATTAAAAGTAGTTGAGTTTGAACCTGAGTTTGCAGGCAAGATGAACTTTTATCTTGAGCTTCTTGATGAACAGGAAAAACAACAAGACGATAATCCATCAATCGGAATTATTCTATGTCCATTAAAGGACAATATCGAAGTTGAATATGCATTAAGATCCAGTAACAAGCCAATTGGAGTATCTGAATATAAGCTAACACATAAGTTGCCGGACAAATTCAAAGGGAAAGTTCCGACATCAAAAGAATTAAAACAAATGCTAACAAAGGCTATACATAATGCGGGTTTAAGTGATAATATAAAGGATTATCAATCATGAGATTCAGAATACGCTTAATGACTCTTTTCTGAAATTTGCTCTTCAAGATTTAAAAGAGACAGTTATAAAGAACCTCTCATTGCTTGAAATACAGGATCCAGCTGAGAATCAGGAACCCCAACAGACCGCTTTTTAAGGGAATATTATCGTTGGATGCATTTAGCCCATATGCAAAAAATCCGACCATCCGTAAGTTTTTCTCTGAATTCAGATGGACGGATGAATTAGGTTCAGGCGTCAAGAATGTAAAGAAGTACTTGAAAATTTATGCAAATGGAGCAAAACCAATATTTATTGAGGATGATAAGTTCCGTGTTATAGTTCCACTTTCATGTCCGGTTTTTGGGCATAAAGCTGAAAAGATAATATCCTTTTTAGGATTTGATATTGAAAATTTTCCAGATAAGGCCCTGTCTGAATTAAAGCAACTTCCATTGCTTCAAAAGCTCGAAGAAATTGAAGATACAGATTTGTTCCTTTTTCAAAAGGGGTCAGGCTGGGTGGAAAAAGGGAGTAAGCTGAAGAATGTCAGAATGCATAAAATCAACAATATACAATTTGAAGATTTTCAAAAGGGAGTAAGTCTGGCTGAAAAAGGGCGCAAGCTATTATCGAAAAGGAACATTACTCTATTGAGTGTTATGGCAATGTGTTTATGTCCTCTTAAAGTTGATGATTTGTTAGGCGTTTTAAAATTTAATAGCCGTGACAGGTTCAGGGAATTATATCTTGTTCCATTGCGAAAAAGCAGTATTGTCGAACAAACCATCAAAGATAAACCAAACTCGCCCGATCAAAAATACATACTGACCACCGGCAACCCCCTCTACCTGATGTTCATGATCGTTTATGGCGTCGATACCTTTTTAACCATCCTTTACCGGTTAACCCGCCACGAAAACATCTTTGCAGCCCACCGCAGCCACCTGTATCAGTTCCTCGCCAACGAATCAGGAATTTCCCATGTAAAAGTTTCAACAGGCTACACCATAGCTCAAATGCTCATCAACCTCCTTATCATCGTCCTGGCGGGGCAATTGTCTTTGGCTTATCAGTTGGTGGTTTCGGTTGGAATCACGGGGGGGTTAGCGGCGTTATACATCTTTGTAAAAGGTAACAGGGTGACGAGCTGACAAGGTAACAAGGTGACAGGGTAACAGGGTAAAACGCGTGATGCGTGACAAAATTTGTGAAACCTTAGCCTTAAAATTTTGTAACTTTACAACAAATTTAAAAGCATGTCAACAATAGTAATAAAACCAAAAACAAAAGAGGAACAAAATTTTATTACACGCCTTCTTAAGAAAATGAACATTGATGTTAATGTTGTTAGTTAAAGAGCACAAAGGCAAGCAGAAATGACCCCTGTTTTTGTGGAAGTAGGAAAAAATACAAGCTGTGCCACGGTTTCGGCAAATAATAAGCTTGTGTTGAATTGTCCACTCCTTTAGCACATGGTTGACTTAGATTAATTATCTTTGTAAAAAAGGACATTATGCTCACAAAAGAAAAAGTTATATCCGGTATTCAGAAACTTCCGGATAACGTGACAATTGATGAAATTCTTGATCAAATTGTACTTCTTGAAAAAATCGAAAAAGGGCTGGATCAGGCCGACAACAATCTTGTGCTTTCAGAAAAAGAGCTGGATGCAAAAATTGTTAGATGGCTCGACTGATTTGGACTATTCAAGCTGCAGAGGATCTTGAGAATATTTTTTCATATATCTCGAAAGATTCCATTAAATATGCAAGAATTCAAGTTATCAGAATTCGCGAGCAGGTGAATATTTTAAAAAATCATCCTCAAATGGGTAGAATTGTCCCTGAAGTTGGAAATGAAAACCTCCGGGAAGTAATTTTTGGCAGTTACAGAATTATCTATAGGTATAATTCCGGTAATTTGATCGAAATCATTACAATTCATCACTCAGCAATGCTCCTTAAATTGTAATGGAGACATTCAAACAATTTTGTTATCAATTTTACCACCATATCCCAGATTGTCAATCATTAATTTCAGTTTCTGATAATGCAACATGATTTGCGCAATGCTTTGTCCCGAAAACCAGGCGCCTGCACAAAAATGATTATTTGATTATTTCGATTCTGTCGGTATATACATTTATCAGGCTACTATCAGCAATCAGGGTTTCAATATCAGGCCACATTCTGGATATAAGAAAATGAAGCTCTTTAATTCTCATGTTTCCAAACTTACAATGGATAACCTTCGGAGGAGTCCCTTGCAACAGAACCTTGTGAGAAAAATCAACATATTTCGTAATAATTATCAGTTTGTGATCACGTGCATATTCCCAGATAGTTTCATCGCTCCATGAGTCATTCAGATCATTTACGTGAATAAAATCAGGATTGTTCCAAAGCCCAAAATAATAAGGCAGATTCGCATCAACCAAATATTTAGCCATCACGCGAATGCTTTTACAGAATATTGATGGTTCATCAATTCAGCGGCAAACTTTATACAAGCGCTGATATCGTCATGTTCCAGGGTGGGATATTGGTGTAAAATCTCATCAATGGAGTCTCCCGAACTTAAAAACTCTAAAACCGTTTGTACAGTAATGCGTTTGCCTCTGATTGTGGGCTTCCCATTGCAAACAGAACTGTCAATAGTAACCCTGTTCAGTAAAGTATCCATAATTTTAATTTCTTACAAAGTTAATTATTCCATGAAATATCCATAGGAACAATGTTCATGCAAACCGTTAATGATAATTATGGATATTCCATGTGACCATTGAAATCAAAATTATTAACACATGAATCATAATCAACTTCAAATTTGAATATCCAGGTTGTAAAATCATGTCCGTTGTCGGAGCCCGCCCCAACTTCATGAAAATTGCCCCATTTATCCGTGCTATTAACAACCACAACTTGAACCGGAGCGAAGCCATACGACAGACGACAGACGACGGTCCTTGGTCCTCGGTCCTCGGTCCTCCGTCATCCGTCCTCCGTCCTCGGTCCTCGGTCCTCCGTCATCCGTCCTCCGTCCTCGGTCCTCGAACCTTGTTCTTGAAAATCGAACTCTTGTTGCCATATTTATTCTGCACATCAATTCTTCCGGCCGCGATTAACATCTATTTCCAGGTTGCCGGTCATTTTAATATCATCGACAAACCAAGTGATCGGAGTTCGCATTCAAGACTTGTACGTGACGCGTTACAAAGGTAAACCTGAAACTTGAAAATTTTTAAGCAACGGGTGGTGCAGGGAATGACTTTTAGCAGAAAAACAAAACCCGGGAGCTTGAATTGCTTCAGGGGCTCCCGGGAACTATATCATAATACAAAGAAACAACAAAAAACGTAAAAATCAAGTAGAAAGAGAAAATGATTTTTAAAGAATTCCAGCAAATAATATCAATTCCACGGTGTGTTTTTTAAAAGGAAGTCAGGTTAAAGACACAACGTATGCAAGAACTCATTATAATTTAATCTTAAGATTATTCAATTGGATGTAGATTGATGAAACTGCAATTCTTTATGGGCTCGATCATATTATTGATATTTGTGATAAAGTTGATACCTTATGAGAATCCTCACTACCGGCATCAAACGGACCAATCAACAAACGTGAAACCTGAACCGGAGCGAAGCCATACGACGGTCGACTGACGACGGACGATGGTCATCGGTCACCTGAAACCTGCAACCCGAAACCTGCAACCTGAAACCTCCTCATCATCGCCCTGGCCAGGCAATTGTCTCTGGCTTATCAGTTGGTGGTTTTGGTTGGAATCACGGGGGGGGCAGCGCTTTACAGGAGGGTTTATAAGGCTGATAAAAGATCATCTCAGTGGCAGAATGTCCCGTACAGAAAATTAGCAAGACAATGTTAGATGATAATTTACATAAAACAGACGCGGAGTGTACTGAAATATTGAATTATATTTTCTGTGACGCTTTGAGTTTGTATAAAAAAGTGGCTCCAAATGGTTGGATAAGTTCAGAATATATTCATTTTTTACATCCCACCACAAAACAACAAATTGATGAAAACAAACTGATGACTGACCGTATCAATAAGTTTATAAAAAAGGAGAAAGGGAAAGAGGAAGATCATTTCAAACGGGACCGACCGAAAGTTTGAATTTTTCCTTCATCCGTTTTCATTTGGTGAAATGGCCGATCATCACGGGTTCCTCACCGAAAAAAGATTGCTGGAACACCGGATGATATATGGGTACTATCCCGACATAGTGCTAAACCCTGGAAATGAAATGAAACTTTTGAAATCTCTTGCTTCTGATTTTCTTTATAAGGACCTGCTTACAGATAAGGCGGTTTGGTTGACAATAAAATCCATATCCTAAATCTAAGTCGAATATCCATCGGTTTATTGTACCTACAACTTTACCCAATGCAGCTGACCGGAGGCTTACAAACGTGACGGAAAAACGTGACACGTGTGACGAAATAACCTGACAAAAAACGT